>JBBSOG010000304.1:0-7361 GCA_038259985.1 Cytophagales bacterium
CAACCCAATGCGAAGCATTGACCATGGTGTGCGCGCAGGTAATTGGAAATGACGCAGCCATCAGTATAGGCGGAATGAACGGGCAGTTTGAGCTCAACGTATTCAAACCCATGATGATCTACAACCTACTCAATTCTGCCAGATTGTTAGGTGACGCCTGTGAATCATTTAACGATAATTGCGCCGTAGGCATTGAGCCTAATAAAGAGGTCATTAAACAAAACCTGGAAAACTCCCTCATGCTGGTGACGTCCCTTAATACCCACATAGGTTACGAGAATGCAGCAAAAATAGCCAAGAAAGCCTATGAAAAGGGAACAACATTACGTGAGGCTGCCATCTCCAGCGGTTTGCTTACCAACGAACAATTTGACGAGTGGGTCGTTCCTGAAAATATGGTAGGAAGTTTGAAGTAAAAAACTTGTTAAAAAAGCATAAGTGCTACTTACAACATACAAATAATGCCATGAAGTATCTATGGATTGCCGTATTTTTCCTTTTCGCATTGACCGTTGTCCCTGAAACTGTCCAGGCGCAGGAGATGTCTAAGAAAGAATTGAAAAAGCAGAAAAAGAAGCTCAAAAAAGAACAAAAGAGCCGGTTAAAAGAATTAAAAAAAATGAGCCCGGATGAGTTTGACAAAATGAGAAGTCAACAACAAGAGGCCAAACAGCAAGCCAGTGAACTTTCCGGGGAAGTAAACTCCCTGAAAAGCCAACTGGAGAGCAAAGATTCTGAGGCCAAGCAAATGAAAGACCAGGTACGCAGACTGGAAGGAGAACTTCAGGAAGCCCGTGCTACGATGGAAAGTAAACCTACAGAACAAAACGTGCCGCTCTCCAATCATTATGATGAAGGCTTGGTCTTTCGGGTGCAGATTGGTGCTTACCGTGACAAAAACCTGGAGCCCTACCTGGAGACCAGCGAAAATTTCAACGGGGAAACAGATGCCCAGGGTTTGCAAGTCTATACTTTAGGCAATTTCCGTGATTACTGGGAAGCGGACAAATTCAAAAAATACCTGAGGGCTATGGGGGTTAAAGACGCCTGGATTGTGCCTTTTCGCGATGGTGCTCGTGTCCCCTTAAAAGAAGTGCTGGAAGATTTGCGCAGCAATCAGAGTAGCGAGTAGCCGCCAAAGAAATCTGAAAACCATAGAATGAGCGTATACTTATAGGAGTGTACGCTTTTTCTATGTTGTATAATTCCTCTAGGTTCGTCATCTTTATACACTTAACTAATAAAATTATGAGAGCAAGAACAAAATTGTTTTGGCTGCCAGTACTATTTGCATTCCTGTTCATACAAGCTTGTAGCGATGATGATCAGGAAATGAGCCGTGAAGAAGTGCTGCTCGGCACCTGGACCATTCAATCCAGTGCCCTTACTGATTACAGTATTACTGCTAGCGGTTTGACACTGACAAAAGATAATGTAGCAGGTTCACCATTTGAAGCGATGGCAAAAGAATTTGAAGAAAGCTTAGCGGTTTTAGCGGATAGCATTTTTCCGCCTAACACAGTAATTACTTTCAATGATGATAATACTTATCTACTAACAAATCCTAGCTCCTCGGACCCGTATCAAGATGTTTGGGCTTTAAGTTCCGATGAACAGAACTTAACTATTGATTTAGACAACGACGATGTAAGTAACCTTATTTTTGACATCAAAGAACTTACAGCAAGTAAGCTCGGGGTTGTATTGACACTTGATGAAAACGATATCAATTTAGCTGAAGATGGAGGGGATGAATTACCAGTAGATGATTTTACCATAGAATATACATTCGACTTTACTAAATAATTATTGCTTTAAAGAAGGGAGGTCATGGAGAAGCGGTGGGTGTTTCAAGAGCAGTCAAATCAAGAGGCTGTACAAAAACTGGCTAGTGAAATTAACGTAAACCCAGCGCTGGCCAATCTGCTGATTCAGCGAGGGGTTGAGGATTTTGAGGAGGCAAAACGTTTTTTCCGGCCCAGCCTCAAAATGCTGCATGACCCCTTTTTGATGAAAGACATGGACCATGCCGTCAACCGGCTAATCCTGGCAATGGAGCGACAGGAGAAAATCCTGATTTACGGCGATTACGATGTAGATGGCACCACCTCGGTCGCGCTGGCTTATGGCTTCTTGCACTCCATCTATGAGCATATAGAATACTACATTCCTCACCGCTACAAAGAAGGTTACGGCATATCTGAAGAAGGAATCCAATACGCAGCAGATCACAATTTTTCATTAATAATTTCCTTGGATTGTGGCATTCGTGCGGTAGGGATGATTAACGAAGCGAGGAAAAAGAACATTGACTTTATCGTATGTGACCATCACCGTCCGGGCGATCAGTTGCCGCCTGCTCACGCAATTCTCAATCCTAAGCAAGACGGTTGTCAGTATCCCTTCAAAGAACTTTGTGGCTGTGGCGTGGGCTTCAAGTTGCTACACGGCTATTGTGTACGCATCAAAAGTCATCATAAACAACTGGTGGAGTGGCTGGACCTAGTGGCCGTGGCTATCGCGGCAGACATTGTGCCTATCAATGGTGAGAACCGTATCCTGAGTTATTTTGGCCTGCAAAGGCTCAATGATTCCCCCCGCCCCGGACTGAAAGCCCTAGCACAACTCGCCGGATTGAGAAATGAGATAAACATTGACAATATTGTTTTTGGCTTTGCACCGCGCATCAACGCCGCCGGTCGTATGGAACACGCCAAAGCTGCCGTACAACTTTTGCTGGCTGAAACAGACGAATGCGCAGTAAAGATGGCCAATGAGCTGAATGTGCAGAACACAGAAAGGCGTGGCTACGATACAGTAATGACGCAGGAAGCCCTGGAAATGATTGCGCAGGATGAAAATTCAGGCCATACTAAAACTACTGTACTGTTCAAAAACGACTGGCACAAGGGCGTAGTAGGCATCGTGGCCTCACGTTGTATAGAAAAACATTACCGGCCTACAATCATTCTCACTGAATCCCATGGCAAAGCTTCCGGCTCCGCCCGTTCCGTAGATGGCTTTGATGTGTATTCAGCTATTGAGGCTTGTTCTGATTTATTGGAGCAGTTTGGAGGGCATAAGTATGCTGCCGGGCTTACCTTGAGTTTAGATAACGTTGCTGTGTTTCAAAAGAAATTTGAAGAAGTCGTATCACAATCTATTAGTGAGGACCAACTTATACCTCAGATAAAAATTGATGTGCCGATTAAATTATCAGATATTAACCCCAAATTTTTCAATATCATCAAACAACTGGCTCCCTTTGGGCCAGGCAATATGCGCCCGATATTCATGAGTGATCATTTGCTGGTGTATGGCTACCCCCAGATATTAAAAGAGCAGCATCTGAAGTTTAGCCTCCGCCAGGAAGGAAGCCAGAAAGTATATCATGCTATCGGCTTTGGGATGGCACATTTTTATGAAACAATACTGGATGGAGCACCCTTCCAAATGGCCTATAATGTAGAAGAAAACCACTACAATGGTAACACTACCCTTCAATTGATGATCAGGGATATTAAAGCAATAGCATAAAAAAGGGGCAAATTGCCCCTCTCTTTAATCGTTATTCACATATCATTATCAATCATTTCTCTCAATGTGAGCACCTAAGGCTCTGAGCCTTTTATCAATGTGCTGATAACCCCGGTCTATTTGCTCTACATTATAAATTGTGCTTTTCCCTTCGGCAGACATGGCCGCGATCAACAGGGCAACTCCGGCACGGATATCCGGTGATGTCATGGAAATTCCTCTTAGCGCTTGCTTTCTGTCCAGCCCGATTACTGTAGCGCGGTGCGGGTCACAAAGAATGACCTGTGCACCCATATCCAGCAATTTGTCTACGAAAAACAGGCGGCTTTCAAACATTTTCTGGTGAATGAGCACGGTTCCTTTAGCTTGTGTGGCCACGACCAAAATAATACTTAATAAATCCGGCGTAAGCCCCGGCCAGATGGCATCGGCAATGGTCATGAAAGAGCCATCAATAAAAGTGTCTATCTCATAATTTTCGTTGCCGTAGACATGGATATCATCGCCCTCTATGTCAAAGTGAATGCCCAGTTTGCGAAAGGTTTCAGGAATGATGCCCAGCATATCCACCCTTGCATCCTTAATCGTAATGTCAGAATTGGTCATAGCAGCCATACCGATGAAGCTACCAATCTCAATCATATCCGGAAGCATAGTATGTTCGGTACCGCCTAGTGAAGGAACGCCCTCTATGTAAAGCAAATTAGAACCGACACCAGTAATTTGTGCTCCCATGCGGTTCAGCATAGCGCAAAGCTGCTGCAAATATGGCTCACAAGCAGCATTATAAATGGTGGTCTTACCTTTAGCCAGCACCGCAGCCATTACAATATTGGCTGTTCCGGTAACACTGGCCTCATCCAGCAGCATATACGCTCCCCGGAGGTGGTCGCCTTCTACACTATAATATTTATTGGCAGCATCGTAATGAAAATGTGCCCCTAGTTTTTGCAAGCCGATGAAGTGGGTATCCAAGCGACGGCGTCCGATCTTGTCCCCGCCCGGCATAGGAATACGTCCCTTACCAAAACGCGCTAATAAAGGGCCAAGAATCATAATAGAACCCCTCAGCTCAGTAGCCTGCCGGGTAAATTCCGGCGTTTCCAGATATCCGATATTGACATTGGCAGCTTTAAATGAATAGGACTCTTCACCCACTTTTTCTATCTCCACCCCCATAGACCGTAGCAGGTCAATGAGCTTCATCACATCACGGATGTTGGGTATTTTGTGAATAGTCACCTGCTCTGGAGTCAGCAGGACGGCACATAGTATTTGTAACGCTTCGTTTTTTGCACCTTGTGGTATGATTTCTCCCTGGAGCCTATGCCCTCCTTCAATCTTGAAACTTGCCATGCTTTGTTTTTATTTCTTTCGTCTGTTGTTACTTCCTGAGCTTCGCCGCCCTTTGGATGAAGAACTCCTATTGCTACTGCTACTGCTACTGCTACTACCGCTACTCTTTTGAGAATCAAATAAGTTGTTATTCCTGACCTCATCCAAAGAGATATCCAGCTTACCTTTTGAAATTTCTTTGATGTTTTTAACGATTACCGCATCATCCACATTTTCCTTGTTCCAGGTTTGGTAGAATCCCTTCATCAACTTACCCATATAAATGATAGCGTCTTTACGCTCTTCATCAGTTTCGGTGGCGATCGCTTTCTCTATCAGCTTTTCAATATTCTTGCCATAATGCTTATAGGAAACCGGGTCTGTATTATATGAGAGCCTTTTTGGTTTTTTGGTCAAAATATCTACCTCGGGCATAGGATAAGGGGCATCTACATCCAGTTCAAAATTGGTCATGATGAAAAGGTCATCCCACAGTTTTTGGGTAGTTTCGTTGTTTTCCCGTACGCTGGGGTTGAGCTGGCGCATCAGTTCTACCAAGGTGGTAGCATATTGGGTGCGCTTATCGCGGTCATCAATGGTCATGATGTGCTCAGCAAGTTTTTGTACGTTTCTGCCGTATTCTTTTAGAATAACATTGGACCGGGCTGTATTGTATTCAAACATTTTTATTGGTTTTTATGGTAAATAATTTTATGCATCGTGTATTTTGAGTTTGGCAAAACTGAGGAGCAGCGTTTTCTCGCCAAACTCATCAAATTCTACCTTGGCTTTTCGGTTGGAGCCTTCTATATCAAGCTTTTTGACAGTACCAAAGCCGAACTTTGGATGTTCTACCTTCATGCCTGCTTCCAAACGGCTGGTATCACTAGGCGCAAAATCGGCGGAAGGCTTATAAGTACTGCGGCTGGTGGGCACTGGTTTTCTACTGCGGTCCCGCTGAATACTTTTCAGCAGTACTCTGGCATGCTCGGTATCTCCGACCACCGAGCGACTTCCCATTGCTTTGTTGACCATCACATACGCCGGGTCTATTTCTTCCAGAAAACGACTAGGCTCACAATTTTTCAGTCTGCCGAAACGATACCGTGACAAGGCGTAAGATAACACCAGCTTTTTCATAGAGCGGGTAATCGCCACGTAAAATAATCTCCGCTCTTCCTCCAGGTCATTCCGGCTGCTGAGCATCATTTGTGAAGGGAACAGATCTTCTTCCATGCCCACCACATAAATGTAAGGAAATTCCAGTCCTTTGGCCATGTGGATAGTCATCATCGTTACCCGGTCTTCCTCATCATCGCCAGACTGGTCTACCGCACTGAGCAAAGCCACTTCCTGAAGAAATGTGCCAATGCCCTTATCTTCTGTTTCAGGGTCGTCCACAAATTCTTTGATGGCGTTGAGCAATTCCTGCACGTTTTCGTAGCGGTTAAGCCCTTCTATGGTTTTGTCTTCGTACAAATCGCGTAGCAAACCTGAACCTTTGGCGATATGCGAAGCTGCGTCAAAAGCGTCTTTCCTTTCTGCTTCCAGCATAAATCCCTTCATCATATCCTTGAAGGATTCCAACAAATTAGCTGCGCGTCCGCTGAAAAATTCATGGGCGTTATTAAGGACTTCCCAAAGAGAAATATCGTGTTCGTAGGCTGTAACCACTACTTTATCTACGGTGGTGGCACCGATGCCGCGCTTAGGCAAGTTAACAATCCTGCGAAAAGCCTGCTCATCACTCTGGTTAACGGCGAAGCGCATATAAGCGATGATGTCTTTGATTTCTTTGCGCTGGTAAAATGACAGGCCACCAATAATTTTGTACTTGATATTTCTTTTACGCAAGGCTTCTTCCATCGCCCGCGATTGGCTGTTGGTACGATAGAGAATGGCAAAGTCGCTGTAGCGGAGGTGGTGATTGTTTTTCTCCTCAAAGATGGAATAAGCTACCAGACGTCCTTCCTCCTGATCGGAGGTGGCCTTGATCATTTCTACCAGCGTACCCTCTTCGTTGGTTGTCCAGATATGCTTTTTGAGCTGTGCTTTATTCTTGCTGATCACAGAATTGGCTGCTTCAATGATATTCTTGGTAGAACGGTAATTCTGTTCCAGCTTAAATACCTTGAGATCAGAAAAGTCTTTCTCAAAATTGAGGATATTCTGAATATCCGCCCCCCGAAAGGCGTAAATACTCTGCGCATCGTCGCCTACAACGCAGATATTGCGTCGTACAGCGGCTAGTTTTTTTGTGATCAGGTACTGAGAAAAATTGGTATCCTGAAATTCATCTACCAGTACATAGTGAAAACGATGCTGATATTTATGGAGCACATCCGGATGCTCCCTGAACAATACGTTGGTATTAAAAAGCAAATCGTCAAAATCCATCGCATCCGACTTAAAGCAGCGCTGCACGTAGGTCTTGTAGATTTTGCCCATGTGGGGTTTGGCAGCACTTTCATCTTCTGCCCGGATCATCG
>JBBSOG010000305.1:0-7333 GCA_038259985.1 Cytophagales bacterium
ATTGGCCTTGAAGGTGGGTATACCCGTGGCCATAATTGGAGCAGTTATCATTGTCAGGAGCGGCGGTGGGGGTGGGGGAGGCGAAGGTGGAGATGGGCCTGACATTCCTGAAGGAAAACAACTACCTGCCCCTCCCAACTTTCCGAATTAAACGCAATCTACCATGAAAAAATGCATTTTGATATTGATAAGCTTGCTACCCTCACTCTTATCACCCGCATCGTACTTATATGGACAAGATACCGAGTGGGGACTGGTAAGTGCCGGCGGCGGAGATAACAATGATGTGGGAGAGTCAGTGGCAGTGGGTGCATCCGGCAATATTTATACGCTTGTCGTACTTACAGAAAATTCATCCATTGATGGCATTATGGTTCCGGTTGACGGGGGTTATGACCTGTTTCTTTTTTGTTACCAACCTAGCGGAAAGCTTGAGTGGAGCGCGCGCATCCTGGCAGAAAACAAAGGCGGGGAAGCCGGCCCAATGGATTTGGTACTGGACCAGAAAGAGAACATTTTTATATCAGGAAAATTTAATAATACCATACAGTTTGATCCTGATGGACGCCCGGTAACATTCGTTGCAAAAACCGATGATTTTTATTTTGCTAAATATAATAAGCAGGGGCAATTTCAGTGGGCAAAAACTTCAGATAACCCCGAAGGTAATGAAGAGGCTTATGCCATTACATTAGACAACGATAATAATATCTATGTAGCCGGCGAATTTGAAAGCTCGCTTACCTTTCCTAGCAAAGATAAAGGCCCGCTTCCCTTTCCTCGCGCTGATGTACTCATCAATGCAGAAAAAACGGATGATGTTTTTATTGCCAAGTATACTAGCGAAGGGGCATTTCTTTGGGCCCGGCAGTTGGCCAGTGATCAACGGGTAAGGTGCCACGACCTGGCGGTAAATTCAAAAAATGAACTGTATGCCGTCGGGGAAACAAACGGTTCAGTTGGTAGCCTTAAAGTACAAAAGAATGGGCCCGGTGGATTAGAAAATGCTGAAATTTCAGGAGGATTAGACGATGACGGATTTATATTGACCTACTCCAGTGAAGGCATACTCGTCCGTCAGTATTTTATGGAAGAGGGCGATGTAGAAAGAATTTATGGCATTGCGATAGACCAAGGTGATAATTATTATATAAGCGGGCATTTTAGCAGCGATGAAGATAGGACAACCTCCCTGTTGGACACAGGAGAAAAGAATGCTGGGGCCACCGATATTTTTGTAGCAAAATATAGTGCTGCCCACGATTTAATATGGGCAAAAAGCGATGGTGATTATTGCCAAGACCGGGGGCAGGCGATTGCTTTGGATCAATATAATAATGTATATATCACCGGTTTTTGGTTTGAAAGTGGCGCTTGCGACCCTAGCGCGGTAAGGGATTTCTATGAAATAAGTAACGCGCAGGCTTATGTCAGTAAGTTTGATACGGACGGGGCTCAACTTTGGAAGAGAACGTTTGGAGGGGATACATGGGATGGGGGTAGTAGTATAACGGTAGATCAGCAGAACAATGTTTATGTAACAGGCAATTACCGGGGAGCGGCCACACTTGACAATACCATATTGCCAGTGACAGGTAAATCATCCTATTACTTATTAAAAGTAGACCAGAAAGAACCGGAAATTAATACCATTGAGCTAAGTACCCAGGCCGGTTCTGCCGCCGCGTACCTGGCAGGGGGGGATGAAGTCATCATCCTTGGCAATTATTTCAATCCAACGAATACCAGCGTTAGCATAGATGAAACGGTTTTGCCAGATATCACCGTAGACAATCAACAAATTACTTGTACCATCCCCCCCGGGTTAGAAAGAAAAGAGTATACAATATCCGTAACTACTTTTGGGTACACCACGGCATCTGACCCCATTTTAATTGATAGTTATTGTAGATCGGAAGCTTATATCGCAGAAGCAAACCGCATTGAAAACGTCAATATAGGTACTATTGATAATTCAACAGACCAAAATTGTGTTGGGTATAGTTACTTTACCGCATCTACCCAATTGGTTCCGGGAGAAGCGGCTGTACTAGCAGTCAAGCTAGGGACTTGTGAGGGCGCCAGCGGCGAAAATGAATCCAAGGGGTTGAAAGTTTTTATAGATTGGAACCAAGATTACGACTTCCAAGACGAAGGGGAAACAGTCGTCATCTCAGATGTAATGAGCCCCACAGACCTGATCAATCAAAGTTTTCAAGTTCCTGAAAACGCTACATTGGGTAAGACAAGAATGCGGGTGGCCTACTATCCAATATCCGATATAAGTTCTTTAAATAGTTGTTATTCTTCAGAAAATGGTGAGACAGAGGACTACCAAATATTTGTTCAACAGGATAACACCACGATTTCGCCCAGTTTTAAAAAGACTGTTATCAATGCGGGAAACCAAGGGGCACGAAATATGGATACGTTTGACCAGGATAAAGATGGAACCCCCGATCTTTTAAGTACTTTTCGTGATGAAAACAAGGTGGCTATCATTCAAAATAGCGGACAAACTACTTTCAATGAAATTCTCGTAGAAGATGACACCCTCTTGGTAGGGCAGCCCCAGTCAGTGTTTGTGTCAGATGTAGACCATGATGACTTACCTGATTTTCTGATTGCCGCTTTTAAGGCCAATAAAGTGGTGTGGGCTGAAGGAACAGCACGCACAGCATTTACCGCCTATGGGGCCAGCACCGCTAAGTCCTACAATTTTAATAATGATGGTTTTGAAGATCTCCTGGTGGCCGCCCAACAAGGGGACGATTATGCCAGTGAAATGGCCAAAGATGGTTCCGTATTTATATTGTTCAACGATAAAGGAACCTTGTCTGAAAGCAATAAGTACACACTCAACATTCCTGCCGTAGGCAACCCAAGAGGAGCACTCGCTAGTGATGTGGATGCGGATGGTTTACTTGACGTTATTTATTTCTCAAAAGATAATAACAGTGATGCATCCCCAGAGAAGAATGACCAGATCGGCTGGTTAAAAAATAATGGGGACGGTACTTTTGGCAATCACACCATCATCGCTGATGCCAGCCAAATTGCTGACCCACGTTCTATCAGCCTGGCGGATATAGACCAGGATGGTGACCCGGACCTAGTGTATGCCAGTCCGGTGGATGGTGTCGGATATTTCACCAATACCGGGGCGGCTTTCGCCCCACTACAAGTCATTGACCCAAGTAAAGGTGCCTTTGATGTAGTAAACACTGATGTAGATGGTGATGGAAAACAAGATATTGTCGTGGCTTGGACAGGGGAGAACCGGTTAGTATGGTATAAAAACCAGGGGTCGGCAGGTGCTATATCGTTTGCCAAGGGAGAGGAAATATATTCCAATCCAGCTTCAAACCCCCGCTTTACCTTTGTACATACTGTTGATTTGGATGGTGATGGCGATCAGGATATCATGTCAGCAGACCAGTCCAAAAATGAAGTGCTTTGGTTAGCCAATCAGATTCACGAAAGCCCTACTCCTATCCTGTTGTCAACCCATAAAAGTGAAGGGGTCCCCGGGGATATCCTACTCCTTAAAGGTGCCCATTTTGGGTCCAGTATACACCCTAACGTTATTGAGGTGTTGTTTGGTGACTTATCAGCCCAGCTTATCTCCGTAGAAGCCGGGGGCACACTACTTAAAGTTAAAGTCCCGGAAGCCCCCTCAACCCAAGAACTTGACGTCAAGGTAACCCTAAAAAAGAACAGCACTTCTTCCGCGACCCTGAAGTTTAAAATCACTATCACTACACCCCCGGTAGATATTACAAATCCTCTCTTAAGGTTTGAAACGGATGTTATCAACCGGGGAATCGCTTTGAAAAATCCCTTTGGTATCAGCGTATTCGCCGGGGATAATGAATCAAACATTAAATCCTTAGAAATAGAGTATGCTGGCATCACCGAAGCTTTTACAAACTCCTTCACGCCTGTCCCCAATCCTGATCTTAATGAAAGTATTTACAGTTGGTCGGCACCAGCAGGAGCCGGGGATGAACTGGGCATAAAATATCAAATCAAGGTAATCAACAGCCAAGACTTAGACTCGGTCATTAGCGGAAGAACGTATTGGAGCTACGATGAAAAGGTAGCTATTTTGAAGGTACCTATGGATTCAGCGCCTAAGATAAGCAATTACCGGATCGTTACTTTTCCTTTCAAAGAACAGACCGTTGGGGATGTATTCAATAATGTTGCCTACGATAGTTTAAGTTGGCGGCTGTACCGTGCTAACTCCTCCAAGAAATATGAAGAGCTTAACACTACTACCGCCCGGCTAGTGCCCGGTGAGGGATATTGGCTTATCGCAAAATCAGATGTGCTCGATAATATCACTGGTGATGTAGCCGAACCGGACCAGGATGGGAACATAGTCATCAGCCTGCATAAGGGCTGGAACCTGATTGGCAACCCTTATCCTTTTGCTATTGATTGGAATGCCGTAAAAGAGGCTAACCAGACTATTGAATTTATGGATGAGGCAAGGTTAAGCAAATACAAAGGGGGAGGGCAAAATGAGTATAACAAAGATGAAAACAAGCTACTGGCCTACGAAGGGGCATTTGTGGATAGTCCAGGAGAAGCAAAATTAATTGTACCCTTCACAGCGAGGGCCACTAATGTTGCGCGTCAAAATCTCGGTCAGGAAAAAAAGAAAGAAACGATCGCTTCATTGGATGTACCTAACTGGCAAATCGACTTGTCGGTATTGGTATCAAAAGATATCCGGCAAAGCTTAAGGCTGGGTATGCACCAAGCAGCAAAAATTGAAAAGGATTTTTATGATGCAGATGTCCTCCCTTCATTCTTTGGGGCTTCGGCCGCGCATTTCAAGCGGGAAGGTTCTTCTTTAGAAGCCGATATTATCCCTCAGGCAGCATTTGCCGAATGGTCGGTTGAACTGTCAGCAAAAAGCATTCATAAGCAGGTAATTATACATTGGGACAATCAAAAATGGACAAACCACCAATATGCCCTGTGGTTGTTTGATCAGCAAACGCAACAAGTGATAGACATGCAAGCTACCCAAAGCTACCAGTTTCAGCCCTCAGATGCCGGGCATCAGCTAAAAGTATTGTACGGAACTAGGGAAACTCTGCTACAGCACGTACTTCCTTCCACTTTGCATATTGGAAAGGCATTTCCCAATCCTGCTACCGACCATATCAACCTGACCATGATGGTACCTGAAACTGGGGCTGGCCCGGTAACCTGGCAACTGCTTGACATGACCGGGCGGATGATCCAAAACGGGAGGCTTTCTTTAGCGCATGGCATACATCAGGTGTCTTTACAGGTAGCCCGGCAGCCGGGGGTTTATATGCTAAAGGTAATTTCTACGGATGATCTCCTGCTAAATCATCAAAAGGTCATTATAAGATAAGGCTTAAAACTTCTTTATATAAAGAGTAGTGATTTTTTTACCGTCCAGCCGGGTCTGGGCGGTATCTATTTTCCATTCCCGCATTTCGATACCCGCAGTATTGACTACATATTTGAAAAATTCCTCAATATTCTGCTCCTGCCCCCCTTTACTTTTACCCATCACTACTTTGGCTTGTTTACCTGTAAAATAGGTACTAACAAAACGATCAATTCTACCCATCCTGAGTTGGGCATTAGCAGTTTCGTTGTCCAGGGATTTGATGTCTCGTAATAGGTTTTCAAAAAGCTTTAGCTTTTCGGCATCAGTCAAGCCTGCGGTCTCAGCGGGTAGTTTTAAAGTGTTTTCCGCAGCTTTTTCTTTCTTTTTTGGTGGATTTTTTTGCACTTCATCTCCTGCCGTACCACTTGAGTCTGAAGGTTGGGGCAACAAATCGGGCAATTCTTCATCAGGCATGGATGCTTCCCGCTTCACCTGTTCGGGATTTTCATCTCCTGGCAAAAGTATAAACCAAATCCCCAGGGCCACCAACATTACGGCGAGTGCCGCCCCCACTATCCACAATTTACTCAGGCTCTTTTTTTTCTCAATTGGCGTGTTCAGTATTTCAATCAGTTCCAGGCTGCTTTGTACTCTTCTTTTTGCATCCTTGACCAAACAGGCTTTAATGATCTTACGATAAGGTTCGGGAATATCATTGATTTGTGGCGGCAGCGGATGGTGCAACACATTGTGCATAATTTCCATCGGGCTTTGGGAAGTATTTCTATCGCCAAAAGGGGTTTTCTCCGTAAATATTTCCGTCAGGATGACGCCGAAAGACCACAAATCCACATTGGTCGTGATCCGCTGGTCAATGCCGTAGGTCTTGGGGTCAAACTGTTCGGGCGCCATGTATTCCATCTTGCCCACCAGCTCCGAAGAAACCTTGCTTTTGCCCATGTTAATGGTTTTGAGGTCAATCTGCTTAGAAATCCCAAAATCGGCAATCTTGGGCGTCCATACCCCGTTTTCTTTCATCATCAGCACATTATCAGGGGAAAGGTCACGGTGGATCACCCTTTTCTCGGTATGCAGATAATGCAACGCGTGAAGTATGCCTTGTATCACTTCCTTAAATTCTTTTTCCGAGGGCGAAGTATCCAGGAAATCTTTCAAATTTCCGGCATTGGCAAACTCTATGATGCCTACCTGCACATCTTCGGTAAGGCCAAAGCTGTTGGTAAACCTGACAATGCGCGCGTCGTGTACGCGTATGATGTTTTTGTGCGTAAACCGGCGGGAGCTACGCATCTCGCTAATGATGTCGTATTTTTTCGCGTCGGTATTTGTATAAAATTTGAGTGCGACTGTTTCGTCAAATTGACGGTCAAAAGCCTGGAAAACTTTGGCAAAGCCCCCTTCGCCTAATAAGTTGGATTGATCGTAAACGAACCTTTTTCTAAATTCCTGTTCGGAAACTACTATTTTTTTATCCTCCTGCATAGTGTATAATTCATGGTCTGATATAAAAAAAATATCCCCGGGGACAGCAAATAAATTTAACATTATTTATTGTCATTGTTAAATGTTATGAGGACTGAAAACAAGGAATTTAAAGAATATTTCAATATATTGATAGCTATATATTCCTCAGCCCATTTGACCATCTTATATGTCCAGAGCAACACAATCCTTTAAGACAGGCATGTCTTTTATCGGTGGTGGAAAGGTTTCAGCGTATACCCTTGAGTTTCTTACTGCGTCCCCCAAACATAGCGTGGGCAGTTTTGAAACGATCGTCGTGCCCTACATTGAGATCGGGCGGTCAAGTACTTGCGCGATCAGGTTTTCCGATGAAGTACGCACGGTAAGTAGGAAGCATGCCGCCCTGGAAAGAAAAGGCAATGACGTATTCATCAAAAATTTGTCCACCACCACTCCCACCCTGGTAAATGG
>JBBSOG010000306.1:0-7330 GCA_038259985.1 Cytophagales bacterium
GAAAAGAGGTTACGAAAGTATGATGGACTATTACCAAATAGTGAAAGTCTGATTTGATGAACCGCCGTATACGAGAACCGTACGTACGGTGGTGTGAGAGGCGCACCGTGGGCTTATGGCCCACGGCCGTCTACTCGATTAACTTTTTGCACCTAAAGGCTCATTAAGGCATTCCAGATGGAGTATCGGACTGAAAAAGTATTCAGACTGATTATCACAGCAGGAAACGAAAAGATATGCCAGAAAAAACGCTTAAAGATGAAAGTGTTCCTTCAACACGTTAAGCGATCAAAGGCCAGCAATAGCTTTGTCCAGGTCCTCAATAAGTTTCTGAGAAACCTTGCTAGGTGCTTTCTGCCTTGCTTCTTTCAAAATGCCGGAAGCTTCTTTGCCATATTGAACCAAACCTTCGGGGTTTTTATCGTAATTATAACTTCCAATGCACCATTCCAGTTTTTCCAGAATATCCTTATACTGATTGCCTTCCATTTTCTGGAGCTTGGCAACAGCATCTTTGCAAGCTTTTTCAAGTTTCAGTGCAGGTTCGGACTTGGTAGCCACCTTCTTAGGTGCTGCTTTTGAAGTAGCTCCTTTTGGAGTTGACGTTTTAGCGGGGGCAGCTTTTTTAGCTGGCTCAGCTTTCTTGGCCGATGCCGCGCTTTTTACAGGGGCTGCCTTCTTTTCAGTGTTAGCGTCTTTGGCAGATGATTCTTTAGCTGTAGTAGACTTAGTGGTCTTCGTTGTTTTAGCCATTGTGTAATCGGGTTTAGTCAAACATTACTGTTGATTAAGTGATGCGACAAATTTAGAGAAAAAAATATTGAAAAATGCAACAGTATACTCACTTAAACTAATTGATAATCAAGCAGATTGTTATAAAAAATAAGTTTTTTTTCTGTCAAAGTGATTTGATGGACATGGTTCAGCTTATAAGTTCCTTAGTATTTTACTAACTTAAGTCAATAGAATTACCGGATAGGCAAAATATTATTTACTTTATCTTCTCATTTTTTAAATTTTGCATCGCTTATTTTTGAGGTTTCAGAGAAAGGTTGCTATAAAACGTCATAAATAAATTTTTAAAAAATCTGATAATTTTTTCAATAAATAACAAAAAAAGGTTGACGACATTAGAATTTTACTTTTTATGTAGGAGAAAATTTGACAATTTCATCCAATACTCCTTAACCTTTTGGAAAGGATTAGTCTGCCTATAGGCACAAAATTTATTTTAAATTATCTGTTTTTTGCGCAAGTCCCGGACAATCTCATAAACAGCCAATACAATCGCCACCAGAAAACAGGGCTGGGCTACGAAAGTAAATAGAAACATCAGCACCGGAGTTGGGCTGAACAGAAAAGGAATCGTGATCAGCATGCCGATAAAAGTGAATATGCTTTCTATAAATATTTCTCTCATGGTTCTTCCTCGTAATTTAGCTTATGCTTCATACAGTTAAATAGTGAAAAATTGCGGTGGTCCGGCGGATGGCTGGATATTTCCCGCATGATCATGGCTTTGTAGTGGAGGTATCTAAACTGATACTGAAAATAATGCGTATCTCTACATGGTTTGATCAGTAATGGTCGGATTGAAATTACGCGTTAGACCAAGGCAAAATGTAGAACGCCATAATAATAGGGTCGTCAGGTATCTAATTCGGGTAGAACATTTTACGGACGGTCTCGTTACATTGATTTTAACTTTATCGTTAGGATAAATAATTGTTTAACTTTTTAACACTAACACCATGAAATTTTTTGTAGCAACCCTCATGCTCACTGTTTTTTCACTGGCTTCTTATGCCCAACGAGATATAGATATCTCAGACGTACCCGCCACTGTGCAGGATGCCTTTAAGGCCAAGTTTGCCGATGCTACCGATGTAGAGTGGGAAATGCAAGACAAGCAGTACATCGCGGAGTTCGAGATGCAGGACGATACCGACTATCACGTCCTTTTTGATGCAGTTGGCAAAATGATCAGCCAGAAGCAAGAAATTGAAGAGACTGACTTGCCTAGCGAAGTAGTTAGTGCAATCAAGAAAGACTATCCAGATTATGAGATAGATGATGCCGAGAAACTTACCAAAGATGGTGAAACTTACTATCAAGTAGAACTTGAGAAATTTCTTCGGGACAAAAAGAAAGTCTATTCTGCTGATGGTGAGTTGCGTGACGACATGAGTTACTGGAACTAAAAAAACGTTTGTAATGATCAATAGGAAGGCCAAGACAATACATCGTTTTGGCCTTTTTTTATGGTAAATGCTGCTATTATTGCGCTACTTGCTACCTAGATGTAAATCCGAGAAATAATTAAGGATAAAATTGTCCTTAATTTAATTTATGATATCTTTGTGAAGTTAATTTTAAACAATGTTTTCTAAAACCTGCGAATACGCGCTAAAAATAATGATGTATCTGGCTGTCCACCAGCCGGAAGACCAGCTGGTGGGTTTGAAAGAAATTGCCCAAGCTATTGATTCGCCTGTGGCTTTTACTGCTAAGATAACCCAACAATTGGTGAAGAACAAACTACTGCTATCACTCCGGGGACCTACGGGTGGGTTTCGGCTGCGTAAAAATAAATCAGTTACCCTGCTGGAGATTGTGGTAGCCATTGATGGAGAGGGTATTTTTAAGAATTGTGTGCTTGGACTGGAAGAATGCTCAGCGGAACATCCCTGCCCGGTTCATGATAAGTTCAAGGCTGTACGCGACCATTTGGCCGGGATACTGACCATTACTACGGTAGACGAAGCCAAAGAGAGTATCCGGTTAGGAAACAGCTTTTTAAAGATATAAAAAATAAATTTTATATAATTATGGATATGAGGGTCTTTAAATCATAAATTTGAACATGGAAAATTTAGCGCAAACCAAAGTGGGGCAGATCGTAGCCCAAAACTACCGTACCGCCCAAGTGCTGACCAAATATGGCATCGACTTCTGTTGTCGGGGGGGCATCAGTTTGCAGGAGGCTTGTCAACAACATAATATTCTGCTGGAAACGCTGATCACCGAACTGGAAACCGCGGCGGAACAGTCCGACGACCGTGATTACTCCTCAATGAGCCTGACCAACTTGGTGCAAGAGGTTGTCGATGTGCATCACAAATATGTGAGGATCACCATTCCTGCCCTGCAAACCTACCTGGAAAAATTAGCCAAAGTACACGGCGAACGGCATCCTGAGCTTCACGAAATTAAGCAAGAGTTTTCGGAAGCGGCCGAGGCTCTGACGGATCATTTGCAAAAGGAAGAACTCATTTTATTTCCTTACATCAAGGCGATGGAGGAGGCCCAGGAAAAAGGATATCCACTATCGCGCCCCCATTTCGGGGATATCGACAATCCCATCCGGATGATGGAAGAGGAACACGACACGGAAGGCGAACGGTTTCGGAAGATTGCCGGGATGAGCGATCATTATACTTGTCCGCCCGACGGCTGTCAGACTTATCGTGTTACCTACGCGCTACTACAAGAATTTGAAACCGATTTACACGAACATATCCATTTGGAAAATAACTTGCTCTTTCCAAGGGCGCAGCAACTGTTTACTGATTTTTCATTTAAATGATTGATGTGGTGACACCATATCGCCCCCTTCAATCCCGGTCTACTTTTTCCGCCCGTTTTGTGCGTCGCTGGATGAGTGCTGCCATTTTCTTTTTCTGGCTGGCTTCCATCTTTGGTACACTAATGCGCTACTACTTCGTGGCGGAAATTCCTTGGCTGGAATACCGGCACCTGCTCCATGCGCATTCGCACGTGGCCTTACTAGGCTGGGCTTATCAACTGGTGAGTGGCTCTCTACTTTTCTTGCTGCTCCAACGCTCCCGCTGGCGCAATGAATATCGCTATTTGTTCGGGCTAAACGTACTGTCGGCAGTGGGCATGGCTGTCTTCTTCCTCTACCAAGGCTACGGGGTCTACAGTATTACCTTCTCTGCTATTCACCTGCTGTCAGTCTATGCATTTGCCTACTGCTTTCTAAAAGATATGGCAGCGCAACCTATGGGTCCTCACACCCGCTTTGTCCGGTGGGGCATTTACTGGTTGCTGGTGTCTTCGGTGGGATTGTGGGCTATTGCCCCGGTGAGTGCTTTAGTCGGCAAATTACATCCGTTGTACTACGCCAGCATTCAATTTTTTCTGCACTTTCAGTTTAATGGCTGGCTGACCTACGCCGTGTTGGGACTGTGGTTTTATCATGTCCAACAGCGAGGGAAAACAGTAAAAATCCATGCGACCGGCTTTTGGCTACTGCAAGCATCCCTCTTGTTCACCTACGCACTGAGTGTGACCTGGAGCACTCCTTTGTCGTTCATTTTCTACCTGAATACGCTGGGCGTATTATTACAGGCAGTGGCTTTTTACCTGATTTTGCGCCCGATTTTTTTGGTGGCGAACCCCTTGAGAAAACCGCTTCACTGGACGGACTGGTTGTTGTTATTCGGTATCCTATGTTTGCTGACGAAGGTAGCGGTTCAAACAGCGGTAGCCCTGCCAGCAGTGGCGACGATTTCCTACACCATTCGTAATTATGTCATAGGTTTTATCCACTTGATTACGCTAGGGGCGATTACCCTCACAGTGGGCAGCCTCTTGCTCAAGCATAAGCTGCTACCCTCGCACGCCACCGCCCGGGTAGGGTGGGTGCTATTACTAACCGCCTTTTTGCTGTCGGAATTTATTCTGTTTGGGCAGGGTACGTTGCTGTGGCTGCGGCAGGGTTTTGTGGATTATTACTACGAAATCCTATTTGGGGTGACCGCATTATTTCCAATTGCGCTGGCGATTATTCTGTACAGTTTTGCCAAGCCAACGATAAGCAACAGCTCATGATACAGATCATATTAAACCATACTTAGGACTGAGACAAGTCATTGCTCAATGATCAACTTTTTAATTATTTACTTACATAATCCATTCTTATGAAAAAGTTACTAAACGCCCTGGGCGGACTATCCTTCATCTTCTTAATCTCCTGCGGCGGCGGAAATGAAACCGGCTCCAGTGGACAAACGGCCGAAACCACCGAACCGGCCGAAGCGGAGGCTAGTCCCCAAGGAGTCGGCGAGATACAAGATGTGCCGCTCACTGACCCTCTGGACGATAACATGATTGCCACCGGCCAGTCCATTTACGAAATGAAGTGCTCGGCCTGCCATAAGCTTACCGACCAACGCGTGGTAGGACCGGGCTGGGCGGGAGTCACCAACCGGCGGCACCCTGCCTGGATCATGAACATGATTACTAACGTGGACATGATGCTGGCTGAAGACCCCCAGGCACAAAAATTATTAGAAGAATGCCTGACCCGAATGCCTAATCAGGGGGTATCTACCGACGATGCCCGCGCGCTCCTGGAATTTATGCGCAAGAATGATATGGAAAAAGTCGGAGAGAAAGATCAGGCAGTTTCAAGTTAACCACAAACAGTAATACTACTATGAAAACGAACACCATTCTTATCACCTTATTTTCCATGATTATTCTGGGAGCGGTCTTTCTAACGGACTGTTCACAGCGAAGTACGCAGTCCGTCGTACAAGGCGACGCAGCCCAGCAGGCCTACGTGACCCCCGGCGAATACGACGAATATTACGCGTTTATGTCCGGTGGTTTTAGCGGGCAGATCACCGCCTATGGCTTACCGTCGGGCCGTCTGCTTAGAGAGATTCCGGTGTTTTCCAAGTATCCGGAAAACGGCTACGGCTACAGCGAAGAAACCAAGGCGATGTTTAATACTTCTTATGGCGAAGTGCCCTGGGATGACTCCCACCATATTGAGCTTTCTCAAACCAACGGTGAGTTTGACGGCCGCTGGTTGTTTGTCAATGGTAACAACACGCCGCGCATTGCCCGGATAGACCTTACTACTTTTGAAACAGTAGAAATTCTGGAAATCCCGGACGTGGCTGGCTTGCACTGTGCCCCCTTCATCACCGAGAACTCAGAGTATTTAGTCTCCGGTACCCGCTTTAGCGTGCCAATTCCCCAGGAAGATGTGGGCATTGACACTTATAAGGAAAATTTCAAGGGCCTGATCAACTACGTGTCGGTAGACCCGGAAGAAGGCCACATGAAACTGGCCTTTCAGATAGAAATGCCCGGTTTTAATTATGACCTGGCTCGCAATGGGAAAGGAAAATCTCACGGCTGGAGCTTCCTGACCACCTATAATTCTGAGCAGGCCCACAGTTTGCTGGAAGTGAACGCTTCGCAAAAGGATAAAGATTTGCTGGCGATTATCAACTGGCAAAAAGCTGAAGAATACCTGGAGCAGGGAAAAGGAACAGAGAGAACGACATCCTACCTTCACAACCTGATGGACGAAGGTACCGGCATTGCCAACTCTACTGAAGAAACCAAGACGATGATTCTGAATCCGCAGGACTGCCCCGGCATGGTATACTTTATTCCAGTGCCCAAGTCGCCCCATGGTTGCGACATTGATCCCACAGGAGAGTATATTGTAGGCAATGGCAAACTGTCGGCCGATATGTCTATCTATTCATTTGACAAGCTGATGACCGCTATTGAAAACGAAGATTTTGCCGGAGACATCAACGGTATTCCGATCATCAACTACGAGTCTGGCTTATTCGGCATCTTACAAAAGCCCGGCTTAGGACCTTTGCATACGGAGTTTGACGGCCGGGGCAATGCCTATACTACCTTCTTTATTTCGTCGGAGGTAGTAAAGTGGAACGTGGAGAACCTTGAAATTTTAGATCGTCAGTCAACTTTTTATTCTCCAGGGCACCTGGTAATTCCGGGTGGTGAAACCCGTAAACCTGACGGAAAGTATCTGGTTGCGATGAATAAAATTACCAAAGACCGCTATCTGCCTACTGGCCCCGAACTAGCCCACAGTGCTCAGCTCTTTGACATCAGCGGCGATAAAATGAAGTTGGTGCTTGATTTCCCGACCAAAGGGGAACCGCATTACGCTCAGGCTATTGCAGCGGATAAGATTGTGCCCAACGTAAAGAAGTTCTACAAAATTGAAGAAAACGAGCACCCGCGTGCGGCCAAAGGTGAAGGTCAAGCCCGGGTAGAACGGGAAGGCAAAGAAGTACACGTTTATATGACGTCCATTCGCAGCCACCTTGCACCGGATAATATTGAAGGTATCAAAATGGATGATGAAGTGTATTTTCACCTGACTAACTTGGAGCAGGACTGGGATGTGCCCCATGGCTTTGCGGTACAGGGTAATACCAACGCTGAGTTGCTGGTGATGCCGGGACAAACCCGCACGCTGAAATGGAAACCCTTTAAGCCAGGAGTGTTTGCTTTCTACTGCACTGATTTC
>JBBSOG010000307.1:0-7303 GCA_038259985.1 Cytophagales bacterium
GCTGTTTTCGGATGGAAAAGCTTCAAAATCCATAATAAAACTGGAAGTTGGTGGCAGGGCAGGAGCCATTTGGTCATTAACAGTTTCCTCTTCTTTACACCCGCTCAATGCGATACATACAGTGAGAACAAATGCACTAATTAATTTTAGATGTTTCATAATTATATAAGCATTAATAATTTATAAAAATAATACAATATTAATGCCTAAAAACTATATAAAAATACTTAATCTGACATTTAATGCCATATAAATTGCTTTAGGCAATCACATCATGCATTACCTTGCCGTGTACATCAGTTAGCCGGAACCTTCTTCCCTGGTGCTTGAAGGTAAGTTTTTCATGATCTACGCCCATCAAGTACATCATCGTGGCCTGGAAATCATGCACATGCACCGGATTCTTGACGATATTATAGCCAAACTCACAGGTTTCTCCGTAGGTAAATCCTTTCTTCACGCCACCTCCAGCCATCCAGAGGGAAAAGCAACGCGGATGATGGTCACGTCCATAATTGGTCTCGGTCAATCTGCCTTGAGAGTAATTAGTACGCCCAAATTCTCCCCCCCAGATGACTAAAGTATCTTCTAGCAACCCTCTCTGTTTCAAATCCATGACTAAGGCAGCAGAAGCCTGATCGGTGCTTTTAGCCTGTATTTTGATGTCATTGGGAAGGTTACCATGTTGGTCCCAGCCTTGATGGTAGAGCTGTACAAACTTGACATCTCTCTCAATGAGTCGGCGGGCCAGCAAGCAGTTAGCAGAAAAAGTACCAGGTTTGCGCGACTCGGGGCCATACATATCATAGATATAATCCGGCTCTTTGGAGATGTCCATCGTATCGGGTACGGAAGTTTGCATCCGATAAGCCATTTCGTATTGTGCAATGCGCGACGAAATCTCCGGGTCCTTCACTTTCTCGTACTGAATCTGGTGCAATTCTTTCAGATAATCCAGCATACGCCGACGGCTATTTTTCTTAACGCCGGGCGGATCATTGAGGTAAAGTACCGGGTCTTTGCCGGAACGAAATTGCACCCCTTGATGTAAAGAGGGCAGAAAACCACTGCCCCAGAGTTTGGCATACAAAGGCTGTCCACCTTCTCGTCCCCGGGAAAGTAATACACAAAAAGAAGGCAGGTTTTGGTTATCACTGCCCAGGCCCCAGCTTACCCAGGAGCCGATAGATGGACGTCCATTTTGTTGTGAACCCGTCTGAAAAAAAGTAATTGCCGGGTCGTGGTTGATGGCCTCGGTATACATGGATTTTACGAAGCAAAGTTCATCCGCAACTTGCGCGGTATGCGGCATAATTTCACTCACCCAGGCACCGCTTTGTCCGTGTTGCTGAAAGTCAAAAATAGAACCTGCCATCGGAAAGGACTTTTGATGGGAAGTCATGCCGGTAAGTCGCTGGTTTCCACGAACGGAATCGGGAAGCTCTTCGCCTCTTCTTTTTTGAAGCAAAGGCTTGTAGTCAAAAAGCTCCATTTGAGAAGGCCCGCCACTCTGGAAAAGGTAGATGACACGCTTGGCTTTGGGGGCAAAATGAAGTTTGTCCAACGTACCTCCACTGCCATTTCCATCGGCAGCAATACCCGCCATGCCTTTGAGGGGATTCAGTAATGACGCTAAAGCAACCCCACCCAAACCCAAGGTGGATTTTGTTAAAAAATCTCTTCGTGATACAATATCCTGGTGACAATAATCACTCATGTTTAGTTAGTTTAATGTTTGAAGTTTCAGGTTACAAGTTCCACTGCCGGTCTTTTAACCTTCATCTCATACCCTTTAACAATTATCTTTTAAAAACAGCCTCGTCATAGTTGACCAATGTATTCGCTACAATGGTGAGCGCTGCTAGTTCTGGCTCATTAAGCTGCTGGTTTCGTGGATATTGACCTACCCGCAACAGGCTATCTGCCGCCAAGGGGTCATTCTTGAAAGCTGCCAGCTCTTCTTCATATAAACCCTTTAATAGCTGAAGTTCTCGCGTATCCGGGAGGCGGCTGGTTAGGGCCTGGAAGCCAAAAGTAATGCGTTTCTCAGCTTCCTCCCCGCCTTCATTGATCATGCGTTCGGCCAGCAGACGGGAAGCTTCCACGTACTGAGGATCATTCAACAACACCAAAGCTTGCAGTGGTGTACTGGTTTTTTGTCTTTTAACCATACACAGATACTTTTCAGAAGCGTCAAAGCTGATCATGGAGGGTGGGGGGGAACTCCGTTTCCAGATCGTGTACAAACCACGGCGGTAGAGGTTTTGCCCGCTATCCTGAACATAAACGGTCGCATTCCTGGTGGCCAGTTCTTCCCATAAGCCTTGTGGCTGGTAAGGTTTAACACTTGGGCCACCAATACTGTCGGTCATCAAACCGCTGGCTGCCAAGGCATTATCCCGGATCATTTCGGCAGGCATGCGATAACTGGGACCTCGGGCCAGCCAGACATTGGCTGGGTCTTGGTTTATTTTTTCTTCATCAGCAATGGACGATTGCTGGTAAGCAGCTGACATTACCATCATTTTGAGTAATGCTTTTACATTCCAGCCGGACTCACGAAATTCTACCGCCAACCAATCCAGCAGCTCAGGATGGGAGGGTAGTTCTCCCTGGTTACCATAATCATCGGAAGTATTGACCAATCCTTTGCCAAAAAGCATCTGCCAATAGCGGTTGACTACCACCCGGGCAGTAAGCGGATGGTCATCATCAATCAGCCATCGGGCCAGGCCAAGCCGGTTTTTTGGCAATGTTTCCGGCATAGGCATGATCACTTCAGGTATGCCGGGACTTACTTCGGTAGTACGGGCATCATAAGCCCCGCGGTCCAGAATATAGGATTTGCGCAGATGATTACGTTCTTTCATCACCATGACCTCCGGCTGATCGGTCAGAATGCTGTTTTCTTTGCTCCGCGCTTGGGTAAGCGCTTTGTACTGCTTTTGGTAGTCACTGTTAAAATTTTGCAGGTAATAATCTATGAGGTTTTCCTGCTGATTAGCTGCCAGGAAGGGCTGGAGATTGGCCGCGTCATCATATAATTTGCTTACCTCCGGCGTGCTGAGTTTGTTGTTAAAAACAATAAATTCATCCACAATGGCGCCGTCCATAGTTTCTTCAAATCGCTTACCGATGTACAGATTTCCTGTGCCGCCCCAGCTTTCACGATCTTTTCCATAATGGATCATACTTTGTTTCAGGTGATCGGTGATGACGGTGAGCGGAAGTGGCTTTCCATCGGCATAGATATTCACGCCCGCTGCCTGGCTAGAGCCGTCATAGGTCAATACCAAATGGTGCCACTCATTGGGGGCTAATTTGTCCCGCGTATGTACTTCAATGCCATCGGCGGGATAAGTGTGGTTGAGGCTGACAGAAATTGTCCGGTCGGTATTGAGCATAAAATCATAGCCCCGGTTGCCATTAAATAAGCCTCCTGAACGGGAAAAGATAGGGCCTTCCAGGCTGTCTTTCAGCGCTTGGAACCAAATACTGATAGAAAATGGTTGATGGCGGTCAAAATAACCGATTTCATCTCCCATGTCCACATAACTGTCACCTACCAGCTTCAAACCTTTACCAAATTTGGCTTCCACGATTTCTGGCTCCTGGTCCTGCTGGTTGACAACCATATTAGCAGGTTTACTTTGGTTAGCCAAGTTGCGGAACTTATTATCCATCGGCTTGTCCATCGGATAATGACCAATGGCTTTGCTTAATTTAATCCCTGAATTCTCAGATAATGAAGCTTTCCACTTTTCAAAGTCCTGCTGGTATTGTTGTTTTTTGGGAGAAACCTCCTTTTCCAGTTCCTCAATTTTCTCGTCTACAAAGGCCAGTTGCTTTTCCGCTTCATCGCTGGTCAGGATGAGGGTGGGGCTGGCTTCCCCCATATAGGGAATTTGCCCGACTTCATTGACATTATTGAAGAAGGCAAACATCTCATAATATTCCTTTTGGGTGATTGGGTCATACTTATGATCATGGCAACGGGCGCATTCTAGCGTCAGCCCGAGGAATGCTTTGCCTAAAGTATTGGTGCGGTCAGCCACATACTCCACCCGGTACTCTTCATCCACAATGCCACCTTCCTGGCTTTGCAAATGGTTACGGTTAAATCCGGTAGCCAATAGCTGCTCTTCAGTAGGATCAGGAAGCAAATCACCCGCCAGCTGCCACAAGATAAACTGGTCGTAAGATAAGTTTTTGTTAAATGCTTTGATCACCCAATCGCGCCAGGGCCACATATTACGCATGCCGTCATCCTGATAGCCATGACTGTCCGCATAGCGCGCGACGTCCAGCCACTCCGATGCCATGCGCTCTCCGTAGTTATCGGAATCCAGTAGCTTGTCTACCGCTCGTTCATAGGCTTGGGGAGAATCATCTTTAAGGAAGACCTCCAATTCTTCCACTGAAGGAGGCAGGCCGGTGAGGTCAAAGCTCAACCTTCTAAGGAGGGTGGATTTTTCTGCCTGGGAAGCAGGCTGCCATTCTTTGCTTTCCATTTTTGCCAGCACAAAAAGGTCAATATCATTCTTAGGCCAGTCGGTAAGCTGCACTTCAGGTGCCTCCTTTTTTTCGGGTTTGATAAATGACCAGTGAGGTTCATATTCAGCGCCTTGTTCTATCCACTGGCGGATGAGTTCTATTTCTTCTTTACTGATTTTCAGGTTGGATTCCGGAGGGGGCATCATCATCTCCGGGTCAGTAGAAGTAATCCTGTGGTACACTTCACTCTCCTCTGCGTCACCAGCTACCAGGGCATAATGTCCGGGATTTTCAGCTAGTGCGGCAAAAGCACTTTCGGGCTTATCCAATCTTAATTCCGCTTCCCTTTTGTTGGCATCTGGTCCATGGCAGGCAAAGCAGCGGTCAGAAAGTATAGGCTTGATATCATAATTAAAACTGACGCCCTTGTTTTCATGACTAGCATTTTTGCTGCTGTCCTGGCAAGCGGTGAGGCAGCATAGGGTTAAAAAAAAGAAACAACAGGCTTTGGTCAGTATGTGCATGTGAAACTACAATTAAAAAGTATTCTAAAAGGTAAATTATTGATTGTTCAAACGAAACGCTAATTTTTACGAATCAAAATAAAGACTTACCAACAAGGGTTAATTGTGCGTATTTATTTAAAAAAATGAGCATACGCTTATACTATAATTCTGTAGAATGAAATTTCGTTCGCCAATGGAGTGAAATTTAAACTAATGATTTATCTTTCAGGCACCGCTTTAATGCTATATTTATTGGAAAATCTGGTCTTTTCTTTTGCAAATCATAACCTAATAAAATGTCTGTACGTGTTGCCATTAATCATTATACTGCCTATACCTACGAAAAGCCCATTGAGCTTTCCCCCCAAGTAATCCGCCTACGACCGGCGCCCCACTCGCGTACCACAGTCAAAGGTTACTCGCTGAATATCAAACCGGAAAACCATTTTATCAACTGGCAGCAAGACCCTTTTGGTAATTATCTAGCCAGAATTGTATTTCCAGAGAAAGTAGACCACTTTATCGTAGATGTGGAAGTACTGGCTGATATGGTGATCATCAATCCCTTTGATTTTTTTGTGGAAGAATACGCGCAGAAAGTGCCTTTCAAGTACGACGATCTTTTACAAAAACAACTTCTTCCTTACCTGGAAGTGCAGGAAAAAGGCCCACTGCTTAGTAAGTGGGTAGAGAAAGCCAAAAAACTGCAAAGTGAAGAAAAGGTCACCGTCATTTATCTGGTGAAGCTTAACCAGATGCTTAATGAGGACATCAATTACCGTATCCGTATGGAGCCGGGCGTGCAAACCTGCGAGGAAACACTCGGCACCGCTTCCGGTTCCTGCCGCGATTCTGCCTGGCTTTTGGTACAGATCATGCGCCACCTGGGCATTGCTGCCCGTTTTGCTTCCGGCTATCTGGTACAACTCAAATCTGACGAGAAATCCTTGGACGGCCCTTCCGGCCCGGAGGAAGATTTTACGGATTTGCATGCCTGGACCGAAGTGTATCTTCCCGGGGCAGGCTGGGTTGGGCTAGACCCTACTTCCGGCCTATTTGCTGGGGAGGGGCATATTCCTCTAGCCTGTACACCTGACCCTCAGAGTGCAGCGCCCATTTCAGGCAGCGCAGAATCGGTAAAAACGGAGTTTGAATTTAGTAATACTGTAAAAAGAGTCATAGAAAAACCCCGTGTCACCAAGCCCTATTCCGATGAGCAGTGGAACAAGATTGTAAAAGTTGGGGAACAAGTAGACCAGGAACTTTTAGACCATGATGTGCGCCTGACGATGGGAGGCGAACCGACCTTTGTCGCCATAGACAATACCGATGCCCCTGAGTGGAATTATACTGCCGATGGGGAACACAAAAGATTGCTTGCCAATCAGCTATTCAAGCGGCTCATGAAGCATTTTGGTAAAGGAGGGATGATGCAGTACGGTCAGGGCAAATGGTATCCGGGGGAGCCATTGCCTCGCTGGAAGCTAGCCTGCTATTGGAGGAAAGATGAAAAAACCATCTGGCAAGATGATACGCTGAGTGCCGATCTATCTAAAGATTACGGTTTTGAGGTTGCTCAGGCCAAAGCTTTTGTGGAAGAAATGGCTGGGCAAATTTCCGTTGATCTACAAAATGTGAGGCCAGCTTATGAAGACCCTTTCTATTTTGCCTGGGAAGAAGGCAATGTACCGCTGGATGTAGACCCGCTGGCCTTAGACCTTAAATCCTCCCTAGAAAGACAAAAGTTGACCGAATTATTAAGTAAAGGATTAGACGAAGCGGTGGGTTATGTAGTGCCTTTGCAGTGGGATTTTGAGCAAAAAAACTGGCAAAGCTGCCGTTGGAAATTCAGAAGAAAGCATTTATTTCTGGTGCCCGGCAATTCACCGGCAGGCATGAGACTCCCCCTCAATGCTATCCAAGACCTGGACAAGGAAGAAATCCGTCCGGAGAGAAGTTTATTTGAAGAAGTCGCTGAACTACCGATGCCTCCTGCTGAAGCTCCCAAAGGGACAGCGAACACCTCCGAGCAAGTTTTCAAAACTACCCTGGTCGTAGAAGTGAGGCAGGGCAAATTATTTGTCTTCTTGCCACCCGTGACCCAGCTGGAACATTACTTGGACCTGGTGTATGCGGTGGAGCGCAGCGCGAAGAAGTTAAAACTGCCCGTCTTGATAGAGGGCTATGACCCGCCATCAGATACGCGCATCCAAAAGTTTATGATTACGCCTGACCCGGGCGTGATTGAGGTCAATATCCATCCCGCTACTTCCTGGCAGGAACTGCTCAAAAATCATGAGATA
>JBBSOG010000308.1:0-7254 GCA_038259985.1 Cytophagales bacterium
ACCGAAGAGGAAGTAAATGCTGGCAAGATCAAGAAAGCAAAGTACATCTTTACGCCCGGCTCTGAACTACAGGAAACCCTGAAGATACTCAAATACAGTAAAGTAAAGAAGGTGGCAAGTGTAGCCCCTGAACAGGTTTAAACCACGCATAACTACTCAATACACCCCTGTAGAGGGTTGAAGCCCGTTGGCATTGCTGACGGGCTTTTTGCGTTTTTGACCTTTTTTTTGTCCCATATTTACCCCCAAACGTTGCTCTACTTTTTAAAAACGTTGCTCAACGTTTTGGAAATGTTGCTCAACACTTCTAAAAAGTAGCTGAGCACTCCCCAAACGCCTCCTCAACCCTCCTTTTACCCCAAATCATCCTTTTTTAAGTTAATTTCCTTTATCTATACCGTTAGTTTTTAGCTTCGGAAAATGGATTCTAAAGATGAGAATAGAACTTTTGAATTAGTCCTAATCATACAAATAAGGATGCTTTTTATAGCTGAGTATCGGTAGTCTCAACGAATAACTAGGGCGCATATCTCATGCGTCCTTCATCTTATCGGGCATTTGTAATGCCCATCTTACTCTGAGTAAGCATATTGATCAAACTAAAATGCTGATTTATGACGGAAAGGGGCAAGCAGTATTTACCTGATATTATAATTGATTCATGCCTACACAGTATATATATTAGAGTTTACCTCAAAAAAATCGTACTTCCCGAGGAAGCGGAAAGCTTGGCGGCATCCAGGATTTCCACTACGATCAGGTTATTCTCCAGAGAGGAAAGATCAGTAGGTTTGACAACGATTTCTTTACGCACGACCGCCGATAGATATTCAAAAGGGTTATGATAAGGAATACTGTCGTCCGACATGCTCATCTCCTGCTCTTCCTCCCCTTCTTTTCTGAGTTTCATGTCCTCTGCATTCAGTGCGTATACATATCCGGTTTTTCCGTACACTGACATATCTTTCCGGCCAAAGGGCCAGTTCCATGAGCCTTGAATGATGCCCTGCATTCGGGGATAGGTCACGATAATAGTAGCTTCATCCTCTACCTTGGGGTAGACATCCGGTTTGATCTGCTGCACTACCGCAGTGACGCTTTCAGGTCTTTGTCCTTTCATCAGCCAGGTGATGAGGTTAGCGCCGTAACAACCAAAATCAACCAAGGCACCGCCCCCGTTCAATACCGGATCAGTAAGCCATGAGAAAAAAGCTTCGCTTACCCCGATCTCTTTCGGGCCTTGATGCCCGTCCCTGACCACGATTTTTCTGAGTTCACCCACCGCGTTATTTTCATGTACCTCTTTATACGCCCGATGATTGCTGGGATACCAGGTCGTTTCATAATTGGTGATTACCTCAATATCATATTGTTTGGCCAGTTTGGCAATTTCACGGGCATCACCCATGTTGGTGGCCAGCGGTTTTTCCACCATCACATCTACCCCTTTTGGTGCACAAGCCTGCACAACGGCCAGATGATTTTTGATTTCGTTAAAGGCAGTAACTGCCTCCGGTTTAGCCTCTTCCAACATGGTTTGCACATCAGAATAAACGATATCCATGCTAAAGCCATATTGGTCAGCATACCGCTGCGCTAAGGCACGGTTAGGTTCAGCGATGCCTACCATATTCACTTTACCTTCTTTGGCCTGACGCAATACCCAATGTACATGGTCATGGACCAGTCCGGCTACACCAATTCTAACACTAGGTTTGTTCTGGGCAAGTGCTTTCATCATCGTGAAAGAAAGTAAAAAGTAAACGATAAAAATAAGTCTTCTCATAGGAGTAAATATAAAGGAATTCCAAAGGCTGACAAGAGAAAATAATTATCAGGCATTATTCACATAATAACTCAACCTCCCGACTTCTTGGCACGGTAACCTTCTTTTTGAAGGATTTCCATCACTTTATCCCTGACATCTCCCTGGATAAGTATCTCGCCATCTTTGGCTGAACCACCTACCCCGCATTTGGATTTCAGGAGTTTCCCTAAGTCTTTGAGATCATCAGCAGTGCCCACAAAACCACTGATCAGCGTCACCTGCTTCCCCCCTCTTGATTTCTTGTCCAACATCACTTTAAGGTCTTGCTGGGATGGAGATAAAGTTTCTTCTTCTTGGGTATTGCTAAACTCATAGTCAAAATTTTCACTGGTAGAATAGACAATGCCCTCCCGCTTATTCTTATTTTTCTTACTCATATCAAATTGAAAGATTTAAAATTAAAAATTATTTGCTGGAAACTCCATCATGTCAAGCATGCGTTGAAATTCTGACTGAATATCCGCCTTGATCTCAAGGGATTGCCCACTTAGGGGATGCGTAAAACTTAGATTACGGGCATGTAATAACATGGTGTCCATTTGCCAGCGCTCTTTGAAGAGTTTATTCTGCTTATTACACCCATGTGGACGGTCACCAATGATAGGATAACGAATGTGGCTCAAATGTTTACGTATCTGGTGCATTCTTCCTGTCTTGGGCATAACCTTTATTAGCGAATAACGCGATGTTTGGTGTCGCCCAAAAGGAATCTCCAGTTCAGTTCTCGCCAATGTAACAAAACTTGTATATGCCTCCTGCAAAGTACCGTTCTCTTTTCTCAAAGGATAATCAATGTCCACAACATCATCGGTATATCCCCTGACAATCGCCAGGTATTCCTTTTGTACTAACTGTCCGGCGAATAATTGTTGGGTACTTTTAAGGATTTCTTCGTTCAGGGCAAATAGCAGTACGCCCCCGGTTTTACGGTCCAGCCGGTGCACCGGATATACACTTTGACTGATCTGGTCCCTAAGCATTTGCAGTGCAAAAGCTGTGGCATCTTTGGCAATGGGTGAGCGGTGCACCAGCAAGCCATGTGGCTTGTTGATGGCTACGTAATCCTTATCCTGATAGACAATTTCCAGCATTTATCACTATGGTTTTAGGTTTCTGGCAGTTTCCTGAATAAGTTTCCAGGAATCCATCACATGCCTGCTTTCCACATGGGTTTGCCCGATGACCATTCTTAACAATAGCTGCCCTTCTACTTTAGTATGGGTGAGATACATTTTGCCGGAAGCATTAAGCGCGTCCATAAGTTGTTGATTGATGTTGTTCAATTCATCCGTATCATCAAATCCTTCCGGTTGATAACAAAAGGCTAGTAAATTCATCCGCTGCACTTTCAGTGTAAAATCGTTTTCCGTGTTAATCATTTCAGCCAGTTCATTGGTTAGGTCAATATGCTGACGGATGGTTTTTTGCAAGCCTTCTACCCCAAAACTACGCAATACGAACCATAGCTTGAGTGCCCTGAACCGCCGCCCCAACGGAATGCCCCAGTCTCGGTAATCATTTACTTTGCCCCGGGTAGAAGTTTTGAGATATTCCGGCAAAATAGAGAAAGTCCTGACCAGCGCTTCTGTATCGCGCACAAAATAGGCGGAGCAATCAAAATGTGTCATCAACCATTTGTGCGGATTGAACACCAAACTATCTACCCCCTCAATGCCTTTCAGATAATGTTGGTATTCAGGAAGAATGAAGGCGGAACCTGCGTAAGCAGCATCCACGTGCAACCATATCTTATGTTCTTTACAAAGGGCTGCGATCCCCTCCAGGGGATCAAAAGCTAGTGCGCCGGTGGTGCCTAATGCTGCCACTACACAGAGCGGTACATACCCGGCTGCCATATCTTGAGCGATTGCTTCCCTTAGCGAATCTATTTCAATGCTTTGTTCTTCGTCCACCGGAATCTTCACCAAGTTTTCCCGGCCCAGGCCCATGATCTTGATACCTTTCTCCACGGAAGAATGGGTCTCTGTTGAACAATAAATCCGCATCCGCTTTGCCTGTTGTAATCCCTGCTCATTCGTTTGGTAAGCGGTTTTCTTTTCGCGGGCAGTCAGCAGGGCGCAGAGCGTAGCGGTGGAAGCAGTATCCTGGATAACCCCACTAAACCCTTTGGGCAACCCGATCATATCTCTCAGCCAGCGCATCACTTGCTCTTCCAGTTCGGCGGCGGCCGGTGAGGTTTCCCAGATCATGCACTGGGTGCCCAGTGCTGCCATCAACATCTCCCCTAATAGGGACGGGAAACTGGCGTTAGCGGGAAAGTAAGCATAAAAATTAGGGCTTTGCCAGTGGGTGATTCCCGGAAGAATGACTTGCTGAAAATCCTTGAATATTTCTTCAAAAGATGTTCCCTCCTGCGGTGCGTGGTCGGGCAACTGGCCGATGATATCACCCGGATTCACTTGTGATTTGACCGGATACTTTTCTATTTGTTGATAATAGTCCGCAATCCAGTCTACTAATTGATGCGCGTGTTTTCTAAATTCTTCGGGTGAGTGCATGCGTATTGCGCTTTGTTCCAATATTTAAATCTAATAACTGATGCTTACTTATTTACATCACATACTCATGATCAATGGGCTGCACGGGTGAAGGTATATTGGATTCCCCCATCATTTCCAATAGGTTGATTTCAATCGTACGGGTGATCTGGTTAAGGGGAATACCGGACGGAATGGGATCGAAAGGATTAAGTAATGATAATCCGATGATGTGGGTAGCATGAAATACAAAGCCTATCAGCCAGCCCAGCACAATGGACCAAGCACCTACCGTCTGAGTACAGAAAATAGTGATCAGAACGACAAACATCCAGATGAAAAGCCGGGTAAAAGAATGATAGGTTGTAGGGAATACGGTGTTCTTAATACGCTCTGATTTACCCATACTGTCGCACATGCGAACGATGAGTTGATTCAATTCCATAAAGCGAAACCCGTCAATTACAGCACGTTGAGATAAGTTATCCAAATCCTTTGACTGTGACATTAAGATAACATTGTGTAAATTGGATTGCCCAGTTACACGCTTTCTTTCCTCTACATTCAGGTATTGTTCATAGCTTTTGTCATGCGCTTCCTTACGGAGATTGGCTTTTAGGGCATACAAAAATGCCAGGTGCCTCCTGATCATACGGATTTGCTCCGAGGCTAAGGTTGATTGATGTTCCTGCCCCGAAAAATGACAGTAGTAGATAATGCCTCTTGCCCAGGAGCGTGAGTCGTTGACCAGTTCACCCCATATTTTTCGGGCTTCCCACCAGCGGTCATACGCCTGATTGTTGTTAAAACCAATAAAGAAAGCCAATGCTGTTCCCAACAGCGTTGGTATCATGGCAGGGAGTTCAAAATAGTCCTTTAGCACATATTCATCAATGAGATAGGCCAGGCTACAGGAGAGTACCAGAAAAAGATCCGTCTTCCAGGTGAGTTTTAGCAGTCGTTTGAGTTGAATATTCCGGGTAATGATCATAAGTCAAAATACAGCATTTAAGAAACCAGCTTAGTTGGCCTTAAATTATCATTATCCTGTTTGAAATAATAGTTATTCCCGTACTAAATGAGGTAGAAAAAATTCTGCTTACTGCGTCATCGTGTCCATCGCACACTGCCGGGTATTAGTATCAAGGATAATTATGCCTTCCTGCTGGTCATTGAGTTGTGCCATTAGTTTTCCTTTATGATTCCAGACAGATGATTTTCCCGTGCATTCCTCTCCATCCGCTTGTCCGATACAGTTGGACATCAGCACGGTCATGCCGTATTGACGGGCAATTGCGGAAAGTCTTGGCAAGGCTTTGTCAATTCCACTCACTGACTTGGCAACGCTGGCCAGGTATATTTCTGCGCCTTGTGCATAAGCAAATGCAGCATGTTCAGGCACTGATATCTCATAGCAAATAGCCAGGGCAATTGTAGTATCATGTACTTTCAGTACTGGCATACCTTCCCCGCTGACAAAGAAAGCTTCTTCATCAGCATGCAAATACTTCTTGGAATACACTTGTCTGGGCTGGTGAGGTTGGAAAAGAAGCATACTGATACAAATACCATTGCTATGTAGGGTAGGCACCCCAACGCCCATCGTGAGCTGATGGGTATCGCTGATATGTTGAAAATCGTCAAAGCGATGATCATCTGGCAGGATTGCTAGGACTTTAGCTAAGGTCGGTTCGTATCCGGTCAGTGACAACTCCGGGAACACCAGCATGTCCGTTCCCTGGGATATCGCCCTTTCAATGAATTTTTTGTGACTTGCAATATTGCTGTCAATTTCCCCTTTAGCCGGTTTTATCTGCGCTACGGCAATTTTCATTGGTATAAACTTAGTTCAGTGACCTATTCATTTATAATCATTCCGCATATACTTGTGCGAACCGTCGCAATAGGGCTGTTTTTTGGATAACCCACAGGTGCAGTCATTTAATCCCTGTCCGTTGAGGATTTGCGGCATATATCTTTCCACCCGGGCCTGCCGGGTTTTGGATTGTTTGGCTTGGGAAAAATAAAGGTTGTATGCCCTTTGTCGTCCGGGTGTCAAGGCTTCAAAAGCCTTTTTTAGGGCGGAGTTTTCATTGAGTTGATGTTGAAACTCTTCAGGAAGAGGTTCCGGCTGCTCTTTAAAATTCACTTTCAACCCGGCTTTCTCTACCTCAATGGCTTCATAAATATAAGCCTTCAAGACGGGCTGCATCTCTGTGATCTCCTTCACGCTGGTGAACCGGATCTGGCTCGCGGACTGCACATTTTTTGTCTGTTGTATCAGAACATCATGGGTATCCTTTAGCAAAGCTCCCTTATGAAACAGTACCGCACAATATGCTTTAAACCCATGAATTAGGACGACGTTGCTTTGTTGAAAAGTGTAACAAGGAACACCCCACTTAAATGCTTCATTGAGCCCGCAGTCCAGCATAATCATCCTTAATTGCTCCAGCGCTGATTGCCACTTTCCTGTTTTACTCAAAAATTCATCCACCTGGGGGTTCATGCTATTCATGTATTATCATTTCTCTAGTTCTATGACTTCTTCATTAGCCAATACTTCAGAGGCGTACATCAGTGCTGCCATGATATCTTCTTGCTTTAAATGGGAATACATTTTAAGCAAATCTTGTGTTGTAGCACCTTCGGACATCTTTCGTAAAATAAGCTCAATAGTAATCCTTGTTCCCCGGATCACAGGTTTCCCAAGCATTACTTTATGATCAGATATAATTCTATCTCTATAGTTCATGGTAGCTTTTTTATTGTTCACTATGTAAGTTAGAATTTTTTATTTTATTCACTGCAGTTTCAATGAGTTCATATTATTCATCGGTTGCTGCTTGGGAATACATTAAGATGCGACACCTTGACTAGTAGTTGTATTTGTATGATTAAAAGCTTTTTACTTTTTTGTAGCATTTA
>JBBSOG010000309.1:0-7247 GCA_038259985.1 Cytophagales bacterium
ATCCTTTAGCCGGGAAGAAATCAAAGAAAAAGTGAGGGCCAATGGCGGACAAGTCGTTTCGGCGGTCTCCGGTAAAGTAGATTATCTGCTGGCTGGAGAAAATATGGGTCCCGCCAAGCGTAAAAAAGCAGAAAGTTTGGGCATTTCAATTATTTCTGAGCAAGATTTCTTAAATATGCTAACCACTCAAAAATTGTAGTGCCCTATGTTCATGTTCATCACCAAACAAATTATCAAATTTCAGCTTCCTGGCTTGCTCAAGAAAACCAAGGTTAAGCATAAAACGGTCAACTACGATAAAGCGCAACGGGTAGGCATACTGGTAACATTTTACGATCATGAGAAGCAACACGCCATAGATGAGTTTATTGACCACATGGTCGCTGACAAAAAAGAAGTGCAGGTACTTTGCTACGATAAGCGCCGGGCGCGCAACAAAATTTTCGGCTACCTGCAATTCACCGATAAGCATATTTCATTGTTAGGCAAGTTTAAGGCAGAGCATGTAATTGACTTTATCAATAATGATTTTGACTACCTCTTTCACCTAGACCTGGAATCTAACGAGGTACTGGATAAAATCCTGGCGTTGAGTAAGGCAAAATGCCGGATTGGCAATGATATGGACGAGCACCGCGCATTTTACGAACTTATGTTCAAAGCCGATACCCTTACTCAGCTAAGCAACCTGATACAGCACTACGCAAAGATTGTTAATGTAAAAGAAGGGCAGGTTTAAAAAAACCGTTGACCATCTGCCAAAAAACAAAAAAGCAACTCATCTGAGTTGCTTTTTTGTTTTCATTTAAATCAAATTTGATTTAAGCTTTGTTTTTTGTGTCTTGGACTTCGATCCTGATTTCCTGCGCCAAGTTCTTCAGTTCCTGCATACCCTTTCTTACACGGGTACCAGCAGCCTGGTTCTCTTTGTCGTAAAACTTCTCGAAGTCACCTTCTAGGGACATTACTAAATCTCTAAGTTGATCAAATCTTTTCATAGTTAAGTCTGGTTGTATGAAAAATGTTGTTTAGGCGGCAATATAGCTAATATGCTATACAATGAGCAAAAAAAATTTCAATAATTTAGATTTATTGAAAAGCCGCCGCCAGCTCACCTTTTTTGTAAACGCCAGATTCCAATTTATGTTTAACCGCTTCAAAAGCTTTGATGGTTTCTTCTACATCATCCAGCGTATGTGCAGCGGTAGGAATCAAGCGTAACATGATTACATCTTTAGGTACTACCGGGTAAATCACAGCAGAGCAGAAAATAGCAAAATTTTCCCTTAAGTCATAAGCCAAGGCTGCAGCCTCGCCAACGCCACCATTCAAGATCACTGGGGTAACCGGACTTCGTGTAGTACCAATATTGAAACCACGCTCTTTGAGACCATTTTGTAGTGCATTGACTACTTTCCAGAGTTTCTGGCGCAGTTCAGGCATAGTTTTGAGCATTTCAAGCCTTTTTAATCCGCCCTCTACCAGTACCATGGGCAATGATTTGGCGAAAATTTGAGAGCGGGTATTATAGCGTAGGTAATGAATTGCCTGCTGATCACCGGCTACAAAAGCGCCAATACTGGCCATCGCCTTAGCGAAAGTAGAGAAGTACAAATCAATGCCATCCTGTACACCTTGCTCTTCCCCGGCACCAGCGCCATTAGCGCCCATTGTGCCAAAACCATGCGCATCATCTACCAAGAGACGGAATTCGTATTTTTCTTTCAGGGCCACAATTTCTTTGAGTGCCCCCATAGTTCCGGACATACCAAAAACACCTTCGGTAATAACCAGAATGCCTCCTCCGGTTTCTTTAGCCATTTTGGTAGCGCGGGCAAGTTGTTTTTCCAGGTTGGGGATATCATTGTTAGGATAAACAAAACGCTTACCCATGTGTAGCCTTACCCCATCAATGATACAGGCGTGGGATTCAGCATCATACACAATGACATCTTTTCTGTCCACTAAGGCATCAATGATAGAAAGGATACCCTGATAGCCATAGTTAAGTAACATGGCGCTCTCTTTTTTTACAAAAGCAGCCAGGTTTTTTTCAAGTTCATCATGTTTATCCGTATTTCCCGACATGATTCTGGCACCCATTGGGTAGGCCAGGCCCCACTTCTCAGCGGCTTCTTTGTCAATTTTTCTTACTTCGGGGTGGTTTGCTAGTCCTAAATAACTATTAAGACTCCAGGTCAAGACTTCGCGACCTCTGAACGTCATGCGGGGCGCAATATCTCCCTCTAATTTGGGAAACATAAAATAGCCATCTTCTACTCCTGCATGTCTGCCTAAAGGCCCCATGTCAACCGTAAATTTTTTAAATAAATCCACGTTTGCTCGGTTTTATGTAAACAAAAAGTTAAATCTATTAGCTAGATTGAAGGTCAAAGTTAACATTAAAAAACTCCTCCACAATGAATCATATCATTAATTTTAAGCGTAAGCTTAGGTCATTTTAAATGAAACCTGTCTTTTATTAAAATAATCACAACAATATATTAGAATACTTCTTTTTCATGCCTAAAATTGAAAAATTACTTGTTGCCAATCGTGGAGAAATTGCCTTGAGAATCATGCGATCAGCCCGTGAAGAAGGCATGGCTACGGTGGCGGTTTTTAGCGAGGCAGATAGCAAGTCGCCCCATGTATTGTATGCAGATGAGGCTATTTGTATAGGCCCGCCGCCTTCCTCTCAATCATACCTGAAAATTGATAATATTATCCAGGCTTGTCATCAGACGAGTGCCGATGCGGTGCATCCTGGTTATGGTTTCCTATCCGAAAGTGCGGTTTTTGCCCAAAGAGTAGCTGATGAAGGGCTTATTTTTGTCGGCCCTTCCCCCCAGGCTATTGAGACCATGGGAAGCAAACTGGCCGCCAAGGCCGCTGCCAAAAAATATGGTGTACCCTTGGTGCCGGGCACCGAACAAGCGGTGACCGATATTAAGGCTGCCAAAAACGCGGCTACCGAAATCGGGTATCCTATCCTGATCAAAGCCAGTGCTGGGGGTGGGGGCAAAGGGATGCGCATAGTAGAAAATGAAGCGGAGTTTGAGTCACAAATGGAAAGGGCAGTGAGTGAAGCTATTTCCGCTTTTGGTGACGGCTCAGTCTTTATTGAAAAATTTATCGTCGCCCCCAGGCATATTGAAATCCAGGTACTGGGCGATCAGCACGGAAACCTGGTCTATTTGTTTGAAAGGGAGTGTTCTATCCAGCGCCGCTACCAAAAAGTGATAGAAGAAGCCCCTTCCTTTATTGTGACTGAAAATGTGCGCCAGGCGATGGGCGAGGCTGCTATTGGCGTTGCCAAGGCTTGCGGTTATGTGGGTGCAGGTACCGTGGAATTTGTCATGGGCCAGGATTTGCAATTCTACTTTCTGGAAATGAATACCCGTTTGCAGGTAGAGCACCCTGTCACAGAGATGATTACAGGAATTGATCTGGTCAAGCAGCAGTTGCGGGTAGCTCAAGGTGAAAAACTTTCTTTTCAGCAAAAAGACCTGAAAATACACGGCCATGCCATTGAAGTGAGGGTATATGCCGAAGATCCTGCCAACAACTTTTTGCCGGATACTGGTAAGTTGCAAATCTACCGCCGTCCACAAGGTCCGGGTATTAGGGTAGACGATGGCTTTGAAGAAGGAATGCAGATCCCGGTTTACTATGACCCAATGATCGCCAAATTGATTGTCCATGCGGAAAACCGTGAAGCTGCCATTCGGAGAATGCTTAGGGCTATCCATGAGTATGAGATCAGTGGGGTAGAAACTACCCTGGATTTTTGCCGATTTGTGATGCAGCATGAAGCTTTTACTTCAGGGCAATTTGATACTGGATTTGTAAACCAGTATTTTACGCCCGAAAGTCTTGCTGAGCATACACAGGATGAGGCTTCAGAAAAAATAGCCGCTTTGGTAGCTGTTCATCTCTTTGAACAGAAAAAACACAAAACGATTGAGCCAACCAAAGCATCAATGACCAGCCAGCGTAGTTGGAAACAAAGAAGGTTTTCGTAAAACCTTTTCTGTTTATTTTTGTAGTTTTCATCTATGGCAGTAATTCGTCCGTTCAGTGCATGGAGATACCATGAAAAGCTTGCCCAGCATATAGGAGAGCAGTTATCCCCACCCTTTGATGTAGTATCTCCCAAACAGCGGGCAGCCCTTTATCAAAACTCTTTCAATAGCATCCACTTATCGGTACCGGCGGGGGAGCAACCGGCAGCACAGGCAGCCGAAACGCTTAGGCAATGGAAACAAGAGGGCATTATACGGCAGGATGACAAGCCAGCCATATATGTCTACTATCAACATTTTCGCTTGCCGGGAGAAGACAAAGCCTACTGCCGTAAAGGTTTTATCTGTATGATAGAAGCTGCGTTTTGGGAAGAAAAGATCATCCTTCGGCACGAGGATACTATTCCTGGTTCGGTCAACGACAGGATACAGTTGCTGGAAGCTACCCAGCTTAATGCCAGCCCTACCCACGGTTTGTACACTGACCCGGAGCATCAGCTAGAAACTTTGATGGACGAAAGTATGCAAAGTCCTGTGTATCAGGCAGAAGACTTTCAGGGTGTGCGCGATGTATTGAGCATCATCCATGATCCATCCTCAATTAGGCAATTTGTAGATTTATTGGCAGGCAAGCAAATCATTCTGGCGGATGGGCACCATCGCTACGAAAGTTCGCTGGCTTACCGAAGGAAAATGATGCAATCAAATCCCAGACATGAGGGAGATGAGGGGTACAATTTTCATTTAATGTACCTGACCAATACAGAATCGGAAGACCTAAAAGTTTTGCCTACCCATCGCTTGTTTAGCCAAACCCACGGCTTTGATAAAAAACAACTGCTCCATGCATGCGACCGCTATTTCAGCGTACAAGCCCAGGAGAACCCCTACGATATTCCGGAGATCATTGCCGGTAAGCCACACGCATTTGGCTTACTTTTGGATGACGAATGCTACAAAATCCAGCTCAAGCCTAGTATGAATAAGCAAATTGATTGGGACATCAGCGATGCGCTGAAACAGCTTGATATTGTGGTATTGCATTATTTTCTTCTGGAAAAAGTGCTGAGCATTCCCAGGCAAACGCAACGCATTTCTGAGCAGATTGACTATGAACGTAGCTTTGCCAATTGTCTGTACAAGCTTAGTAAACAGGAAGCCCAACTGGCACTGATCACCAATGGTGTCAGTATACAACAGGTCAAAGAGATTTGTTACGGGGGCTATTTACTTCCTCAAAAATCCACCTACTTTTATCCGAAAGCGATTTGTGGATTTTTGTTTGGATCAATTAAAGAAGATGAATTTTAAGCTGATTTTGGCCTCCAATTCTCCCCGCAGGCAGCACTTGCTCAAAGAACTGGGTTGGGACTTTCAGGTACGTATCCTGGAGATTGAAGAAGATTATCCCGCTGACCTGGCTTTGGATGCAATAGCCGAGTACTTGGCGATCAAAAAAGGAAAGGCTTACCAAAGCGGAATGAAAGCGGATGAATTGGTCGTTACCGCTGATACCACGGTAGTCATTGGCGAAAATATACTGAATAAACCGGTAGATGCGGAAGAGGCTTTCCAAATGCTCAACCAGCTATCGGGGACTACCCATCAGGTGATCACCGGGGTATGCCTCACCAGAATTGATCAGCAGCAAAGCTTCAGTGATGTCACCCGGGTAACTTTCAGAAAATTGGAATATGAAGAGATAAAGCACTACATCCATCATTTTCAGCCGTTTGACAAGGCAGGCGCTTATGCCATCCAGGAATGGATAGGGATGATTGGTATACAACGTATTGAAGGCTCTTATTTTAATGTGGTAGGCTTACCAGTAGAAAAGCTGTATACAACGCTCAAACAAATCACTAAAACAAGCGGATAATCAATTTCTGGCTAGTTACTGTGAAATTTATAAATACGTCTTGGCTTAAATTCCTTAACATACTTGTCAAAATTATCCACTGCTTTCAGCCATCCATCTTGATAACTGCGGTATGCTGATCCTTTTTCTGTGTGAATTAAGGCTCCTGTTTTCTCGGTTTTCATAGTGCTAAGATTTAGAGTTCAAGCCACTATTATCAAATATGAATATGATAATAAATTGTGTAAAAAAATATTTCTATTGCAACGCATCAAGTGAAATAATGTTGCTGCTTTAGTAAAATGTACAAAAGAATAGATTAATCAACGACTTGTCTAACGCCGTTTTTCATGTACTTTCCCTGAATTCTAAGAAAAAATCATACCATTTATTACGTATGTAACAAGCCTTATCAAAAAAAATATTATTGTGGTATTCATACGCAAATAGGAACTAGAAAATAAAAAGATTGAGAAGATTTGAAACTGGAAAATCAAAGAGGAAGAGAAGACGGACTTCTTTTACATTTGGTGGTTTTGATCCTATAGGGGTTGATTTAGTGAGACGTTTGTTTCCTGTTAACCAGCCGATAATCGGCCACTTGTACTAAGGCGAACATCAGTAGCCCAAAAAGTATAATCCAGCGTGCCTCAGCCAACCAAGCCAGTATCTTTATGGCCGATGGCTGCTGATAAAAGAAAATAATAGCCATAGAGGCAGATAAGGCAATCAAAATACTCGCGCCAATAAGCAGCCAATAGTACCTAATTTGTCTCTTCAAGCTGATGTGAGCGGCTTCACGTACTACTTGGTCCGCAAAACCCATGGGCAAGCCTTCGGAAGGAGCCTCTTCCAGTGCCTCAAAAAGTAACTGATAGGTTTTCATATCTATTGAATCAAAGGAAGATACCGCTTGTTCATCTAATAATTTTTGAATTTCTTCGTCTGTCAACTTTTTCATAAGAGTTCTTCTTTTTTAAATATCATTTCCAACTTCTCCTTCAGTAGTTTGCGTGCCCTGAAAAGATAATTTTTAACGGTACCTTCCGGCATCTCACTGATCGCACCAATCTCAGCATAAGACAACTCTTCCAGGTGATAGAGGGTTAGTACGGTCCTGTACTGAACGGGAAGTTGCTTGATCATCTGATGTACAAATTGATGAATATGCTGCCGGTCCATCAGGTGGTCAGCGTTCAAGTGTATATCTTCCACACTAAACGAAGCTTCGTCCAGATCAGTTTCCTGGTACTTTTTATGCTTTTTCAAATGGTTGACTGTTGTTCGATAGGCAATACTGGCGATCCAGGTAGAGAGTTGCGACTGAAACTTAAATTTGTGCAGGTGACGATATACTTTCAAAA
>JBBSOG010000310.1:0-7237 GCA_038259985.1 Cytophagales bacterium
ACAACCAGATAGAAGGCTATCAGGCCATTCTGGAGTTCCTCAACCAATACCTTAAACAAGAAGAACAGGTAGAAGCCCGCATGAAATAACTTTAAATACACTTATCTGGGCTGCCCATGTGGTGGCTCAGGTTTTTAGTTTTAATCTATTTGCTTTTTCATCATTTCATGGCTCTTAACAGTTTTGGCTATGATCTATGACCGAATTAAAAACCAATTTACTATTTACGCAAAATAAAAATATTTAAAAAGTAGAAAAGTAAGCTTCAGTTGCAAAGCCGGCAATAGATTATAGTATTAAGTTCGCGTTAGTGAGTTTATTTGTTAATGTATTTGTATGTAACGTTGCTGGTCTTTGAAAGAGAAACTGTCCTATACAACAAAACAATTTTTAAAACTTAACAACAAATTAAATTATACCCAGCAATGGCACATATATGTTGTCAGCAGTAGTTTTTATAATCTCTCCAATGTAGTTCATAGTTTTTTCGTAGGTTTCAATTCCGTGCCCTACATTGGTAAATACTTTTACTTCTTTTAATGTCTTTAAATGCTTTTTTGCATTTTCAATGGACTTTTGAAACGGAAACAACAGATCTTTATCCCCAAGCAGGAGATAAGTATCTACTTGAACTTTTGACAATTCCGTACCCATAGCATATGGTTTTTGGGTATTGTCCTGATAGCGACTAATGGCAAAGACTTCATAGCCAATGAGCATCTTTTCTGCGGCCTCGGATAGCCTATGATTTGGTTTTGAAAAGACAGCTTTACTTAAAAATAGTGCTACATGATTTGCAGTAGGACTGACAATGGGTAAAATATTGTAATAAAGGTTTTTGAAGGATAGAGAAAAAGGCTGCAAACAACCAGGGTTGAGGATAAATGCAGCTTTCACTTTTTCAGGACAAACAATGCCAAGTTTCATACTTATCAATCCTCCGAAAGAGGCCCCGGCAATAAACGCCTGCGCTATGTTTAGCTTTTCCAACACTTCTTTTGCCCAATATCCATAGTCCAAAGATTTGATGTCTGGGGTTGCTCCATCACTCAGATTGGGCAAGCCGTTGGTTTCCACCATAAAGATTCTAAGCTTTTGTTTCAAATTCTCCAGTCCTCTATCCAAATCCCAGATCAAGGCCGTCGTCCTGGCACCAGGGAATATTACCAAGGTCTCTAAGTTTGTATCATCGGTATTCAAGCCCCAGACATGGGTCTTGCCCAAAGCGGTGGATACTTCCAATCGCTCATAGGTTCGGCTATTTATTTTTTCCAGTTGTAGAACCCAATCCTCAAAATAATGCTGGTCTTTTTGTGGGTCCTTGAAAAACGACTTTGTTTTGATGTTCATACTTATTAATCTTTATTTACTCAACGAAAGCTTTATTGATTTCAATAGCTGATGGCCATTTCCAAGGTTTTATCTACCCCTTCCAGTACATCAGCTTTCTCGTTTTTACTATAAATATGAGGAGCAATCCCGATACCTTCATAGCTTTTACCATCTGATCCCCGGTAATCGCCTACCCCTACTGTGATAGCCCAGCCGTTGAGCAATTGAAAAACAATCGCATCAGTAAAGGCACCGGCCGTTGTATCGCCCATATGAATTACATTGTCATTTTCTCTCATGGCAAAAGTAAATGTTTCGGCTGCACTGATTGAAAGTGAAGTAGTTAACAAAATAACTGGTTTTGTATACTGGCTTTCTCCTTCTGGCTCCACATACCATTCTAGTAGGTCTTCAAAATCATCATGTGCCGGCCCATTTCTTTTTTTGGAGGTCATAAACAACTTTTTTGATTTGGCAAATCTACCTGCTATATACTTACTTACATTGTCACTTCCGCCCTTGTGATCTCTTATATCAAATACAATTTTTTTGGTGGAAGCCAAAGATTTCATGGCTTTGTCCATGGCCTTCTTGAAAACAGGAAGGTTATCGTTGTATGATGAAGCATGGATATAACCTATGTCTTCGATAAGTTTTCCATAGCCAAAATTTTCATTTACCACATGGTATTCTATCAGATAATGATCGCGAACGTTTTCAAAAAGATAGTCTTCCTGAGCCGGGATATGCCCATTATGGCCACTGTTATAATCTCCCAGTTTGGAATTGGTTGTTAATATATTTACATGTTGATCATGCAAGATGCTCAGGGTAGAAGAAAGGACTGAGAAGAGTTCTTCCTCCGTTTTTGCAGACTTGGCCAGGGGCAGATGTGAAGCATAAACCGCGTCCCAGTCTATGTCCTTTACCAGAAAGAGGCCGTAGTGGCTGTCGAATTTTTCCCACATGACCTGGAAGTTATTTTCATTGGAGTTATCCAGTATTTCACCTACCATCATTTCTTCGCAAGAAGTGAAAGAAAGAAGTAGCGTTATAAAAAATCCTAAGTGTATTGATCTGTATTTTTTCATGTGTAGTGTATTAAAAAGTGAAACCAAGAGAAAGTTGACTGCCTGCCTGGGTAAGGTGTTCCGGTCTGTAATAGTGTAACCAGGAAGCTTCGTAGCCTATATCAAAGGCAAACTTCCTGCTTACCAACCACTGGTACTTTACAGAAAATCGGAGGTTTTGAAAATGGTTGAGGGTTTCAACATGGTTATTGTCGGTAAAAAAACCTGCAATACCTGTCTTGCCAGGAAAGTTAGGACTGTTATGGTAGGGCATTCTGGTGATCACCGATATCAGGGGCACTGAAAGCCCGAACATGAGGGGGTTGCCATTACCCAATAAGTAGTCAAACCTTGCTTTGGCATTCAAAGCGCCATAATTGATGGTGCCTAGACTGATAAAACCAGGGGTATAGTTAAAGCTTTCCTCAATGCTTCCCCCCAGATACAGGGCTGTCCTGGCAGTGGCCAGTGCTGTCATTTCATGCAGATAGCCGATTTCCAGATCAATTCCCAACTGACTTAACTCCAGCGAAAGGGACTCAACAGTTTCAACGCCATTGATATCAGTTTCCTTACCAAAGAAGACCAAGCCGGGGCCGGAAGCAGGGGATAAATTGCCCAGAAACATATTTAGGTTGGTAGAGAAGATTCCCTTCTTCAACCTATGGTTATAACCCAGTTGCAGATTTTTCCTCAAAGATTGAAACATGTTGGGTGAATACTGAAAATCTACCGTTTTAATGTAATTGGCACCAATTCCTACGCTGAATTGATTTTTCTTAAGCAGAAAATCATTGCTTTGTTGTGCATGAGCCTGATGGGCAAAGATCAGCCCCACGATGGTAAGTGTAATCAACAGGCTCCATTTTAAAGATGCGGTAGCAACTTGCAGTAAATAACTGTTGGGTTTAAATAAGTGAGCAGATGAAAGTTGTTCCAAAACTTCTTTTTTGAGCGTAAAAGCATCGCCCAAGGCTACTATGCCTTGCCCGGCAATATTTGTTTTCATGTTTTTTTAATTAGTGTAGGGCAAAAGTCAGCATTAAAGCGATCTTACTACTTTACATATGTTAAATAATAAAGCAAGTTCTACTGGACCCCGGCACGGATGCGACTGAGGCTCACTTGGCTGGTACCGATGTAAGAGGCGATATATTTTAGTGGACAACGGTTCAAGATGCCAGGATGTCTTTTTTCAACCATCAGGTACCGTTCGTGGGCAGAGTAAAAGCGGAGGCTTTCTACGTCTTCTTGTCCTCTCAATATCACTAGAGATGAAAGCTTACGGGCGGCCCTTTCCAGATCATGATGCCGGGCACAGCAGTCATCAAACTCCTGGTAAGAAAAATAATGAATGTCAGCCTGCTCAATTAACTGTATAGCACTGTGGGAAGGCCTGCCATCAAAAATACTGGGTACTCCACCAATAAACTGACCGTCAATGGCAAAATAGTAAGTAACCTCTTCACCATCCCGATTGTAATAGGCCCTGGCCAATCCTTTTTTGATAAAAAACAGTGTGGTCGCTTTTTTCCCGAAGTCCAGCAGCATGGTATTTTTGGGAAGGGGCTGAAAGTGGATGATGGAAGCAAAATCTTCCCTACTCTCTGCTGACAAAGGGTGAATCATCGAGAAGGCATCAATGACGGGATGATTATTCAAGTTATATGAGCGTATGTATTGGTTTTTTGCTGGATTTTCAGTTTAAGACAAACGTTGTTTTATTGACTAAAAACCGACCAAAGACGCAAGTTGAATATACGCCATTCATTTAGTTATTGGAAACATTTTATCATTTGAGTAATTAATTTCATTGCTTTATTCTATCTTTCATCGTATGTTCAATGGGGTTTGGGCTGGTCTTTCTCATCCCTGACCCAACCGAAAGTATCTAAATTTATAAGCCAAATCTCACCTTGCTTCATAAAAATCTTCTAAATCTAGGGCAGTGAATACCCTCAATTAAACATCATCTTTGTAGTCATCATAAAGCTGGTGGGCTGCTTCTCTCATTTGTTCTTTCTCATCATCCAACTAAATAAGTTTTCGCAGTCTTTTCTATGATCTAGAGTCGTTCTTTTACAGTAAGCTTCTTTATTTCGTTGACTATTTCTTTGGTTTCCATGACTAAAGATATACAATTTTATTTACTGTCATTCTCCTTTTTCCTACGCCTTATAAAGTATTGTAGTATAGATCCGGGGGTGAGTGAATGTCCTACTATCTTTACTATTTTTAACGACAATCTTCGGATGTTCCGATTGTATCGCCAATAATAAAAATTTTCGTATCAAACCATTCCAATAGCATGAGAATATTTCAGCAGGAAAACGACATACCGCTTTGTGGTTGAGGCTATCTTTTCCTTCCAACAAAGACTACAACTCGGGGGTTGCTGCGTCTTTGCTTCCGAAAACATGCTCTGGACGTGGGGTTACGTCAAATGTTTCAAGCAAAATATGCCATCTTGTCAGAAAATCTCCATCTTTTCACCTGAAAACGCCCCGCATACCCGTGGTTACGCCACATTATTCCACAAAAACTTGTAGTAGACGTAAGGTCGCTTTAAATTTTCGCGCTGCAATTTGACGTGGACGCGGGGTTGCAACATCTTTTCAAAAATAACTAGGCTGTTTTTCTGACATTTTGGCTGCAAAAAGCCCTTTTATGCAAGCTTGACCCCATACTTACCCGGGTAATGATTGGTTCAATCTGCAAAAAAATGATAATCCTTCAACCATTATACTAGTCGTTCGGGCCACTTGCTGATAGTTTGGTACTCCGAGCGCTCACACATATTGAAACCATGTTCCTCTGTCATAAAAGTGCATCTCTACCGTGGCTCGGGTTTTCTGTTGGAACCATAAACCTTGGCAAACCGACTATAGAAAAGTATACATCTTTAAACAAGACAAACCTTTTACCCCTCATAAAATCAAGATTCGCTCGTCTGCATTTGCAATGCACCTGCCTCAGTATAAAAGTAAGTTGAAATATTTGCCAGGATAAGCCGCATCTGTTTTGCAATTTCATCTTAGCCAGGCATTGCCAATGCAAAAAGATGCGCTGAATTACAAAAGCGCCCAATCAGAGAGCCTATCGGCAAATTAGTTTGAGTACCGGACGCAACCTATCCAATACGATTAGCATCATCCCAATATATAAAAGCCCATCATGCACAAGCCTAACAACCAAACTGCCCGTCTTGCTGGTTTCCTCTACCTGGTCCTGATCGTTACCGGTGTCCTCAACCTGATGTATATCCCCTCATTGCTGATAGTTCCGGATAATGCAGCCCAGACTTTAGAGAACATCCGGCAGTCGGAAATGCTGTTCCGATGGGGGATCATATGTGGGATTATCAGTTATCTGGCATTTTTGGGTTTGGTGCTGGCCTTATACCAACTCCTTGAGCATATCAATCGGCTACATGCCCGGCTCATGGTAGTTTTGGTGTTGGTCAGCATACCGATTTCCTTTTTCAACCTGCTGCATAAGTTTTCGGTCCTCACCCTGCTCAGTGAAAATGCTTTGAAACAGGAATTATCAACCTCAGATTTAGTGTATCAGGTGATGTTTTACTTAGATGCCTACAATAACGGGATCAATCTATCTCAAATATTTTGGGGGTTGTGGCTGTTTCCTTTTGGTTACTTAGTGTACCGCTCTGGTTTTCTTCCCAAGCTTTTCGGTATACTACTGATGGCAGGTTGCTTTGGGTACCTGATTGAATTTTTTGGCAGTTTTCTTTTTCCTAATTATCATAACACTATACTTCCCATGATAGTAAACCTACCTTCTTCCCTGGGTGAAATAGGTATTTGCCTGTGGCTGCTGATCATGGGAACTAATACGCTACATTTTGGAAAGCGAAGCGGGCAGGTGATATAGTGTTTTAGACTTAAGTCAATTAACCCTAAGTTGGAAAATGAGTATTGGGGATAGTAACAAATCATTTTATTATCCCATCTTTATAGGCTATAGACCAAAGCTTGCACCATGAAGATGCGAATGTTATCTCTTTCTTTTTTTCTACTGGCGCATATAGCTTATGCACAGCCTGAAACTACCGATAAAATTGAATACCAAAGTCTATTCAGTACTGAAAGTAGCGAAGGGGTGTCTTGCTTTAGGATACCCGCGCTGGTGACAGCCCCTAATGGCGACCTAATTGCCGCGATTGATGAAAGAGTGCCCTCCTGCGGTGACTTAAAATGGAATGATGATATCAATATTGTTCTACGACGCAGTCAGGACAATGGAAAAACCTGGTCGGACCTTGAAACTGTAGTAGATTATCCTCTAGGACAATCCGCCTCTGATCCGTCCATGATTGTGGATAAGTTTACCGGAGTGGTTTTTATGTTCTTCAATTACATGGATTTGAAGCAGGAAAAGGATGTATATTATTTGAGAGTGACACGCAGTATTGATCATGGAAGGTCATGGAGTGAACCGATGGACATTAGTACACAAATAACGAAACCTGAATGGCACCATGACTTTAAGTTTATCACTTCTGGACGGGGGATACAGACAAGATCAGGTAAGCTGTTGCATACCCTTGTCCATCTTGAAAAGGGAGTCTTCCTCTTTGGGAGTGATGATCACGGGAAAAGCTGGTTTCTGATTGATACACCTATCCAACCGGCAGATGAATCCAAAGTAGTAGAACTGGCTGATGGCACATGGATGGTCAACAGCCGTGTTAACAAGGCAGGGATGAGATACGTGCATACTTCTTCCGATGAAGGGAAAAGCTGGCACACCCAGCTTGACTCCACATTGGTTGACCCGGGGTGTAATGCCAGTATTATTCGTTACACTGCTGTAAA
>JBBSOG010000311.1:0-7226 GCA_038259985.1 Cytophagales bacterium
TGGATAGAAGAAGGGGCAGAATACAAGCCGCATTGGGCATTTATCAAACCGGAAAAACATGCTTTGCCCGAAGTACAGCGCAAAGACTGGATAAAAAATCCCATTGATTATTTTACACTAGCCCGTCTGGAGCGTGAAGGCTTATCTCCCTCACCAGAGACAGACAAAGAAACCCTGCTGAGAAGGGTAAGCCTTGATTTGACCGGCTTGCCTCCTAGCCTGGAAGAGATAGATGCTTTTCTAGCGGACAAGTCCGAAGATGCCTACGAAAAGGTAGTAGACCGCCTACTGGCTTCCCCTCACTTTGGAGAAATGATGGCCACCGACTGGATGGATGCTGCCCGCTATGCCGATACTCACGGCTATTCGGTAGACCGCTACCGCCCGATGTGGCCCTGGCGTGACTGGGTGATCAAGTCATTTAACGAAAACATGCCTTTTGACCAGTTTGTTACCTGGCAAATGGCGGGCGACCTTTTGCCCAATGCCAGCCGTGAACAAAAGTTGGCCACAGCCTACAACCGTAACCATGCCCAAAACATGGAAGGGGGCATCGTCAATGAAGAGTACCGGGTAGAATACGTGGCCGACCGTACCAATACACTGGGCACCGCCATGCTTGGCCTTACGGTGGAATGCGCCCGCTGCCATGATCATAAATACGACCCCATCAGTCAGAAAGACTATTTCCGGCTTTTTGGCTTTTTCAACAATGTGGATGAGGCAGGCCAAATCTCCTGGGACGATGCTATGCCGGTTCCAACCTTGCTGCTCACCAATGAGAAAGAAGATAGCCTGATCAATTTCCTGGAAAGTAAAATCGCCCAAACCGAGATCCAGCTCAAAAACATCAGAAAAACCAAAAAAGAGGAGTTTGAAGACATTTATCCGAGCTTACCTAACAAGATCAGTAAAACCCTGAACAAAGGTCTGCAAGCACATTTTACCCTTGATCAACTGCAAGACAATGAATTTATCAGCACCGTATCTACCCAGGACAAAGGCCAACTGGCTGAGCCACAGCTGGTAGAAGGTAAGCAGGGCAAGGCCGTAAAACTCAACGGTGATGATGCCTTAGATCTGGGAACAGTGGGTGTATTTTCCCGGGCAGCACCTTTCTCCATTGCGCTATGGGCCAAAGTCCCTGAAAAGAACAAGGAGGGCGTGATTTTTCATAAAGGTAACGGGGCTATTCTGTACAATTTCAGGGGATATCATCTCGCCATGAAAGACAATAAGTTTGAGTTGCTCATGGCCCACACCTGGCCTTACAATAATATCATTAAGCTTTCCGAAAACACGGTTCCCAAAGAAGAATGGATACACCTGTGCATGGCCTACGATGGGAGCAGCAAAGCGGATGGACTACAGCTTTATGTAAATGGTATCCGGCAAAAGATGGTTACTGAAAAGGATAATCTTTACAAAGACATCCTTTTCCCTCAAATGGATAAAGAACCTGGCTTGCAGATAGGCGCCCGCTGGAGAGGGGTAGGCTTTAAGCATGGCTTGGTAGATGAAATCATGGTCTACAACCGAAGGTTGAGCACACCCGAAATCATGGCACTGGCAGGCAGTGTGCAACTCGCTTCCGAGACATCCACTTCTTCTGAAAGCGAGGGTTATTTTGATTTTTTCCTCAACCAACAGGTAAAGGATTACCAGGAAAACATAAATAAGCTTTCCCAATTAAGGGAACAAAAAAACGAAATTGTAGAAGCAGTAGATGAAATCATGGTAATGGACGAGCTTAAAAAGCAACGCCCCACTTACTTGCTGGAAAGAGGCGGGTACGATGCCCCTGCTGAAGAAGTCAAGCCCGGTGTTCCTGAAAACATCTTGCCTTTTCCTGAAGATTTGCCCCGCAACCGGCTAGGCTTGGCCCAATGGCTGTTTCATGAGGATCATCCCCTCACTGCGAGGGTCATGGCCAATCGCTTCTGGCAGCATTATTTTGGTAGAGGGCTGGTCAAAACGTCAGGAGACTTTGGTAATCAGGGCGAACTTCCCTCCAATCCTATGCTCATGGATTGGCTGGCGATCCAATTTAAGGACTCAGGATGGGACATAAAGGCGATGCAAAAACTTATCGTGATGTCTGCCACCTACCGTCAGTCTTCTTATACCACCGAAGAACTTCGCAAGCTTGACCCTGACAATATCCTCCTTGCCAGGGGGCCTTCCAGCCGCCTGACTGCGGAAATGCTCAGGGACCATGCCCTGGCATCAAGCGGCCTGCTCGTTGCTGAAATAGGCGGGCCCAGCGTCAAGCCTTATCAGCCGGAAGGATTATGGGCATTCAACGGAGCTAAATATGAGGAAGACACCGGAGAGAAACTGTACAGGCGAAGTTTATACACTTTTTGGAAACGTACCGTGCCACCCCCTTCTATGGGTACTTTTGATGCCCCCATGCGTGCCTATTGTGTAGTACAGCGCCAGCAGACCAGTACGCCACTACAGGCATTGATATTACTGAATGACCCGCAGTTTGTAGAAGCTTGCCGGACCATTGCCGATCAGGCGATACAAAGTCAGCAGGATGAACAAGACAGGGTAAACTATACTTTCCGGGTGCTGACCGGCAGAAAGCCAAAAGCTGAGGAAGGAAAAATCCTACACAAACTTTTAAAGCAGGAACAAGCCCGTTTTGAAGAAGAACCAGCCAAAGCCGAAGGCTGGCTTAGCACCGGCGAAAAAAAGGTGGCAACCCCGGAAGCCTCGCAGTTAGCGGCTTATACCGTAGTAGCCAGTGCGGTTATGAATTCAGATGCTTTTATCACCAAAAGATAAAAAAATGAACACCGAAGAAGATACGGCAAGTCTCGCAGGAAGTATAAACCGTCGTACGTTTCTGTCACGCTCAGCAATGGGGTTGGGTGCTGCTGCCCTAGGTACTTTACTCAATCCTTTTGAGGTGATGGGCCAAACGAATGGAAACCCTCTTCCTTCAGTTCCTCATTTTGCCCCCAAAGCAAAAAGGGTCATTTATCTTTTCCAGAGTGGCGGTCCCTCTCAACTGGAAACCTTTGACTACAAGCCACAGCTTGAAAAGATGCACGGCGAAGAATTGCCGGATTCGGTCCGGGGAAGCCAGCGCTTGACCGGTATGAGTGCCGGGCAGTCTTCCCTTCCCCTGGCAGGCTCGGTTTACAAATTTGACCGCTACGGAGAAAGCCGTGCCTGGGTAAGTGAGTTGATGCCCTATACCAGTCAGGTGGTGGATGAACTATGCTTTATTAAGAGTATACATACAGACGCGATCAATCATGACCCGGCGATCACCTTCTTTCAGACGGGTTCCCAGCAGGCAGGCAGGCCGAGTATAGGTTCCTGGCTCAATTATGGGCTAGGGTCTGACAATGAAAACCTTCCAGCTTTCATTGTGCTCGTTTCCAAGAATGCCAGTGGACAGCCTTTATATGCCCGGCTTTGGGGCAATGGTTTTTTGCCCTCCCGCCACCAGGGCGTGCAGTTCCGTTCCGGCAAAGATCCGGTACTATATCTCAACGATCCCAATGGCTACCATAGCAACGATAGGGCGGCTATGCTCAGCTCTCTCAAAGAGTTAAATGAAGCGCAAATGAGTATCTACGGAGACCCGGAGATACAAAACCGCATCGCCCAGTATGAGATGGCTTTCCGTATGCAAACTTCTGTACCCGAAGTAACCGACATGTCAAACGAGCCTGACTGGGTTTTTGATCTGTACGGAAAAGATTCCCGTGATCCGGGCACTTACGCCGCTAACTGCCTGATGGCCCGCCGACTTATAGAACGCGATGTGAAGTTTGTACAGCTCTATCATCAGGGTTGGGACCAGCATGGGGATTTGCCTTCCGGTATTAAAAACCAATGTAAAAATACTGACCAGGCGACCGCAGCGCTCATCAAAGACCTTAAACAAAGGGGCTTACTGGAAGATACTTTGGTCGTTTGGGGTGGTGAATTTGGCCGTACCAATTATTCACAAGGCAAGCTCACCAAAGATAATTATGGGCGTGACCACCACCCTCGTTGTTTTACCATTTGGATGGCTGGTGCCGGGGTAAAAAAGGGCTTTTCTTATGGTGAGACCGATGAATTTGGCTACAATATTGTCAAAGATCCGGTGCATGTACATGATTTTCAGGCCACGCTTTTACACCTGATGGGTATCAATCATGAAAAACTCACTTTCAAACATCAGGGGCGGCGTTTTCGTCTGACGGACGTACACGGAGAATTGGTAAAAGGGGTGTTATCATAAAGAATGGGATCAATGCATCTAAATGATAACGCGAATAACAGGTTCACGAGAAGATTAGGAGATTTTATGGGATTTGCATAGAAACGAACATGATTAATCGCGCTGCGAACCGTCATGTTCCAACATTACAATTGCCTGATTGCCAATATTATATACCAGCCTATTATTCGCAATAATAAATCACAAAACCTTATTACCTTCCCATCCAGCCACCATCTACCAGCATAATGGCCCCGTGCATATAGGCAGCAGCTCCTGAGCATAGAAAAACGATGGGGCCTGCAAAATCTTCCGGCTCTCCCCAACGTCCTGCGGGGATTCTGGACAAAATGGCCGTAGCCCTTTCCGGGTTATTTCTCAGGGCCTCAGTATTATCTGTACTGATATAACCGGGGGCAATGGCATTGACATTCACCCCTTTGCTCGCCCATTCATTGGCAAAAGCCATCGTCAGCTGGCCAATGGCACCTTTGCTGGCCGCGTAGCCAGGCACGGTGATCCCACCCTGAAAGGTGAGCAATGAAGCGGTGAACACGATTTTGCCACTTTCCCTTTCCACCATCTCTTTGCCTATCTCTCTGGTAAGGATAAACTGGGCATTTTGGTTAACCTCTATGACTTCGTCCCACATGGCATCCGGGTGTTCTGCTGCCGGTGCCCGCAAAATAGTACCTGCATTGTTGACCAGAATGTCAATCACCGGAAAGTCTGCTTTGACTTGCTCAACAAATGAATATAAGGCGGGGCGATCTGAAAAGTCGCAGGTATAGGCTTTGAACTTCCTGCCCAGTGCCGTGACTGCTATCTCTACCACGCTACCTTCTTTTTCCAGGGTAGCACTTACCCCTATGATATTGGCACCCGCTTCTGCCAGGGCTACGGCCATTGCTTTGCCAATGCCACGCTTGCAGCCGGTAACCAACGCTACTTTGCCGGTTAACTTAAATTGATCTAATATGCTCATGATAAATATGTCTTGGTGCTTGTATTTATTGCTGACAGTCCAGCAGATATTTCATGCCTGCCGGGTTGTTGTCTATGGTTTCAAAGATGGATTGGATATGTTCCAGTTTGTCTATTTTGGTGATCAACTTATCAAAAGGAATTTGCCCTGAGGATGCTATGCGGATGGCTTCCTCGTAATCCTCTTCTTCGTAAAGCCGAGCGCCCAGCATTTCTATTTCTGACCAGAAGAACTTGAACAGGTCTACCTGCTTCTTTTCTCCGCCATGAATGGCTACCATTACGATTCTGCCCCTCACATTGACTACTTCGGTCATGGCCGCTACCCCTGCTGCTGAGCCGGAGACTTCAAACACACAATCTGCCATCGCTTCCTGCGTCACTTCACTGACCCTTTCAGTCAGGTTTTCTTGGGTGGGATTGATCACCGTGAAGCCTAAGCCGGATAGCATGTCCACACGCTTAGCATTAACCTCTGAAATCATTACTTTTGCCCCTTTCTCTTTGAGCACATAGGCAATCAGCGTACCGATGGGCCCACCACCGATCACCAGGCAGTGTTCTCCGGCTTTCACCCGCCCGATTTTCACATCATGGCAGGCTACTGACAGCGGCTCAATAAAAGCGCCATGCTTTAAAGAAAGTTGTTCCGGCAAAGTATGCAGGCAATAGGCAGGTACGGTCCAGCTTTGCTGAAAAGCGCCGGGGGCATCTATGCCGATGAATTTCAGATTTTTGCCCACATGGGCGTGGCCTTTGTCAAATACGTGAGATGCCCCAAACTGTAAGGGGCGCACCGCTACTTTATCACCTACTTTTACGTTATCCACACCTTCACCCAGTTCTACCACTATCGCTGAGGCTTCGTGCCCCACGATTTGCGGACGCTTCACTCGTTGGTCCATCATGCCATGATAGATATGGATGTCGGTGCCACACACGCCACAGTAGGCTACTGTTAATCTTACTTCTCCTTTGGCTGGTTTGACCTCCTGACTTTCGCCCAGGGTGAATTTCCCTTTCTCTTGGTAATACGCTGCTTTCATGCTTTATTATAAAGGTGAATTTTATTTTTACAAAGGGGCTGTCTACATCACTATCAAAGTTCATGACTTTGATAGCCATTAAAATATGTAACATCTCCGGGCTTTAAAAACGAAATCACTTATACCTTAGTTTAGCAGTAAAAAATTATGAATATCAATGCTTTTGAGCAAGCCAGGGAAAAGTATCGCCCTGTAAAAATCAAGGTGCTGCTGATCACCGAAGCCCCACCGGCTGAGGAAAGAGACCGCTACTTCTATTACGAGCATGTCCGACGTGGTGACAGCTTGTTTTTAGAAACCATTAAAGTCCTGTTTCCCGAAGAAGTGGAAGCTTTTGAAACGGTAAAGGCGCTCAGGAGAGAAAAAACCTATTTTCTAGAGCGCTTGCAGGAAGAAGGTTATTACTTGATGGGTGCAGTAGATCAACCGCTGCCTGGCAAAACAACTGCTGCCAGGACAAATATTTACCGTCAAAATCTACCCAAATTGATGAGAGAAATACTCCGCATTGCCCGTCCTGCTACCCCTATCGTTCTGATATCAGCGGTGGTATACCGGGCCATTGGAGAAACAATAAAAGCCAGTGGTTTTAATGTTATCCATGATGAGATTATTGAATTTCCGAACTCCGGGCAGCAGCTTAATTTTCGGCGAAAAGTAAAGCCACTGCTTAGGGAAAACCAACTGTTACCCAACCCCATATAAGTGATGGCATGAGAATATATATCTCAGTATTTCTCTCTTGGGACCTAGAATCCTATCACTTTTAAACAGTGATTGATTAAATTGGATCAAAACCCTATTGCTATGGCTTACAAAAATCTAGTTCAACTTCATGATGAGCATCGCCACTGGCTGAACGAATTTGATTTGTACCAGGATGAGATCAAGCATTTTCAGCATCAGTTAGCTAAGAAAATACCTCAATTGGAGGATAGATCACTTAGAAATGAGGCACAAGATTTCAA
>JBBSOG010000312.1:0-7210 GCA_038259985.1 Cytophagales bacterium
ATTGCTACCCAACCGTGGGGCATCGTGATGCCGGGTGACTTGAGGTACGAAGACGTTAACGGTGATGGCATGATAGACAATAACGATATCGTGGTGATTGGGGAACCTAACGCTGCCCCTCAGCTTATATACGGCATATCGCCGAGTGTTCGTTATAAGGGTTTATCGCTGGATATCTTGTTTCAGGGAGCGGGCCAGACCGATTGGTATCAGCACCCATCATCCGTGCAACCCTTTTGGGATACCCAGCTTCCCTACAGGCATAATCTTGACTACTGGACCAGTGATAATCCAAATGCGCCAAATCCTCGGGTGACTTCTTCTCCCACGTCCAACAACCAGCAAACCTCATCCCATTGGGTGACCGATGCCAGTTACCTGCGCGTGAAAAACGTTACCCTTACATTTACCATTCCTACTAAAGCCGTGAGGATTAAAAACCTCCAGGTGTATCTGTCTGGTCAGAATCTCCTTACCTGGACGGACTTAAGGAACTACGACCCTGAAATAGGCCCTAGCGACCACTGGTTTGCAGCTGCCCCCTGGGTCTATCCGAGTCAAAAGACCATCTCAGCTGGTGCTAATATCACATTTTAATGCTACTAACTATGAAAATGAAAAGCTTTTTTCCAATGAATACCAGGAATTTTGTACTTGTGCTTTTGTTAGCCGGAATGATGATCGCCTGCAATGATGTGCTAGACGTTGTTCCTAAAGAACAAATTTCAAACGAACAGGTATGGGCCGAAACTGCCAATGCCGACCTGTTTTTGAACGATGTATATTTGGCGGTGCCAACCTTGTTTCCTTGGGACCCTATCGAGAACTTTTCTGACAACAGCATCACCGGTCAGAACGGAAACACTAGCCTAGTGCTGTATGCGCAATCCAACTATACTCCGAGCAACGCTCCAAACCAATGGAATCGCTATAGCGCCATCCGCAAGTGTAATGTCTTCATAGAAAATGTTAGCGCTTCGAGTTTGGATGAAGATTGGAAAAAGTTACGATTGGCTGAGGCCAGGTTTTTGAGGGCTTACTTCTACTCGTTGCTGTGGACCTACCACGGCGGAGTACCAATTGTTACTGAAGTTTTAAACCAGAATGAACAGGGTGACGAAATTTTCCGTGCCCGAAACACTTCACAAGAGACTTTTGAATTCATGGCCAATGAGCTATCTGCCATAGAAACCGATTTACCTGACTTACCCGAAGCCCCTGGGCGAGTTACCAAAGGAGCAGCCCTTGCGCTAAAGGGCTGGGTTGAGTTATTTAATGCTGGCCCCTTGAAGAACCCTGGCAATGACAGCGACCGCTGGCAGTTGGCAGCTGATACGTATGAAAAGATTATTGACTCAGAAGTGTACGATCTATTTCCCGATTATGGTACGCTGTTTTTTGAGGAGAATGCCAACAATGTAGAGGTGATCTTTGCTTTTCAACATCTAGGCGGGACATTTTTGGGAAATACCAAAGACGGAGTCATTGGTCCACGGTTTATTAACGGTTCATTGACCGCTTTTGCTCATATTACTCCTACGCAAGATATTGTAGATGAGTATGCTATGGCGAACGGTCTTCCTATTACAGATCCTTTGTCTGGATATGATCCGCAGAGGCCTTATGAAAACAGGGAAAAACGATTCTACGAGTCCGTGGTATATGATGGGACCATATGGAAAGGTGCAGAGATGATCATGAAATTGGGAGTTGAGAGTGCCAATTCAATCGATATTAGCAATAGCGGTAATTCAACAAGAACTGGTTACTACCTAAAGAAAGCGATAGATCCAAGGTACGCTGTAGCCTTTAATAATCAGAACGATGCAGACTGGATTATCTTTCGCTTCGCCGAAGTTCTACTTGGTTACGCTGAGGCACAAAACGAGGCGACGGGCCCTGACGCTTTAGTATACGAAGCAATCAACAGAATCAGAGAAAGGTCTGAGTTGCCAAATTTGCCAACCGGATTATCCCAGGATGAAATGAGGGAAGCTATCTACAGAGAGAGAAGAGTTGAATTAGCGTTTGAAGAAAAACGTTTCTATGATCTTCTGCGGCTAAAGCTGGCGGAGGAAAAACTTAATGGCCCCTTGCATGCTATGGTCATTCGGCAAACCAACGGCGAATGGGTATATAGCGTTGAACCTGCAGCCGGGGGGATGAGAAGCTTTGATCCGAATAAAAATTATCTTTTGCCCATTCCACAGTATGCAATGGATTTAAATTCGGAACTTGAACAGAATCCCAACTACGGAGAATAGTGTTTTTCTCGCGTCTCTCTAACCACTTTTTAAAGTTATCTCAACCCCATGAACTTTTAACTATGACAAAACTGCTAACGATTCTGCTTGGCTCGGCAATAATGCTCCTTTCTGCAAATCTTTCACTGCTCGCCCAAAATTCAGATGACAGTTTGCAACAACTCAATCTTAAAATATCATTCGGCCACAGCGGCCCCCAGCGAACCAATCAGAGCATTGTGCTAAATACCAGGGTTGCCGGGATGACTGTCGGTAGTCTAATAGGTAAATCACTTGAGTCTGATGACAAAACAGGTGGTGCTACGCTGCTAAATTATGGAGCCGGGGATGTTGATGAACTGGTTGCAAAAATTACCTGGCTAAAGCCCACGGCCGAGCCATTAGAAATTAGCAAGCGAGACATGTGGCCCTATTTGTTGAAAAACGGGTCGCCCGGACAGATAGAACGATTAAAAAACGACTCATGGAATACTCCGGATTCTCCTTTACTCACCCTTCAACTTGATGACGCAGGAACCAAAGGTTTTTCATTTTCGCTGGAGCAGTTGTTGAAGTATGGAGCCATGTGGCTGCCGGAACAAGATATTTACCTTTCCAATGCCGACAAACCAGTTAATTTCGAGCAGCATCTTGCTTCGTTGACAGGAACGCGTTCGTTAGAGCGTGTCAAAATTGAGCCTGAGGCCTCTTTGGAGCAATTTAAGGCAGTCTGGAAGGATTTTGGAAATCCTAATACTTATAAGGTTCCTTGGCAGACCACCCATTTGGGCACAATTGGACATTTAATGGTGACCGCAGCTACTCACGGCTCAATTTATAAGTTCGCCATTGATCGTTGGGGTAATGTGAGGCCCGATTTTTCTTCACCTCACCAACTAGGTATGAATATTACGTGGGAAGGAAGCCAGTGGAAAAGTCAAGAGATCGAGGATGGCTTGCCTGTATTAATAACAAAACTGGAAAAAGAAGGACAAAGTCTAGAGGTTCAACAATTTGCCTCGCCGCTAGGAAAAATAGACGCAACCATACGGGGCTATATTCCGAGTGTGTTTTTCTCAAAGGTAAAGATTACCGGTAACTCAGAGTCTGTTGATTTTAAGGTTAGCCTGGTTAATAAAGAAAAAGGACAGGAATTTGAGTTAGAAAAGGTGAAGGAAAACTGGATCGTTTCCGATAAAGAAACCGGTGATATTGTGGTGATGATCCATGCCGGAGATGGTTTCTCCGTAGAAAAGAAAGCTGAACTAACTGTTCAAAACGAACAGTCAGTTATGTTTTCAATAACTGGTCACCTAAAAGAAAAACAAGTCAGTGAGGTAGTAATAAAGTTTCCATCACCTCCGGTTGCAGGTTCACAACTTAGCAACTTGGAAACGCTTGATTTCACATCCTCATATAATCAAGTAGTTGGCTACTGGAACGACTGGATTGAGAAAGGCGCTCATTTCCATGTTCCAGAAGAAGAGGTCAATAAATTATTTCGTGCCAATTTGTGGCACGCTCTTATTTTACCCAGACATACACTCGATGGCAGGGGCCAGAAGCACATGGATCTCCCCTACGCGAACACTGCCTATGGCCAAGAAAACTCTGACTGGCCTATCAATCAAGCGGTCTACGTAGATTATATGATTTATGGATTGCGCGGGTACTTTCAAACAGCACTGGAAGAGATTGTGTCGATGTTTAAAACGCAGCAGCAACCCGATGGTCGTATGGGCGGATATGCGAACTGGGGAGTGTATTCACCAGGACATTTGTACGCACTTTCTCAGAATTACTTGCTATCTGGAGACCGGAAAATGTTCGAGAGTACTCTTCCGGAAGCGCTTAAAACGCTTGACTGGTGCTTAGATCAAATTGCACAATCAAACGCCAAAGAAAATAGCTCTGGAATGATAGTAGGCCCCCTAAACGACCTCACTCCGGGAGAAAGAGAGTGGGCATTCACGCAAGCGTATTATGTTGCAGGCCTTGCTATTTTCGGTAAGGCACTACGTAATTACGACCATCCACGTGCGGACGAGGTAAGTCAAGTCAGTGCATCGATGAAAGCGGCTGTAGTAAGGGAGTTTGCCCGTAGTAGCATTAAATCTCCCATTGTTCAACTCGCCGACGGTACCTGGATTAACTATGTTCCTACCGATGCCTCAACCCCCCGCCGGATGTTAGATGAATGGTATCCAACTGATGTCGATACTGGCCCCCTGCATTTGTCACGCTTAGAAGTGTTTGAACCTGATAGCTGGCTCACGAGCGCTATGTTGAACGATCATGAAGATAACCTATTCCTAAACAATCTGGGGGCTGCCAATGAACCGGTTTATGTGCAACAGGCCAACGCTTATTTATTAAGGGACGAACCTAAGTCGGTGATTCGTAGCTTTTATAGTTTTATGGCATGCGCTTTTTCCCACGGTCAAAATTCCCCCCTGGAGCATCGCTGGGCGCACGGGCAATACTATGGCCCACCCAGCACCGATGGCGCTTGGTTCGAGATTTACCGAAAGATGCTGCTCAACGAACGAGGCATGGACACCTTAATGATCGGGCAGGCTATACCCCGCCCTTGGCTGGAGAAGGGAAAACGTGTTGAGGTCAAAAAGGCTCCAACATATTTTGGTAATGTTTCTTTTTCTGTGGACGGTCTGTCTTCCGAGAACGAAATAATTGCTCAGGTTGAACTGTCGGACCGGAATCCACCCCAGGCATTGTTGGTTCGTTTGCGCCATCCTCAGGAAAAAGCCATCCGTTCGGTGACGGTGAATGGTGAACCTTGGGACCATTATGATGTCACCGAAGAGTATGTTCGTATACCTCAGCCTATCGAGTCCGAGTACGTCATCATCGCAAAATACTGATCTTACACAACGAGATGCCTAAAGCATTCATGAGAAAACTAAAGACTTTTTTCCTTATCATTTTCATTTTCACCTATGGATTGGGACTGGCCCAGACTGTGGAGGTAAATGTAGATTTTTCAAAAGATTTAGGTCCCATGCGGATGGAACAAATGGCTCTGGGCCAGGGTGGCCTTTCGGAAGAGCCCATGTTTTCGAGTCGCATTACTGAGATAAGAGCCTTAAAGCCAGCGATCATTCGACTTTTTCTAAGCGAATACTACGACCCGCTTCCTGAAGCCGGCGTGTATCATTTCAGCACCCTGGACACATTAGTTCAATCGGTTTTAGCAGCCGGAGCCAAGCCCCTGATGAGTATATGTTTTAAACCCGCCCTGCTGTTTCCGGTCGTCAATGATACCGTGGTGGAACCCAATGATTACGAGCAGTGGGAAGAACTGGTGTACAACCTGGTGAAGCACTATCGGGATCAGGGAGCCGGGATTCGCTACTGGGAAGTGGGCAACGAAGTAGATATCGGAGAGGACGGAGGAACACCCTACGATTTCCAGCCGGAGGGTTATGTGCGGTATTATCAGCATACGGTGGACGCGGTGCTGCGAGCCGATCCGGATGCCCGGGTGGGAGGTCCGGCACTGGCTAATGTAAAGTCACCCATCTTCCCAGCGCTACTGGAAGCCTGCTCAAGCCAGAACCTACCCCTTCACTTCGTTTCCTGGCACCTGTATAGCAGCGATCCGCTGGCGGTTCGGGGAACGATTGAATACGCCCAAAGTCTGCTGAAGAAACATCCGGACTTAAATCCGGAGACTATCATGGATGAGTGGAACATGGATTTGCTCAATCCCCCGCTGGACCCTCGCTTTCAACCCTGTTACATTGCCGAAACCATCTGGCAAATGAAAGACGCAGGACTGGACTGGTCCTGCTACTATCATCTTCGGGACTGGTACGTGTCGTACGAAACATTCTCTAAGTTTTTTTCTCCGGAAGGTACCGCTTTCATGACTCGCTGGTGGAATCGGCAGCCTCAGTTTAGCGGGCTTTTCGATTATCAGAATCAAATACGCCCGTCCTATTTTACTTTTAAGTTACTTTCCCGTATGGAGGGCAATCGCTTGCAGGTAAACTCTACGAGTGAGGTGGTGCATGGCTTTGCTACCCACGATCCAAAACTGCGGATGTATAATATGATGCTGTGGAATTTTTCGGATGAGAAAGTACAGGTAAAAATACAATTAGCCTCCTTGCCTAAGGAAATGCGGGTACGTCATATTATATTGGATGCAACCAATACATTGATGGAAGAGAACCAGCGACTTCGTCCAGAGCCCTACGTAAAGTTGGAAGGCGGTGATCAGGACATCACGTTGGAACTGGCCCCCTGGGACGTCCGTTACTGGTCGTTTGAATAGCCTAATTTTATGTAGTATACCTTTATTTTAACCATTGTGAATATAACATACCCCAGCTTCCATGATCGTTGACATCCATACGCACGTTTTTAATCCCACATCTGATTTTGGCCCTAAGCTGATGGCGGATATGACCCGCAGCGGAGTAGACCAATCGGTCTGGGGTGATGTAGCCGAACAGCATTTACAAACCACCCAGCAGGCCGATGTCGCCGTTGTTTTCGGTCTTCAGGCCTTGGCCACCGACTGGAATATTCCGAATAGCGAGGTAGCCGAGCATGTAGCCAAAGCTCCGGATCGCCTACTGTTCTTTGCGGCCGTCGATCCGCTAAGCCCAACGTTTATGGAAGAGCTGGAGCACTGCCATCGGGATCTGGGGGCCGTCGGAGTAAAAATGGCTCCGCTGTATCAGAATGTACATCCACAGGATTCCCGCTGTTATGAAATTTACCGCTATTGTATCAAGCACGGTCTGCCTATCTTATTTCATACCGGTACCTCCTTTGTGAGCGGCACTCCCTTAGACTACTCGCGACCCGTGCATTTCGATGCGGTGGCCGTAGATTTTCCCGATCTCAAAATGATACTCGCGCATCTTGGTCATCCCTGGGAGGGAGAAACCATTTCGGTCATCCGGCGGCACGCTAATGTGTACGCTGATCTTTCGGCC
>JBBSOG010000313.1:0-7200 GCA_038259985.1 Cytophagales bacterium
ATTGACCGGCGGGGCAGGCTTATCTTTAGGGTTTATGCTTCGTTTGCGCTTTTTACAACTTGAGTACGCGCGGGCTTTTTATCATGTTGCCGGTGGTTTTAATCATTTCAGCATGAACATGAACCTGGATAAATTAAATTTTAAACGAAACTAGCAATACAATTCCATGATAGAAGCAAATTTGACACCGAGACAAATTGTCGCAGAACTTGATAAATATATTATAGGGCAGGGCGATGCCAAGAAGAACGTAGCTATCGCATTGCGTAACCGTTGGCGCCGGATGAATGTGAAGAGCGAAATGCAGGATGAGATTGTCCCCAATAATATCCTGATGATCGGTACCACCGGAGTCGGTAAAACAGAGATTGCCCGTCGCCTTGCCAAAATCGCCGACGCACCCTTTACTAAAGTAGAGGCTTCTAAATTTACCGAGGTAGGTTACGTAGGCCGTGATGTAGAAAGTATGGTCCGGGACTTAGTGGAACAGGCAGTGAACTTAGTGAAATCCCGTAAAAAGGAAGAAGTGCAGGAGAAAGCGGCTGAAGCCGTAGAAGAAGTTATTCTAGATGCCCTCATTCCGCCAGTGAAGGGCCATACGCCCAAGCCGGCTGCACCACGCATAGGTTTTGAAAAAGAACAGGAAGAAGAAAATCTGAGCGATGCCGAACTGAACCACCGTACCCGCGAACGTTTTAGGCAAAAAATCAGGAACGGAGAAATTGAAGACCGCAAAATAGAGATCAATATCAAGCAAAATGCTTCCCCTGGTGTTGGCATGATCGGTGGCGGGATGATGGATGAGTCATCTATGATGAACCTCCAGGAAATGCTGGGGGGCATGATGCCCAAAAAGAACAAGAAAAGAAGGGTGACTATCGGTGAAGCCAAAAAAATGTTGCTGGAAGAAGAAGCTTCCAAGCTTATTGATATGGATGAAGTGAAAGATGAGGCTATTTTCAAGGCTGAAAATACCGGGATTATCTTCATAGATGAGATTGATAAGGTTGCTTCCGGCGGTTCGGACCGCAAAGGTGGTGGCGGAGCAGATGTCAGCCGAGAAGGAGTGCAGCGTGATTTGCTTCCTATTGTGGAAGGTAGCGCGGTCAACACTAAATACGGAATTGTACATACCGATCATATTCTTTTCATCGCTGCCGGGGCTTTCCATGTAGCTAAGCCTTCTGACTTGATCCCCGAATTACAGGGCCGTTTTCCAATTCGTGTAGAACTCAGTGATCTGACCAGAGAGGATTTTGCCCGGATCCTGCGCGAACCTAAGAATGCATTGACCAAACAGTACGAAGCCTTGTTCACTTCAGAGGATGTTGAGCTTAGATTTGAAGAGGAAGCATTGGATGAAATTGCTGATATCGCTTTCCAGATCAATTCTGAAATAGAAAATATAGGGGCAAGAAGATTGCATACCGTCATGAGCCGCTTGCTGAATGATTTTCTCTTTGATGTACCGGACAAAATTGTACCAAATTCCAAACTGGTAGTCAACAAAGATATGGTCAAAGATAGATTGGCTAAACTCGTACAGAATAAAGACCTGAGCCAGTATATATTGTGATCTTGGTTGTGGGGATTGGATCTTAGGAGTTTCTAAAACCCAATCCCTAAAAACCCAACTCCAACTTTTATGGACTACTATTTCATCACCGGAACTAGCCGTGGCATAGGCAAGGCATTGACCGAAAGGATTTTGCAAGAAAAAGATACCACGGTCTATGGTTTTTCACGTCAGCAAAGCATTACTCATGAGCGCTATCATCATATAAAGGCAGACCTGTCAGATATGGATTGGCTTGGCAAAAATGCAAGTAATTTCTTTCCGGAACTTTCTACTGCTAATCGTATCATTTTGATCAATAATGCAGGGATGCTAGGCGAAGTGAAATACCTGGGAGATTTGGAAAATCAGCAACTCATTAACCTTTTCAACCTGAACGTCACTGCCCCGGCCATTTTGATGAATGAGTTTATCAAAAGCTATCGGGATCATAAAGCCGAAAAACTGATTATCAACGTAAGTTCGGGTGCAGGAAAACATCCGGTGGATGGTTGGGCAGGGTACTGCGCCTCTAAGGCTGCACTAGATATGCTTTCCCAGGTAGCCCAGACAGAATTAACACAAAGAGGATTACAAAATCACTTCAAAGTATTTGCCTTAGCCCCCGGTGTAGTAGATACCGCCATGCAAGGCGAAATCAGAGAAGTCTCTTCCAAAGACTTTAGTAGCCTTGACAAATTTCTCAACTATAAGAAAGAAGGCACTTTGTCTGATGCCTCCTATACCGCAGATAAGTTTATGGAATTGATCAATAATCCTTCCCACTTTAACGAGGTATTGCAGGATGTCAGGCAGTATTGATTACTGCTGCAAAGTATAACTAATCCCCATTTCCAGACCTCTCAACTCTGCCAATCCCCTCAGGCGGCCAATCGCGGTATAGCCGGGATTGGTTTTTTTGTGTAGATCATCCAGCATTTTATGTCCGTGGTCAGGGCGCATGGGGATTTGATCATTATCCCTGCCCGAAGCTTGCCTTTTACGCATCTCTTTGACTACTGCTTTCACCACCTGGTACATATTGGCGTTGCCTTCCAAGTGATTGGCTTCATAAAAACTACCGTCCGGTTCCCGCTGTACACTGCGCAGGTGCAGGAAATTGATTTTATGCCCCAAGCGTTCTACCATTCCGGGCAGGTCATTGGCTGGATGGGCACCAAATGAGCCGGTACAAAAGGTTAGTCCATTCGCCGGAGAGTCAATCACGGCTAAAAGTGACTTGGCATCAGCTTCAGTACTGACTACCCGGGGCAAACCCAGCAGCTGGCGAGGCGGATCATCAGGGTGAATGGCCATTTTTACCCCGCTCTCTTCGGCTACCAGAACAATCTTTTTCAGAAAATAAGCCAAGTTTTCCCTGAGTTGCTGTTCGTCAACGTTTTTATATTGGTCTAGTTGTTCCTGAAACTCAGCCAGACTATAGTTTTTGTCAGAACCGGGTAGTCCGGCGATAATACTTTGCTGCAAAGTGAGCTTTTCTTCATCATCAAGCTTGCTGAGATAAGCGCCAGCATGCTCCTGCATGTCTGAATCGTATTCATCTTTAGCATTGGGACGCTTTAAGATATATAAATCAAAAGCAGCAAAAGCTGTAGCATCAAAACGGAGTGCTGTAGAGCCATCAGCAATAGGAAAATTAAGGTCGGTACGCGTCCAATCCAGCACTGGCATGAAGTTGTAGCAGATAGTAAGGATGCCACATTTGCCTAAATTGCGGATGCACTCCTGAAAAACATCTATAAATTCGTCTCGCTCTTTGCTTCCTGCCTTAATAGCTTCTGCGACAGGCACGCTCTCCACCACCGACCATCGTAACCCGGCCTGCTCAATCATCTTTTTCCGCTGATTGATCGCTTCTACTGTCCATATTTGTCCTATGGGGACTTCGTGAAGGGCATTCACAATACCGGTAGCGCCTGCTTGGCGAATATCAGATAGCTTTACCGGATCGTTGGGGCCATACCAACGCCAGCTTTGTTCCATGCTCATAAAAAATATAGGTTAATTCGTTATGATTTCAAAGATAGAAGATTCTTACATAGTAACAATTTGCGGTTAATCTGACCATCAAAGCGGTGAGGAGGCTGTAAGAAGAGCTTTGGAAATTGATATATTGACAAAGTAAAGCTGTTTATATAAATAATTATATATGACAATGATGGCTAAGAGGTTGCTTATCAGTCCTTTTATTTCAAACGGGCACAAATGAGGCCTTATCTCACATGATTTATGGTAACTAAAATATTGCAAACCTGTCATTACTAACTATTTACCGAAATATTTGTACCTTTCCAAAGATATTTAGTAAGCCTTCCAGACCAAATTAAAGCCTTTCGGGCACAATCAATGAAGGCAAATATCGTTATTGATAATATTTTTGTATCAACCTTACAACTATTCCACGCCTTATGTGTCCTAACTGCAAAGACTACCCTACTATGAAAGCTACTTGCTTTGCATTTTTGATCCCTTTGCTCTTCATATTTTCTTGTGAAGGCGAACATGAGGTACCTTCCAACACGCTAGGAAGTGAAATTGAGCTGAGTATGGCAGAATATATTGACGACGACCAGCGAACCCTTACCCTTAAGTTTCTTACCCTTAAGGATTTTCCCTGTATCAATTACCAAATCAAGCACGATGTAATGGTAGACCACCAGGCCATCCGTATCGTACTGGAGAAAGTTGAGGCCTCAGAAGTATGTTTGGACGCTATTGGCCCTGCTTCTGCATTCATAAATTTAGGGCAATTGGCAGAAAAGGAATACGATTTCCAGATTCAGTTAGGCGAGTCCCTTATTAATCACGGAACCTTATCAGTAAGAAAAGAGGCTTACCTCATTAATCTGGTGGAAAATAAGGGTATTGAACTTCTCAAACCAGAGCTAAACCGCATACCTGCCCAGGCAGTGTGGGGTACAGTGAAATATCCTACTACTGAAACGAACAAAAAACTGCTGGCATTTTTGGGTGATGGGATGGAAATAGCCGGTGCTTCTGATAAGAAGTTTGCAGAAGGGGATTATGGTTACTTTCAGGTAAACTCAGAAGGCAAAATTATCCAGTCTTTGGACCAAAACGTAAACAATGAGCAGGCTTTTCTTTTTGAGTTTGGTGGCAAAGAAGGAGATCTAAAGCATTTGCTAGAGCAAATCAATTCCAACTTTGATGATGTACAGCTAAGAATGTACAATGCCCGCGGGGATGAATTCCGTAATTGGGACTTTAATTAACTCCATTTTATACTCCTGGAGCGCATTTTCAATGCGTTCCGCACTTTCAAGATGATTCGTTTGATCAATTACTTATTCCATTTTACCCTGATAACCTCCGCAGAAATCCCTTCTTGCTCAAAAAAGTGTAGCCAATAGAGTTGCTGCGCTGATAATTGATCACTGGGTGACTTCACTTCCACAAAGCTGTAAGATACTTTATCCCACACAAACAGGTCGGGAAAGCCTTTAGTGTTTTCTTTTAGGTTTTTGGCCATCTCTAGCAGTACATTACTGATTTGCTTCGGCTTTAGACAGGCATAGCATTGCTCTACCAAAGGCAGTAAACTCTCATGCCAACCCATAATCGGGTTACTCATGCCTCTCTTGCTTTCGTAGTGATGCCTCACGATGTTGTGAAAACGCTTCGGATAGGAGAGTACCTTCATGCGCTGGTGGATAGCCTCACTTCTTTTTTCCAAAAAGAGTGGTGTATAGAAGTCAGAAGGCACTGTTTGCAGGGGATTGTGGAAAGCTTCGCTATCCTGGTCAAATATAATATCCCACAGCAGTAGCCCGAAGAAGCCTCTCCACAGGTAATTTTCGGTATGGACGCCCATTTGCCCCCTTTCCTGCAAGTACATCAGCACCCCTTGTTCTACATAAGGCTTATGTTCATTCGCTAAAGTGATGCTCCGGCTGTTTTTCAGGTAGTCAGTGACCTTGCGGGTACGCTTTTTCTTTTGGATACGGTTGCAAAAATCCTCCGCAAAAAAGCGTTCTTCTGCATTCGCCGGGCTTTCCTGGATAAGCTGGCACTGGCATAAAGCCTCTTCCAGCAGTCCTAGCTTGTGCAACAGCCGGACACGACGCTCCCGTGCCGGGGCAAGATCAGTGTATTGATAAACATTAAGGGCAAACTTGGGAAAATTCTGCTGTTCCAGCAGCTTGCCCAGGCGCAGGCAGAGCTTATCAAACTGTGGTAAAGCCATTATGCTCAGGTTTTCACGCTCCAAAGATAATGTTTCAAACCATTGGTAGATAACATCAGCACCCAGCATCAGCTCGTCACGCATACATTTGAACTCCCGGTATACTTTAGAGAGTTTTAGCTTGTCTTCCACTTCCTTTCTGGAGGTAAACAATGCTTTAAATTTGGACTTTTCGTAAGCTTCAGTTTTGATATAACCTATATCACGTACCACAAACTGGGACATATCACCGTCCAGATGGCCGAAATACAGGAACTTGAACATCTCCAGTACCGGTTCATGCCCCACACGGATGATTAACTCCTGATCCTGAACGACTTTGATGAGTTCTGAGGCTTCAATACACTGGATTGCTTCGCTGATCAATTCAGGTTTTTTGAGCTTTCTTAGCTGGCTAAGCTGTTGTTTTTCCAAAATTGGCTTGCACAGCAGTATCAATTCTGGCTTGGTAAAGGTATGCAGGACATATCTGATGTCTTCTCTATCATTTGGGCACAGAGCCGTAAAGTATTTACTCCGGATGAGCAGTTGCAAAGCGGCCTGCAAATTCTGAATTTCCGCATATTGTACTTTGTTTATCCTGAAAAAAGAACCCCGGCGGTTGGCAAGCCTTACAAATAAGCACTTAGCATCTTCCGGCAACTTATGATACCGCTTGATAAAGCTTTTCTCTGCCGGGCTAAGCAGTTTTTTGTACTGTAATTGCACATGCTCCAGCAGCCCCTGAAAGTAATCCAGGTAGTATTTTTCCGGCAATTCTATCGGTGGGGGCTTCATGGCTATTGGTTTACTCCTTTCTGTAAGCGTCCGTTCTCGTAAGCTTCCAGGTCGCTGAGTTGGATATTGAGCGCGTTGACTGAAATCTGTATCTCGCGAATAGATAAAGCTAGGGAAGCCATCAATAAAAGGAGGCTGATACCAAAAATAATGTTGCCCATCATATATTTGCCGGCGAAGATAAGGAACATGCAGAAGACGCAAAGGAACAAACTACAGATCCCCAGCGCCTGCATATTCCTGATCAGCACTACTCTCTTCCTCAGGTTCTCTATTTGCCCAATAATCAGTTGATCGGGCTGGGATTTGTAGTCGGCATGGAGCTTTCTGATGAGGCTGGCAATAGTCAGAAAACGATTAGTATACGCCAGCAGCAAGAGAGAAATGGCGGGAAATAATAGTGCGGGGGTAGTTAGGCTTACATCTGACATGTAGAAGAAAAAGTTTTGGCCGTTAAAAAGTTTCGTGACTTCAAAATAACGTGAGTTTGGTTTAAACTTTTATTTCCCAAAACTCACAACTTTATGATAATGAAGCATTTGTCCTCAAGCCGGACAGGCTCATACTTTTTTCATCGATAAAAAAGTATGCAAAAAATCTAGGAAAGTTTGAAACTCGCTGCGCTCAAACAGCAAACTTTCCC
>JBBSOG010000314.1:0-7197 GCA_038259985.1 Cytophagales bacterium
ATGGGTATCCGCAGGATAAACTTCTTGAGTGAACATAAGTAGTAAGTTTGTAGTAAAATGTATTGACGAAAGCATCACGGCAGTTCTCTGGCCTTGTCCTAGTGTACTTTAAATGAAAGTCAGAATAACATCTAACATACGCAGTAAAGTAGGTGTATGGATTATATTATCACCAAGACAATTCGGAGATTCCATTCCTACTCCCATTCTCCATACCATGTATACATTTAAATTGATAGGATACTCAAATGTAGGCTTCAATTGTCACGAAAAGATCACGTAAGTGGTAACAAAGTGTAAAGAATAGGAGCCAGAAAATCCGGCCTTCAGATTCAGGTTCGCATCATACGGCAATTGACCTTGCCAAGGGAAGGGTGAAAAAGAAAGTAGTGCCTTCCTTTTCATTGCTTTTTACTTCAATACTGCTATGGTGGATTTCCAGGATATTGCGCACGATAGCCAGTCCCAGCCCACTACCGTTCGCGCGGGGTTCTTTGCCCATAAAGTAACGATTGAAAATCAAGCTTTTCTCTTCATCCTTAATGGTTGAACCGCTGTTGTTCACTTCTATGCGTACCGCATCGTCCTGTTGCACGGTGTGGATTTTAATACAACCCTCTTGCGGGGTATATTTCAGGGCATTGTCTAGCAGGTTTTGCATCACCCTCTCTATCATTGCCAGGTCAGCATGCACCAGCGCAGCTGACTGTTCCAGGTCAGTTTCCAGCCGGAGGGATTTCTCTTGAGCCAGAAACTGGTACTTCATGGCGATGTCGTGCAGCAAGTCCTGAAGGGCAAAAGTCTCTGGGTTGGGCGCAATCTGCCGGGCTTCTAGTTTGGTCAGTTCAAAGAGGTCGTTGACCAGCCTTTTCAGCTTGTTAGAGCTGTTCAGGATGATCCCCATATATTTCTGCTTCTGCTCTTCGGTGAGGCTGTCTTTCTTGATGTTCAGCGTTTCCACATAGCCCTGCATAATGGAGAGCGGCGTACGCAGGTCATGAGATACATTGGCGATGAGTTCTTTGCGCAAAGTATCTACTTGCTTTAAGTCTTCAATGTTGTGTACAATGGTGTCGGCCATTTTGTTGATAGAATGGCTGAGTGCACCCAGTTCATCTTGCTGTTTAACTTCTACTCGTACGGTTAAGTCGCCTGCCTCAAACTTTTTGACCATCGTTTGGATCTTCCGCAAACTGCGGGTAAACCACCAGATCACTAACAGGCTAATGATAAGCGCTGCGATGAGAACCAGTGAGAAAGACCAGGTACCAATCCGCAGAATATGGCTCTGCCAGAGTGACGCCATGACATTATCATATTCTTCGCTCACCAATACCATATATACATAGCCGAGCAATTTTTCATCCTCTCGCACTTCGGTGGCGGAAAAGATGGTGCTGCTTCCCGGGTTTCGGGGGTCATCCCCCAGTGTATACTTTTCTCCACCGGAGGCCAGGAAGCTGTTTACAGGTGCGATATCTACTGCGTTCAACTTTACTTTCTTATCCAATACTACAAAAGAGAGAATTTTACCTTCGGGGTTAAGCAGGTATACTTCAATACTGGGGTTTACTGCCATCATAGAATGCATGATGGTTCCCAGGGCTGCATCATTTACTTTGCCATCCACAAAAGGGTTTACTTCCAATAGCATTTTTTCTGCTACATGGGAATTTAACCGCTGAGCGGTTTCTTCATAATATCGCTTTGAAGCAAAGGAAGTGATGAGCGTAAACGCCAATCCGAGTAGGAGGAAGAGTATAAATAAGGCAATGGCTATTCTCCAAAATAAGCTTTGCCAAATAGAGTGTGTATGGTGTTGTGCTGACATATTATTCATCTTTAAACCGGTAGCCTATTCCCCAGGTGGTTAGAATATATTGGGGGTTTGAAACATCCTTTTCAATCTTGGAACGCAGGCGGTTGATGTGTGCATTGACGGTGTGTTCGTATCCGCTGAATTCGTAGCCCCACACCAGGTTAAGCAATTCCTGACGGCTGTAGCTCCTTCCGGGATGGGCGGCCATAATCCAGAGCAGGTCAAACTCCTTGGGTGTAAGGGATAACCTTTCGCCATTGGCCAGCACTTTTCTTTTCTCCGCATCCATATGGAGGCCGTCAAACTCCATCACCTTCTTCTTATCCGTTTCCTGTGCATTTCCCCTGATCATCTCTACCCTCCGGAAAATAGCCTTGACGCGGGATATGAATTCACGTACACTAAAAGGCTTGGTCAGATAATCGTCGGCCCCGGTTTCCAGGCCCAGTATTTTGTCTATCTCCTCCGACTTGGCGGTCAGCATCAGGATCGGGGTATACTTTTCCTGTCCCCGCAGTCTTCGGCACACCTCCAAGCCATCCATGCCGGGTAGCATAATATCCAGGATGATCAGATCATACTGCTCATCCAGTCCTTTCTCCAGGCCCAGCGATCCGTTGTGGGCTTTGGCTATCTTACAATCCAGATCGTTCAGGTGGATTTCCAGCAAATCAACGATTTCGGGATCATCTTCTATGATAAGTACCTGTTTCATCTGTTCATATTAATTTTCAATGGTCAGTGGAGTGTCCGGGTCGGTCATAAGTACGGTAGCTGCTACACCGGGATGGAACTAGCCGTGCAATATTCATTCAGTTTGTCGCACATAACCTGTTTGGCTCGTTTCATACCTTATGTTTTACTTAAAAGTAGGCTTTAAGTATCACAAAAGTATCACAGGTCTAAAGCAAAAAAGGGTTGTTTTGCATCACGTAGATACAAAACAACCCTGAAATTAGTACTAAGTCAATTGATATTAAGATTTGCTTACATCGGCACAACCTTGTTTATCCACGCACTATTCACTTCCTGATGCAGTAGGACCTTCCATTTCCTTGGCAGAATTACTGACAAAAGAGATGCGTTGGCTATCCGGTGACCAGGAAGAGACGTTCATGGTACCTTGCCCCCCAAATACATGGGCAATTACTTTGGGTGCCCCACCGGAGAGTGACATCATGCGCAACATCACACGTCGGTAGGAAGGGTGGGCATCGGGCGGCACATCTTTGTCATACGAAAGAAACGCAATCCACTTTCCATCCGGGGAGACGTGCGGGTACCAGTCATTGTACTCGTCAAAAGTAAGTTGCTCGGGATTGGTGCCGTCCTTTTTCATCCGCCAGATTTGCATTGTACCAGTCTGGTTGTCGTTATAATAAATGTATTTTCCATCGGGAGATTCTTCCGGGCCATCCACATAACCTTCGGTATTGGAGGTTATCTGTTGCTCTTTTCCACCTTTGGCAGACATTTTATAAATATTATATACATCAGATTCCCGTTGGGCAACATAGTAAATGTCTTTGTTATTGGCGGACCAACCATGAAAATAAGAAGGGGCTTCTTCGGTAAGTAACCTGGGAGTACCACCATCTAGGTCCATCACATACACCCGGGGGCCAATTTCTACTTCCTGGCTACTGGTAATCGCCAGTTCTTTTCCATCAAAGGAGATTCCGTGGTCATTGTTTATCCGGCTGATTTCACCAGTGTTTAGTTGTTCAGGTTTGCCACCTGCTACGGGAATGGTATACAAAAGACCGTTCATCGTGGTGATGAGTTGCTGTCCGTCAGGCATCCAGTTGGGAGATTCAAAGCGTTCGGTAGCGTCGGATTCATAAATCACTTTTCTATGGCCATCCATAACATTCATGATTTCCAGGCGGCCGGCCATAAAGCCATCAAAGTTATTTTTGACTGGCTTGGTGATGCGCACATTCCACACCTTGGCTTTCTCTAAAACCCCATCGTTATGGGACGTAACAAACAAGCCAGCAAATATATTATCAGGTAGTGTTTCAATAGTCTTTGAGCCAATTAGCTGTAATGGCTCGCCCATGTGCGCTGCCCTCATGATTACGTTTTTACCCTCTCGTTCCAGTTGGATGATCTCATAATTTGACTTAGATGCGGTTATTTGATCTTGCGGGTCTCTCATGAATGCCCCTTTGAGCATCCTCCACTGAAGCATGGTGAGCCCGTCGCCATGCATGGTGGCACTGATATGGGCAGCGTCATCGCTCAAAGATTCCCTGAGCATCCAGCCTACTTTACGATGCGGGTCAACTCCCTCCCCTTCAAAAGCGAAGTTTGCAGTGAGGATAAAGTCTCCACTGAGCTGTTCGTAAGCATAATGAAATTCATCCCTTTCAAACCAGATATTATAACCGGCCCCGGCAAGGGTATAGGTTTGCGTAGCTTCATCGTATTGGACAGAACCCGACTTTTTTGGTTGGCCGATATCTGTATGGTTGCTGAAGATTCCTACAGAATCAGTCTGAGAATGTACAAGCTCAATGGAAAATAAAAAAACAAGGATCAAGGTTATTGACTTCATAGCTTTAGGTTTTGTTTGTAAAAAAATTGTCCGTCAAATGTCAGTACTTGGTGATTTGAGATACTGCTTGATGACTTACTGTTAACATAAAAATGCTTTTCTATACGCACAACAAGGGTTTGTTACGATCTTAGGCCCTGCTTGAACTAAATATAAGTAATGTTCCGGCTAAATGCATAAAATATTCATTTAAGCTTGTCAATATGGAACAAATATTACTGATGCACCCAGATATCCAGTATATTAAAGCTTTCTACTTTAACATGAACATGATGAGCAGCACCCTGATATTGGTTATTACCAGCATTATTTTACTCATCCTACTCTTTCCTTTGTTCTTTTTTTTAAGAAGAAGAGTGGATATCAGCCTGGAAAACGAGGTGCTGGTACTCAAATCACCCTTCAATACTGAAAAGATTGATCTGGACAAAGCCCTTCGGAGTTGGAAGGTGCAAGAAGCATATTATTTACGGTGGGGGAAGTTCTCGGCGATCAGCATGTTGTTTGAGAATGGTAGGCGAAAAAATATTAGTTCTATGTACAACCAAAGTAACTACGATGTACTCCATCGTTTTTTGAACACTAAGTTCAAGAGCAGGGAAATCGCTGGGTAGTTTAAGTCAGCTTTTTACCAGGCTCGGGAGCATATACTATGCGTCCACACCTTAGTGTATTTGTAATGACCTTGATCCTTAAGCGCACCACAGATGCGTAAGTAAATCGGCACGCATAAAATACGCGCGCCAGCAGGTTTAGCAAAGCGGAAAATCACTATCTTAGGCATCAGTTACCCATTTTGAAACTACACAACCTGGGAGGAGATAGATATAACCCATGACTAACTACCAAAACCCCCGTGCTAATAGGCTAACATTATTCCCTACCTGGCGCTGGTTTGGCCCGGAGGATGCCGTGACACTGCCTGAAATCAAGCAGGTAGGTGCCGAGGGTATTGTCACCGCCCTGCATCATATTCCCTGCGGAGAAGTGTGGGATATGGAGGAAATTAGCCGGAGAAAAGAGTTGATTGACAATGCCGGATTTCGCTGGTCGGTGGTGGAAAGTGTGAATATCCATGAAAGTATCAAAACCGCAGGGCAGGAGCGGGATGAATACATCAATAAATATTGTCAGAGCTTAGAAAACCTTGGCAAGTGCAACATCAAAACAGTCTGCTATAACTTTATGCCCGTCTTGGACTGGACCCGTACTCACCTCAATAATCAACTGGCTGATGGCTCGTATGCCCTGCGTTACGACCCGGTCGCCCTGGCCGCATTTGAATTGTTTATGCTAAAAAGAAAAAGGGCGGAAGAAATCTATACAGAAGTACAACAACAAGCTGCGCATACTTACCTACAGGCACTTTCAGAAAGCGAAAAAGATACATTACAGCAAACCGTCATGGCAGGCTTGCCCGGCACCGATGAAGTATTTACTCCGGAGGAATTTATGGGGCATTTGGAGCGCTACCAGGACATTGATGCTACACAACTCAGGGAAAACCTGGCTTATTTTTTAAGCAAAATCATACCGGTAGCCGAGGAGTATGACATTAATATGTGTATACACCCTGATGATCCACCCTTCCCGATTTTGGGCTTGCCCAGGGTAGTGAGCACGGAAGAGGATTTAAAATACATTATGGAATGTGTGCCTTCAAAGCAGAACGGAATTACTTTCTGTACTGGTTCGCTGGGGGCGAGAAAGGATAATGACCTGCCGGGCATCGTGCAACGATTGGGCGATAAAATTTATTTCCTGCATCTGCGTAATGTGCAGCATAATCAGGATAACAGCTTTCACGAAGCCGATCATTTGGCTGGTAGTACTGATATGTTTGCCGTGATGAAAGCGGTGATAGAAGAGCAACAAAAAAGATTGCGCAGCGGCAGGGAAGATGTAGCGATCCCTATGCGTCCCGACCACGGCCACCAGTTCCTTTTTGATGCTGACCGTAAGTTTTATCCCGGATACTCCGCCGTGGGCAGAATGCGTGGCTTAGCAGAACTAAGAGGGTTAGAAATGGGGATACGAAGGATGATGTCCCAAGCCTAGTATATTTTTTTTGAAAAAAATTAAAGACTGTTAGTAAAGTTGCTGTCTAAGATCAATCAAATCCATACGCTCAAACAAAGAAAATACCCCTATTCCTTGAGAAAACGCTATTGATAAAACTATTTATTCTTAAATTAAGAACAAAATATACTCATAATAGGTATATTGGGAAAAATAACTAACCATATACCATGAAAAAACTGAATAAGATTAAAAATGCGAGTCTAACAGTCTGTATTATTCACCCATCTGAATGCTGATATGTTCGCATTGGTAGATTGTAATAATTTCTACGCTTCCTGCGAATGTGTATTCAATCCCAAGCTTATAGGAACGCCAGTAGTGGTGCTTTCCAATAATGATGGGTGCATCATCGCACGTTCTCAGGAGGCCAGGGCTTTAGATATTAGAATAGGTACGCCGGTACACGAAATACAGGATAAACTCAGACAGCATCATATCACTGTTTTTTCTTCTAATTATGCACTATACGGTGATATGTCAGCACGAGTGATAGAAGCCCTGCATTATTTCGTAGAGGATGTTGAGGTGTATTCTATTGATGAGTCCTTTCTTGATCTCTCAGGATATAGTCATCTATATCCTAGCCTAGAAGATATGGCTGCCAGGCTAAAAGCCTGTGTGTTTCAGTGGACAGGAATACCGGTAAGTATTGGCATTGCGCCTACCAAAACACTGGCAAAAACAGCGAATAAAATGGCCAAAAAAGGTTCAGGTGTTCATGTACTGGAAACCGTGG
>JBBSOG010000315.1:0-7121 GCA_038259985.1 Cytophagales bacterium
ACACACGCCCGCCGGATATTCGGGCCAACGCATTGATATACAAAACTTTATAAAAACTTAAACATGCTCTTACTTGGTACTCAAAAAAAATCTAAAAGGTAATTGAAAGAAAATCACCTTCATTGGTCAAGCTTTGTACTGATTCACGCAAGTAAACCTTTATTGGACTTTTCTCTCTGGTTTTACTTCTCGGGCCCACGTCTGTAGCAATTCTTGTAAGCGATTTACATCTTTTGGCCTTTCAGCCTTCAAATCATGTTGTTCTGCTGGGTCAGCTTCCAAATCAAAAAGATGTTCCTCAAATTTTCCTTCATCTTCATCCCGGATGTATTTCAGGTTTCCGCTTCTCACCGCACTACGTACTTGTTCAGCACGTTTTTTTTGCCAGAATAAGTCCCTGTCATAGTCTTCTTTTTCTGAAGTCAGGTGGCCGATGATATCTATTCCGTCAAAAGGCTTGGGTGGTGTAGCCTGGGTAACGGCCGCAATGGAAGCGGTCAAATCCATACTGATAGACATTTGATCGGAAGTACTTCGCTGCTGGATTTTGCCCGGCCAGCGAATGATACAAGGTACGCGTATCCCCCCTTCATACACATGCCCTTTATTGCCAGAATAAGGTCCGGTATTACCCATTTTGTTAGGGCCATTGTCTGAAAAGAATATTATTATGGTATTTTCAGAGAAGCCTTTATCTTCCAATCGCTTCAGAATAGCACCGATGCCCTGGTCCATATCTTCAATCATGCGGGCATAAGTATCATCTTCCATTTTGTTCCAGCGGCCCATGTCCATCTTCTCAGTTTGATAGTCATCCGGCCCCTGATAAGGTGCGTGAGGGGTAGTATAAGGCAGGTAAAGAAAGAAAGGCTGTTCTTTTTTTTGAATGTTGATCCACTCAATCGCTTCGTCGGTGATCAGGTGGTTCATGTAATAACCTCCCCGCTGATGTTCTTCCCCGTTGCGATAAAAATCATGCTTACCTTCCATATAGGTGCCAATAAACTCGCCCACCGGCTCGGTATGATGAAAATAATCTACCGCTCCCCCTAACGGCCCAATGGAATAATCAAAACCATGCGCATCAGGGCGGTAAGCTTCGCCTTCCCCCAGGTGCCACTTTCCGATGAGGGCGGTCTGATAATTTTGATCATTTAACATGCCGGGTAAGGCACTAAAAGAAACGGGTAAGCCCAGTTTCCCCTGGTCAGAAAGCTGCTTGGCTTCAGCGTAACGACCGATGTTACCTAAGCCAATAGCACACTCCAAGCCTCCAACTCTTTGCTGGTACCTGCCGGTGAGCAAAGCAGTGCGGGTAGGTGTACATTCCGGGCCATTGGCATAGAAGCTTGTCAATTTCACTCCCTGTTCAGCAAGTTTATCCAAATGAGGGGTGCTAATATTTTCAGCACCGTAACAGCTTAGGTCACCATAACCCAGATCGTCGGCTACGACCAGTACGATATTAGGCTGCTGCGATAAGGCAGCGTAGGTAGTAAAAAGATAAAAAAACGAAGCGAAAAATATTTTCTTTACCATAAGTGGTGGGTACTATTTATTTTGAGCCTTATCAGAACGGGCTTTCTGGTCTACAAAATAAGGTTGAAAAGTATACGATGAATGTTGTGTCCAGGGGACATTTTGAGTGGGCAGATACTGCTTGATCTGTTGCTTTTGTTTTTGGTACTTTTTGACATCGGCCACATTATTCCATTCCTGGGGGTCAACGGTATGGTCATAGAATTCTTCGCTACCATCTTCATATTGGATGTAACGATAATCTTTCGTGCGTACTGCATGGTTATTCATCCCATAAGTGGTGATGGCATGCCACTCCCCTGCTGGCTTTTCACCCTGAAGCAAAGGGACCAGGCTGCGGCCTTCATTTCTTGGATAAGTAGGCAGCCCGCTTAGCTCCAGCAACGTTGGGTAAAGGGACAATAGCTCTACCGGTTCGCTGACTATTTTACCTTTCGGAATATCTTTTCCGGCAAAGATCAAGGGCGTATGCGTAGCTTCTTCCCACAGGCAATGTTTGGCAAAAGTACCTTTCTCTCCCATACGATAACCATGATCTGACCACAAGACGATGATGGTATTCTTCGCATGAGGGCTTGCTTCCAGTGCCTCAACAACCTTTCCCACCTGATCATCCACAAAGCTTACGCAGGCCAGATAGGCTTGTACAATATCATCCCACTGGCCACTCTTAATCGCCCATTCGGTGCTGGGCATCATGGGCAGGTCATTAATTTGCAAAGCGACCTCGGGTACATCTTCCAAATCGTCTGACTTGTAGGGAGGCATCGTTAATCCTTCCGTAGGGTGCATATCAAACCAGGGCTGGGGCACGTAGAGCGGTACATGCGGACGCAGAAAACCCACCGCCAGAAAAAAAGGCTGATCGTAGTCTTTTTGCAAACGCTCTACTACCCACTCCGCCGAATGCTGGTCGGGCATCAGGGAATCAACCGCAGGAAAAGCCCCCCAATCGGTACTGGTACGACCATAATTCTCTCTTTCTTCCGCGTATCCATCCCACACAAAACGCTCTTCCGGTACCGGCCCAAAGCCTTTATAGCGACCGCCCGACTCATCAAACAAACCTTCGGGGGCGTGCTGGTGAAAAAGTTTGCCAATGCCCATCGTGTAATAACCTTCATTTTTGAAGTACTCCGGTAAGAAGATGATATCTGAGGTCACTTCATTGTCTTCTTTGATCTTGTCATCATCAATCATTCCGAAGATACCGGTGGTAGAAGGCCGTAGCCCGGTCATGATGGAAGCGCGCGAAGGCCCACAAAGTGGTGCCTGGCAGTGGGCATTTTGAAAAAGCACTCCTTGTTTTGCCAGCCGGTCCATATTTGGGGTTTTTGCATCAGGATGTCCCTGCATCACACCCAGCCAGTCATTCAGGTCATCCACCGCGATAAAGAGCACATTGGGATGATCTGTGGCGGAAGTATTGGACTGGGCAAATGAGGCAGAGGCGCTAAGTATTGAAAATAATAAGCCAATAATTGTGACGGAGAAAAATACAGATCTGCCAGATTTTAAAAATCTGGCAGATCTACATCTCCAAGTGTAGTAGGTTGTGTGCATATAATTATTTATTGAAACATCGTATAACAGCTATTTTAATAACCTGAATTCTGTTCAAATCCGGTGACATCCACCTCGGTTTGCGGTAGCGGAAAAAGATAGTCACGGTTAGGATTTACATCATGCGGTTCAAAGCTGGTAGGTGCGGTAAATGCTTCTTCCAATATACCCCAACGCTTGATGTCGTACCAGCGCTTGAATTCAAATGAGAGTTCTAACCTTCGCTCTTCCCTCACCACATCAATAAAGTCAGCGGTACTGATGCCCGGATTCACATCCACCGGAAAACCAGTGACTGTTACTCCGTTAAAACGTGCCCGCTCACGAATCTGGTTGATATAGCCTATCGCCTCAGGAGTTACGCCTTCTGACTCAGCAATGGCCTCAGCGGCAATCAACAGTACATCAGCGTAGCGATATAGGTTATAATCGTTATCACCACGACGGTCATCCCCGGCATCCTGTGGACCAGGATAGCGGAAGTATTTAGCGATATGCGGACGGGCTGCCGTAAATTCAGTATCTGTCAGAGCAGTTAACACCCCATCAATCACGACAGAATCTTCAAAAGCAATATCTTTACGATAATCGCGATCATCCCAAGAATTATATACTGCTAGGGTAGGCACTGGTACGGACAAACTTCTGGGGGTGAAATCACGAATCCGGGTTTGTGCAATCAGCCAATCCACATTGTAATTGTTAGCGTCCAGCGAGTTATGAAAATCCAAGGTAAGAATTTGTTCTTTGATATTACCCGCCAGGTCACCATTGTACAAGTCCTGATAATTTTCTTCCAACTGATAATTAAATTCTCCTGCATTATTGATGACAAAGCGGGCTTCTTCGGCAGCTTTTGTATAATCTTCCAAAGTTAAATATACCTCGGCCAACACAGTAGCGGCAGTACCGGCGGTAGCCCGGTTGCGTACATCACCTTGCTGTTGGCTGGGAAGCTTATCTTTAGCAAAGATCAGGTCATCTACAATAGCAGTGAATACATCTGAAGCTGGGGTCCTGCCCAGTGATTCAAGTACGGCAGCACTCTCTATTGGCTTCTCCACATAAGGCACATCCCCGTACAGACGTACCAGATGATAGTAGGAATAAGCCCTTACAAATCTGGCCTCTGCCTCCAGCCGGTCTTTAATGCCTTGCTCTGCCTCAATACTTTGCGCAGCCTGGGCCGCAGTATTGGCAGCAGAAATCGCACGGTATAAATACTCCCAGATATCGCTCGTCAGATTATTGCTGGCATCCATCGCAAATTCATTGATGGCGATACGATTGCCATTGGTATTGCGATCGCCAATGTCAGACATATCACTGCGTAACATCAGCGCCAGCGGAAGCTCTCGGCTAATAGGCACTGTTACCCACTCAGCATACGCACCCAATACGGCGGCTTCTACGTCTTGAGGTGTTTTGAAGAAGGTTTCCGGTGCGAGCAAGCCTTCCGGTTCTTCTTCCAGGTCAGTACAGCCTACAAATGCTAATGATAAAAAAAGAAATATATGTGTGAGAAGTATTGTACTTTTCATAGTGTTAATTTTTAGATCGTTGTTTTAAGTGGACATACATAAATATTATGGTATTATTTTGCTGTAAACCCCTAATAGTTAGCGTTTTAAGCTTGATAAATAAAAGCACTGGTGCTTAAAATCCCAGATTGATACCGAAAGTATAAGCAGTTGTATTAGGATAACTGTCATAGTCCAGGCCCAGGTTAATATTGCTGTTGGTACTTCCGCTGGACTTATACGCTACTTCAGGGTCAACGCCTGAGTAATTGGTGAATGTCAGTATATTCTGGGCACTGGCGTACAGGCGAGCGCTTCTGATTTTTAATTTGCTCAGGAAATCTGATGAGAAGTTATACCCCAGCGAAACATTCTTTAGCCGGATGAACGAACCATCTTCCACAAAACGGGTAGATGTGCGGCTCACCCGTCCGCCAGTAGCTTTAGGCACATCGGTATCGGTGTTCTCCGGTGTCCAACGGTTGAGCGCATCGGTTGTAGCATTACTGTTTCCACTGAGCCTGTCCAGTTCCATCTTGGTAAAATTAAGAATATCCCCTCCGGTATAAGCCTGAAAGAAAACATTCAGGTCAAAGCCTTTGAAAGAAAACTCATTGTTCAAACCCCAGATAGCGTCCGGGTTAGGGTCACCGATGATCTTTCGGTCGTCATTATTCAACACACCATCACCGTTGAGGTCAGCGAATTTTTCTCCTCCGGCTTCGGTCTCAAATGTTCCTCCGGGGATGAAGTCATCACCTTCCTGGTACACTCCTTCATAGACAAATCCATAAAAGGAACCGATAGGCTCGCCTTCCCTCAGCACTGCATGTTGTAGCGCCCCGTTGATCAGGTACCCGGGTGCTCCTGCATAAATAATGTCTGTTCCACCGGGAAGGGAAACTACCTGATTGCGGTTTAAAGTGAGGTTAAAATTGGTGTTCCATTTAAACTCATTTACCAGGTTTTTGGTGCTGAGTAAAAACTCAAAACCTTTATTTTCAATCTCCCCTACATTAGATAATCTGCTCTGGTAGCCAGAAAACGCAGGGATAGGCACTTCAAACAGCAAGTCTGAAGTTTTCTTTTGGTAATAATCACCGGTAAAGTTGACCCTACCTGCAAAGAATTCCATGTCTATTCCTACATTAAACTGTGTAGTAGTCTCCCAGGTTAGGTCTCTGTTAGCAATAGCTGTTGGCCTCACTGAGTTGACAATAGTACCGTTGATCACAAAAAAGGTAGGAGAAATTCTTGCCAAGGATTCATAAGGGCCAATGGCCTGGTTACCGGTCAAGCCGTAGCTAGTCCTGAACTTCAATATGGAAAGTGTATTGTTTTCAGGAAAGAAATCTTCATTGCTAACATTCCAGGAAAAAGCACCGGAAGGAAAGAACGACCATTTGTTACCTTCGCTAAACTGGGACGCTCCATCGTAACGCCCGGTCACGGTAAGCAGGTAACGATTGTCAAAATTATAATTGGCCCTGCCGTAAAATGATGATATCTCAGATGAAGAAGTGTTGGAATTGGGTGTTTGCAAATTGGACCCGGCACTCAAATCCCAAAAACCAAAGGAGTCAGAAATAAAACCGGTGTTGGTAGCGATAAAATATTCGTTCTGAAAGCTTTGATAAGAATAGCCTGCCGTAAACAAAATACTATGCTGTTCTCCCAAGCTGAGATCATAGTTTAGATACTGCTCGGTCAGGAAGTTAAAGTTTCTTCGGTTGGAAAGAGAGCCCTCACCATTACTGGTTTCACCCACGTTAGAGATCCGGTTGAAGTAGCTCCCGTTTCGTTGGTTTCTGAAGATGATACCAAAGGTAGAGTTAAACACCAGTCCGTCGGCAAGGTCAACCTCTGCTTTCAAATTGGTTTGTAGGTTTTCCCGTTTATCTTCCATCTCCCTACCGCGTAGCACGGCCACTGGATTGTCAAATGGGGCAAGGCCGACACGGCTATCATTATATTCACCGTTCTCGTCTAATATTGGTGCCGTAGGCTCAAAACGTTGTGCCGCAGTTACTACCCCTCCGTCACCGCCACCACCACCGCTTGCCTGGGTTTGTACACCTTCCTGTTTGGTACTCTGTATCAGGGAATTCAAATTGAGGCGAATATGCTCAGATACATCAAACTTAAGATTAGTGGTCAGCGACATACGGTTGTATTCTGAAGTTTCAATAACCCCTTTCTGGTCGTAAAGCACGCCCGATACATAGTAACTTATATTCTCTTTTCCGCCGGAGAGTGAGATTTGATGGTTCTGAATATTGCCTTGTCTGAAAACCAAGTCCTGCCAATCGGTATCAGCTTCCAGATTGTCCAGATCATAAAAATCGGTATTTCGGGCTTCATTGATGTACTCGGCAAACTGACGGGCATTGAGCACATCCAGCCTGCCTATTTCTTCATTGATGGAATATGAGCTGTTGATATTGACCTGCGTCTTCCCGGTTTTACCTGCTTTGGTGGTAATCATTACTACCCCATTGG
>JBBSOG010000316.1:0-7098 GCA_038259985.1 Cytophagales bacterium
AGAAATATATATCCTATAGAAGCCCCTTCTCTTTCGTCTCCTACTTCATAGGCAGCTATGATATCAGGAGTAGGGATATTGTTACCTTCTCCGCTCAGTGGCTGAGGATTAGAGGTTCCGGTAATGAGCACCAATTCTTCGGCAGCAATCGGACGGGGCATAAAATTATAAATAAAGCTGCCATTCAATCCTGCCGATCCTTCCTGAAACTGTACTTCAAATACCGATTCCATGTTGTTCTTATTGCTGGAGTTACCGGAAAAAGCATCTGCATAATCATCCATCAGGGCATATTCATTGCTGTTCACTACTTCTCTCAACAAAGTTTCTGCTTCAGCCCAATTTTCCTGGTTAATATATACATTGGCCAGCAGTGTCTTTGCCGCACCGGAAGTAGCCCGGCCTGCTTCCTGCTCAGATTTGGGAGGCAGCAAATTGGCTGCTTCCTGTACATCCAGTATAATCTGGGCATAAATAGCTTCTTCCGGTGACAATGGTAATGCTGCTTCCTGGCGTACAGTTACCGGGCTTAAGTGTAAAGGAACACTGCCAAAATAGCTTACCAATTCAAAATAAGCATAGCCTCTGAGGAATAAGGCTTGTCCTCTGAGGTTATTTTTTGACTCAGCACTGAACTCTACATCATCTATCTGCGACAAAATCTGATTGCTACGGGCAATAATTTGATAATCCAGACGGTATTGGTTCAGCACGTGTACATTGGTGGTAATACCATTATCACTGGGAATGGCAAAGTCAGCAATATCTTCCTGCTGTTCGGTAGCCCCAAAAAGAGGATTACGCGCAAAGTACGTATTGTCGGAATGCATCTCTCCCAAAAGCCAAGCCCTATCATTGACGATACTCCGTAGAGGCACATAGGCTCCGTTGACTGCTTGTTGAAAATCTGCTTCTTTGGTAAAGAAAGTAGCCGAGCTAAGAGAAGTTTCAGGAACGATGGTCAGAAAATCATCCTGACAGGAGGGCAGTGCTAATCCTAATAATAGGAACAGAATATTAAGTTTTTTCATTGTATTGATATATAAGGTGGTCAAATATAAATAGGTTATATTTTATCTTTTTAGAAGGACAAGTTTACCCCAATGGTGTAGGTACGGGGCACCGGATAGCCAGAAATATCTACTCCCTGGCTTAGGTTACCTCCATCGCCATTTCCCTCAGGATTTACACTAATTTCAGGGTTTTGTCCGCCCCAGTAATTGGTAAAAATGTAGGCGTTCTGGATAGATGTATACAGGCGGGCGGATTTGAAGATTTTATCAATACCCCCAAAAGTATATCCGAGCGTGATGTTTCTGATCGTGAAGTAAGAGGCATCGGTGATGAAGCGGCTGTTGATCCAGTCTCTTTCAATACCTGTCACATTTCCACCCCCCACAGTCGTACCAAAGAAACCTTTACCAGGATTTTCCTGTGATCTGAAACGGTACTTCACTTCTCTCATCAGGTTAAAGACTCCATCAAGGTTGGTGGTACTGTACAAGTGACGCACCATCAGATCGTTTCCTTGAGAACCGGTACCAACAATGCTAAAATCAAAATTACCGTAGCGCAGGTTATTAGTGATGCCGTAAGTAAAATCCGGAAAGGGATTACCCATGATGGCACGATCGTCATTATCTCCTCCATTGGTGATTACGCCATCGCCATTGATATCTACTAATTTGATACTACCTACCGTAGAGCGACCCGGCACCTGGGCAGAATTGTCAAGATCTTCCTGATTCAAGTATACGCCATCGGCAATATGTCCGTAGAACTGACCGAAAGGCTCTCCTACTTTGGTAATATGAAATCTGCCGTATACACGGTCTATACCATCGGCAAGAGCCATTACTTCATTTCTGTTAAATGAAATATTGGCACTGGTCGTCCACCTGAGCTTTCCGGTAGTGTTGATGGAAGTGATGGCTACCTCATGCCCCCAAAAATCAATTTCTCCGATATTGTCATTGAAATTAGAGAACCCTGACTCCTGTGGTACCTGTACGCTATAGAGCAGATTAGTAGTGGTTTTCTGATAATAATCGTATATGAATTGTATGCGATCGTTGAATAGGCCCAAGTCTACACCGATATCAAATTGCTTGGTGGTCTCCCATCCTAAATTATTATTGGCCAAAGAAGTCACTACTGATCCGGGGGCTATATTATCTCCAAATACTGCATTTATTGTATTGTTGATCAGCGCATATTGTGTATAGTTTCCAATATTATTATTACCCGTAACTCCGTAGCTGGCCCTGAGCTTAGCAAAAGAGATGGTGGGCATATCCAGAAGAAAACCCTCATCTGAAATTACCCATCCCAAAGAAGCGGAAGGGAAAACACCCCAGCGGTTTTCCGAACCGAAACGGGAAGAACCATCAGAACGCACGGCAGCAGTCAGCAGATATTTACCTCTGTAGTTGTAGGTAAGCCTGGAAAGAAATGACATCAGACTCCACTCATCTACGCCGCTGAATGTCCCTCCTCTGTTGATATTGATCCCTCCTTGTATAGTAGGTAGTCGGTCATCCGCATAGGTGTCTGCCTGTATGCGGGTCAAATCCCTGCGGAATCTCTGAGAGGTAAAACCACCCAACAACTCAAAATTATGTTCGCCAAAACTTTTGGAATAAGTCACCAGGTTTTCATTTAGCCAGGTAAAATCTTCCATATTTTGTCTGATGGAAACAGCGGTAGTAGGCAGCGGAACGTTGATACTGCTGGTAGCGGTGGAAGGGTTAAAAAAGAAGAACTTGGAGTTATACAATTCTGCGTTGAAAGTAGATCTGAAAACCAAACCTTCTATGGGTTCAAATTCAACAAAGGCATTAGACAAAATATTGACTTCTTTGGTTTCGTTAGTCAGTTCGTCCGCTGATCTTACCCAGTTGGCATAAGCAAAAATATTACCTGTCTCTGCCGGGAACTTGTTGTACTCGGTCAACTCACCATTTTCGTCATAAATAGGCATAATAGGCCAGGTATGCAAGGCGTTAAAAAGAATACCTGTACCTCTCTCTCCATCAGTTCGGGGAATGTTGTCTTTGATGTAAGAAGGGGCAATATTGAATCCCAGCCTTACTTTATCAGATACATCATAAGAGGTATTCATTCTGAGTGAGTACCTTTTATAATCAGTATTTAAAACCACTCCCTGCTGGTCAAACACCCCGGCAATGATGGCGGTATTTACTTTGTCTTTGTTGGAAGTAATGGTCAGGTTATAACTCTGAATGGGGGCTTTTCTTAATAATGCATCATACCAGTCATTGTTTTTACCTCTGAACTGGGAAGGGTCCTGAAATATTTCAGGTACAGGCTGCCCTGCATCTTCGTAGAATTCTTTTTTGAACTGGGCAAATTCCTCAGCATTCATCATTTCCAGCCTACCTCTTTCAGGCACTTCCTGTATCCCTGCATAGGCAGTAAAGCCTACGTTAGTCTGTCCAGCCTTTCCTTTTTTGGTCGTAATGAGTACAACCCCGTTGGCTGCCCGTGACCCGTACAAAGAAGTAGAAGCAGCATCTTTCAGCACCGAAATATCCTGTATTTCATCAGGGTTAAGGTTGCTGATATCCCCGGTAATGGGAAAACCATCTACTACATATAAAGGATCGCTACCCCCTGAAACAGACAGTTGTCCCCGTATTCTGACATTCATACCCTGACCAGGCTTACCGGTGGTCTGATTGATCTGCACACCTGCCAGGCGGCCCTGGAGTTTTTGGGTAACCTGAGAGACTGGTACATCCTGAAGTTCAGTGGCATCTATCGTTTGTACGGCCCCGGTGATTTCTTTCTTGAGTTGGCTACCATAGCCTACGACTACAATTTCTTCCAGACTTTGTACATCCTCCGAAAGGGCCACATCAATGACCGTCCTGCCATTTAAGGGCACTTCCTGAGAAGTATAGCCGATGGAGGAAAACAGCAGCACATCATCATCATTGGGTACATTGATGTTGTATTTGCCATCTATATCAGTGACTGTTCCGGTGCTGCTCCCTTTGACCAACACATTGACGCCGGGCAAAGCCTGTCCATCGGCAACGTCAGTAACCGTTCCTGAAACATTTACCATTACACTGCTTTCTGATGAAAGTGGGTTATGATTTTCTGCCAAAACCGCTAGTTGTGTATTTTCTATGGCTGGCGCATCAGTAAGGTTTTGTGCACGACTATATAAGCCAGTGCATAAACACAAAAGAATCATCAAGGGAAGTTTTCCCTTTTCATAGCGTAAGGATTTGTTCATAATTTTTGTCTTTGGTTGTGATTAGTTTTGCCTGCGCAATTTTACATTGAGCACAGGTATTATATACCAGTGGGGGTGTAATGGAAAAACACCTTCAACTTTTGGTGTTTATTTTCATTTATTTTCGTTAGAAGCTGAAGACGGGCTTAATTTGGGTTAGTGTACACGTCTTGGTGGCTTTCAATTAGATGATGGATTGACTGATATTTATTTACATCATTAAAATAGATAGACTTTATGAAAGAAAAATTACTCTTCATTATGTTGCTTGTAATATCAACATCAGGGTGTGCTGATCAAAATGATGAACAGCCATCAGGTGAGGCCGGTCATATCCAATATTTTGGATTTGCAGTCACCGATTCTGGAGAAGACAAACTTGATGAAGTTGATGATTTTGTTAACCTAGTAGATATGTGCCTTCACGATTTCAGTAATATTAAACTGAGAGTCGTGGAGAATACTCAGAACCAGAACCTAGTATTTATTCACCTTGATGGTATTTTCTTAGACAGGCTACCTGACAGTACTTCCCCTACTACCGTTCGTTATGTGCTTCAAAAAAATTATCAGCAATTATTTGACTTATGGCTTTCTAACAATACTGATTTACCGATTGATAGAATAGCTGCTTTCACAGTGGCAGATGAACCTGCCTGGAACAACATGAATATGGCTGATTTAGCGATCGTAACTAATTTGGTCAAATCAAAATTCCCAACGGTTCCCATTATGCTGATAGAAAGCTATGCAGCGATAACAGAACTGAGAATTACTGATGACATCAATTGGATTGGTTTTGATAGATATGGAACCCTCGATCCAAAAAATGACCCCGATTTTCTAAAAAATATAGAAGAAATTAAAGCTGTTAAGACCAATATTTCCCAAAAGCTTGTCATCATTATGGAATCGCAATGGGTCAGTTTGTATGCTGATGCGGGGTTTGATCAATCAGTATTGATCCCAATGGCCTATAGTTACTACGATTATGCTAAAGGGAACGAGGAAGTCATCGCTTTAATTTCTTATTTACTCCCCAGCGATTTTGATGAGTCCGGTCAGAAGGGCTTTTTAGACTTAGATGCTGAGGTTAAAAAAGTATTTGAAATGATTGGAAAAGAAATTATTGGGGAATAAAGTAATAATAAAACTGTAAGTAGATGAAATTGATCAACAAGTAAAATTAATACATATTTCAACTAATAGTACATCGCTCAGCTTTTAGCTGAGCTTTTTTATTTCTTAAACACAAGTTTTAATATCTTTTTTCATTAATATAGAAAAAAGGTAAAAAAATATTTTCACTATGGAATGGCTTAATTATCAGTTTATAAGCGACTTATCGCTACTTTTAGCGTCTAATCGCGACTTTATCTTACATATTCTTCCTCTAATTATGCTCATAATGGTACTATATAACTTCAGCTTTACTGAAGTAGAAAATAGCGAAGAAGACCGTAATAACGAAATTTAATTCTGGTTTCAGAGTCTATTTCACGATTCTTACCTAATTTTTAATTTGTCGCAAACCAAATAAAATTTGGTTACTAAAAGTGATAGGAATAATATCCCCTCACCCCTTTTTTGTTAACGCCCTCAACCCTGACCCTACCACGTACTTTGGTAAGTATTTCTTCCAATTCCTCTGGGCTGTTTACCGGGTATTTGTTGATTGCCGTCACCACAAATCCTTCCTCAATGCCCAGGCGTTTGATAAGTCCGTTATTTACCTTGTTGATTTTCACACCTGCTTCTATATCCAGTAAATCTGCCTCTACGCGGGATACACTTTCCAATTCTGCGCCCAATCGTTCTGATGCATAAATTTCCCGGTTAATAAAGCTGGTCGTACCTTCCCGGTTGGTAAGTTCCATCTTTATCTGCTTTAACTTATTTTCACGCTTATAAACTACATCAATATGGTCTCCGGGATTTCTATAAGAGATCAATTCTTCAAAATCGCTTCTTGAATTTACCGGCAACTCATCAATCTTCAAAATGATATCCCCTTTTTGTAAGCCTGCTTTTTCTGCTGCCCCAGAGTGCTGTAAGTTGCTGAGTACTACGCCGTTCAATTCTTTGGTCTTTAGTTTTTCTGCAATCTCCCAATTGACATCTACCACCTCAGCCCCAAAAAAAGCTTTCTGTACTTCGCCAAATTCTATGATATCATCCACCACTTTTTTGACAATATCTACAGGTACCGCAAAACCATATCCTGCATAAGAGCCAGTATGGGAAAGAATGGCGGTGTTGATGCCTATCAGGTTTCCATTTCGGTCAACTAACGCACCTCCGCTATTCCCAGGATTGATAGCGGCATCTGTTTGTATAAATGACTCTATGGGAAACTTACTCTGCAAAATATTGATTTCCCGCCCTTTAGCACTCACAATACCTGCTGTCACGGTGGAATTTAAATTGAAAGGGTTTCCTACCGCCAACACCCATTCGCCAACACGAAGGTTACGGGAATTGCCTAGTTGGATAGCGGGCAGTGCTTCCCCTTCAATTTTGAGTACTGCCAAATCAGTAGAGGGATCTGTTCCCACCACTTCAGCATTATATGTTCTTTTATTGTGAATCACCTCAATCTGAGTGGCGTTATCAATTACATGGTTATTGGTGATGATCAAGCCATTATCGGTGTAAATTACCCCGGAGCCACTGCTCACTTGCTGGCTGGTTTTACCTTCAAAAAAAAGCTCCATCCAGCTACTTCCCCGATAATTATTTTCAGCTACCGTCCTGATATATACTACACTGGGGGTACTCCTAGCGGAAGCTTCCGCAAAGTCCTCACCGATAATCACTGAATGATTTGAGGTTTC
>JBBSOG010000317.1:0-7097 GCA_038259985.1 Cytophagales bacterium
ATCAAGAGGGACAACTTGCCAATGTAATGCATCATGATGGTGAATATATGGGTTTTAAAGAAGTGAGAGACCTAAATGCAAAAGATGCAGTACTGCTTCCTTATCTAGGAAATTTGCTGGTAGAAGTTCTGAGTAAGCAAAGAAGTAAATTTGCTCCTACTCAGGTATTGAAAGTTTCTCTTCCCAAAGATATAGAGATACAACACATTATGCAGGGTCATTGGGACGTGGTCTCCCACATGACTTCATATGAAGGAATACGTTCATTAGAATTTATTGTAGAAGATTCTTATGCTTTAGATAGTCTGGAGGATATGAAAAAATTGGCGGATGAGGGATTTTTCATATGTGGAGGATCTTTTTTTATCTACCATGGAAACAATAAAGGATACGAAGCTTGGCTAATTGAAAATAATCAGGCTGAATTGTATATGACTTTGCTAGAGGACGAAGAGATGGCGCTACAGGCAAACCCTATTGTATTGTTGAACCTGGTGGGCAAATATGATTGGAAGCAGTTCATGTATGCAATTCAAAAATTTGATATGGATCTTTCAGAATATCCTAATCTAATCGAGGAAATGTGTAGCCCGTATCCTACTCATAGGTGGAGTATAGATCAGTTTAAAGATATTTTACCACTGGTAGAGGTGCCCCTTTATCGATTGGGTCCACTGATCCATCAAGCAGCAGGACAAAATCATTTTGAGCTTTTTAAGCTGTTGATTACCAAAGCAACTACTACTCATATTGATGCCCCTTCCTTGAAGTGGATTACCTCTCTAATCAAAAAGTTGCTCCTTGATCCCCCTGCCAGGGTGAATGAGTTTCTCCATTTTTGTCTGGATCTGATAGAAAGCAAATACAAAACTTTTTATGATGATGAAATACTGCTCATGCTAGCCGCTCAAGAAGAAAGGCAAGAATTATTGAAAAGAATTTTAAGGCTTATCCCTGATGAACAATGGCATAATCCTGTACTTTTTTCTTATGCTTTGGCCACGGAGAATGAGATGCTTCATGAGCAGTTAAACTTTTCTAGAGAAGAGATCATAGCTTTCATGAAGGATCAGATTGATATTGCCAAAGACATTACTAAGAAAGAACAGAAGAAATACATATTAGACGTTTTCAAGGAAGGCAATTATTTCCAAGGAGAGTATTTTGCTTCAAGACTAAGAGTGAATGAATTAATTCCTCCGATGCTTGAGACATGCAAAGCAGGATTTTTAGGTTTGGTGAGACTATTGATACAAGAAGGGAAAGTACCAGTTGATTGTGATGCTAACTTTCCCATAAAATGTGCTAATCAAAAAAAATATACTAAGCTTAAAGCATATTTGTTAAGCAAAGGTGTTATGAATGAGGAATTTGAACTACCCTATGAAAATGAAGAAGTATAAAAAATAAAAGTATGTAAAAATGAAGGCAAATAGAGGCTCAATACTTAACTCAATAAATCAACAGGAAGGGAGAGGATACAGACTCAATCATGACTGCCATATTTTTATTGATAGCAGGCATCAACATTGATGATTTGAAGACTCAGTGAAGTTAGGGAGAGACGATGAAGCCTATCTGGCAGATATGAAAAACTATAGAAAGGAAACTACACGAAAGCTTGAAGTGTATACCAAAAATATCCTGGCATTTAAAGCATGAATAGAAAATGAAAAACAGGAAAATAAAGCAGATTATCAAAAATCACTGTATTGGAACAACAAAACAGTGGACTGAAAATGAAGATGGATAATTTTGAAGCGGGCGGAAAGGAAAAATGGGAGACCTTTAAAACTGAAATGAATCAGGGTATGGATGAAATGGACAGAACATTAAATGATTCAACGCCAATTGATATGTAATAGCCTGAAAACCAATAATTGTAGGAGAAAAAACTTCATAGGATTAAAAGAAAATGTATGAAATAATAATGATTCTGCAAAATCATTATTTGAAATAAACTTCTGGCTATCAAATAAGCCGCTGATGAGATGCTCAAAAAGTGTATCTCATTGTTTTGTTAAACATCCTGCTTCAATGAGCCTTCATAGGTGGCACAATAAATGTAACTATACATTATTCTTTTCCCTTATACCTTCCTAGAACAAAATACTTTTAGAAAAAAACATCCTGTGATCTCATGAGACTTTCCATTGAACGAAAAAATACAAAAGTATACCCTGATTCCAAACGTGTCATTGCCCGCTATTTCTTTAACGGAGATGAGCGTGCAAGACAAGTAATTCAAAGAGTGATGGAAATCAGTGGTGAGAAGGTCTTTGGGATCATCTCCCCTATTCTCCAGGAATATTCCAGAAGGCACCGCAACATTACCAAAGTACTGAACCGGCATTGTAACCGTTTAAAATATCTTTTTATTGAAATGGGTATAGATTACGATCAGTTGGATACGTATCGCAAACTGTTGATTGGCTCTTTTTTCACCCATGAATATTCTATAGAATCAGCCGCGTTTTTTAACCCTTCTATCGTAGAAGACCCGGACCAGACGGAACTGGAACAGGGACAAAAACGGATCATCATAAGTTTCAGGGCAGTGGGTGAAGGACATATTTCTTCTATTGCTTTTCGCAGGGCTTTACTTGATAAAGATAATAATATCAGTGTGGACCCGGTAGGTAATCATGTAGATGAGGCAGATATCATCCATAGTGCTGCCTATGAAAAGAAAATATTTTTTGACAATGCGTTTAGCGGTCAGATCGCCAAGCATGTAATCAAAGAAGTGGGAGATCAGTTGGAAGAATATTTTGATTATGACATGCTCAAAAAGCTCATCAACCAAAAGAAGAAATCACAGCCCGATGAAAAGGCTAAACTGGAGTATGAGAAAGTACTGTGGCTCGCTGATTCTTACTATGAAATCACCTTTTCCCTGGATACGGATATTTCCGACCGGGTGATCTTTCCTATCTCTGAATTTGAGCGCAAAGGCATTGAAGATGCCCGCTTTGTACGATTCACCGAAGATGATGGAAGCTTGGTATATTTTGCTACTTATACAGCATATGATGGGGAAACTATAGTACCTAAACTTCTAAAGACACACGATTTTTACAATTTTAAGATCATGCCTCTCTATGGTGCCGGTACCCAGAATAAAAACTTTGCACTATTCCCCCGAAAGATTAATGGTAAGTTTGTGATGGCTTCCCGTAATGATGGCTGGAACAACTACATCATATACTCCGACAATATCAATATGTGGGAAAACCCAGTCAAGATACAAGCGCCTAAATACCCTTGGGAATTTATACAGGTAGGCAACTGCGGTTCACCCATAGAAACAGCATATGGCTGGCTGTTGATTACCCACGGTGTGGGTCCTATGCGGCAGTATTGTATCGGGGCAAGTCTCTTACAACTTGATGACCCTTCCATAGAAATAGGGCACCTGGATGAACCACTACTGATTCCTAATAAGGATGAAAGGGAAGGCTATGTGCCTAATGTGTTGTATTCCTGTGGCTCCATTGTTCACAATGGGCAACTGATCATTCCCTACGGACTTTCTGATTACTGCTCCTCCTTTGCCACGGTAGACCTAAATGCTTTGCTGGACAAGTTGTATAACAAAACCAACCAACTCACTTTAAAACGTGCTGATAGAGCGCTAAATAATCATTGACCATCTTTTCCTGGGAGAATTGAGACAAAGCCCATTCGTGGCAGTGCTGACGGTTGATCCGGCTGATTTGATGTACCGCTGTCACCGCTTCGTGCACATTATTAACCAGAAAACCTGTCTTCTCGTGCAGGATCAGTTCCGGCATAGAACCTCGGTCAAAGGCGATGACCGGTGTGCCGCACAGCATGGCTTCCGCTACGCTTAAGCCGAAAGGTTCGTCAAAAAGAATGGGGTGCAGCAAAGCGCTGGCTTTCCCTAAAAGTTTGTTTCTCTGCTCCGGATCGGCAGCGCCTAAAAATACTATCTGATCACCTAAAAAAGGCTTCACCTGTGCATCAAAATAAGCCTTGTCCTGGATAATACCTGCGATGAGCAACTGCTTCTTACTTTGCCGGGCGATCTGAATGGCTTCTGTTGTACCCTTGTCAGGATGGATGCGCCCGAAAAAGAGCAGGTAATCTTCCGACTGTTCCGAAAAAGTAAAATCATCTCCCCGAATACCATTATATACCGTAGCCAAATACTTTAGGTCAGGACTACGGTCACTATCGCTGATGGAAACGTAATGGCTGGTACTATTGTATTTTTGAAAGACCGGGATAATTTTTGGAGAAGAGAATCCATGAATGGTGGTCAGCATGGGCGTAGCAATGAGCCTAGAGTAAGTCAGGGGTAAAAAATCAAAATGATTGTGAATGACATCAAACTGATTTGCCTGTTCCATCAGGTTGCTGATATGCAGGCATTCTACTACCTTGGCATCCTGGGTGAGATCTTCTTCATATCCGCTGCCCACCACAGCTTCCAGTTTAGCTTGGGTAATCGCATCGGCAGTAGCAAAGAGCGTTACCTCTATGCCTGCTGCGACCAGTCCTTCGGTGACATTAGAGGCCATCTGCTCCCAAGGCCCGTAATGCCGGGGCGGAGTGCGCCAGGCAATGGGCGCTAATACAGCCACTTTCATCATACAGGGGCTAACTCCTGAGCGGCATGCTCATATTCGTGCTCTAACTCAAGGCCTTTCAGTACCGTAAGATGAGAAATCAAATAGGCAAGGGTGCTTTCTGCTCCCTGGTTGCGGTTGAGAGAGGTCTCCTGCAAGCCATCACAGCAGCCTTTGGTCTCATGGTCATATAAGGGCACCCGCAGAATATTTTCGCCCAAAAACCATTGGTAGCTGGCAAACATTTTTTCTATATAGGCAAGCTCATGGGTACTTTGGTACGCCTGAAGGTACATCAGCACCATCGCCATCGTTTCTATAGCCTGCTGGTCAAACACAGGCACCTCTGCACCCCGCTGATACCATCCGTGGTTGCCTACCGGGCTGAGAAACCCGTTATTGAGCGTAAGCTTATCCAAAAACTCCAGCGATTCCATCGCTACCGCTTTTACCCTTTCATTCCCGGTAATTTCGCTGGAATGCAAGAGCGCCAGAGGTAATATGGCATTATCGTAAGTCATTTTTTCTTCAAACCAATGCCAGTCATTGCCATTATGCTGCGCATAAGCCTGCAAGAGAGGTGTGGTGAGGTCAATGAGTTCACGAGTCAACAGCTCATCTTCGGGATGCACTTTCAGATAATAACTGATGCCGATGATGGCATTGGCCATACCCCGCAAATGATGCAATTGCCTGAAATGAGGAACAGAACGCAAAAACAGTTCGCCTGCAAATTCCCGATAAGAGTTGTTAGGTGCGCATCTGACCAGATAGCCTAAAGACCATACGGTACGGCCAAAAGAATCTTCCGATCCTACTTCATCCAGATATTCCCGCCTGAAGCTCAAAAAATTGCGAAAGTTCCCATCGTCACACTGCATATAGTGGATAAAACTGAGGTAGATGGGCAACAACCTCAAGGCTTCCTCACTTTTGTTACGCTGGTAAGCCATCAGTGCCATGATCAAAGCACGGGCATTGTCATCCAGACAATAGCCTTCTTTCAGATTGGGTATACCATATTTGGCATGCTGCACAATACCGGTATCGTCGGTAAGCCTGCATACATGGGCGAGGCTGAACTCCGGGATTCTTTCCGGGTCTATGATCTGTAGCAGGTCTTTTTCAGTAAAGGCTTCTTGTTCAATTACCTCATACATCGTGCGGATGTAGTCAGCGCCGATTTTGGGCCAGCGTAGATGCAAGCCATAGTCGTAGGCATTCCGCTTCAGGCTATCCAGTTTATCCGGTTGGTCCAGCAGCTCATTGACAGTTTCAGCCAGCATTTCATGATCCTTAAAATTGAATAAGCTTCCCCGCTGATCTTCCAAAAGTTCTAAAGCATGCCAATAAGGTGTGGAAACTACTGCCGCTCCGGCGCCTACCGCGTAAGACAAAGTACCGCTGGTGATCTGTGCTTCATTGAGATAGGGTGTGACATAGATATGGGCTGCAGTCAGGTAATTCATCAACTCCGCTTCTGACAAAAATTTGTTGATAAAGGTCAGGTGTTTGTCTACTTTTAAGCGGACAGCCAGGCGTTTCAGATGATCCCGGTATTCCTCTCCTGAATTACGCAATATGCCCGGGTGGGTCTTGCCCAGCACCACATACATCACATCAGGATGCTGCGCTACGATTTTGGGCAAAGCCCGGATCACGGTTTCCAGGCCTTTGTTACGACTCAGCAAACCGAAAGTAAGGAGTACCCTGGAGTTACGGAAAGTTGACACTTTTTTTAGAGGATTAATCACTGGCGCTTCCAGGTCGGGAACGCCATGCTCAATATATTGGATTTTCTCAGGCGCAATATCATAGAGGGTAGTCAGGAACTCTATACCCCGGCGGCTCATCACAATCACTTTGGCAGAGCGTTCGGCAATTTCCTGTATGATGAGTTTCTGCGTGTGCGAAGGTTCTCTTAGCACGGTATGCAGTATGGAAAACAAAGGTTTTTCCAAACGATGTAACATCGGCAAAATGTACACACCACTTTCACCGCCATAAATTCCAAACTCATGTTCCATCACTACGGCATGTACATCGCTGGTATTGACAAAATTAGCGGCTTGAATATAATCTTTCTGGTAATTTTGCCGGATGATAAATTTAATATGGTCGGGATAATCATAAGTTTGCAGCTCTTCCGAATCGTTGATGGCGATGCCAAAACCTCTTTCAGCAGCAGTCTGGTCCGGGAAGTTGGCATGGATAGCCCTTTCCACATTATCATTAAAGGTAGCAATACCGCATTCCCGAGGCAAAAAAGTGGAGATATAGGCAATTTTCATAGTTCAGGAGGTAAAAAAGTGGAAGGTAAAATGATTAGGTGTAAAATTGATCAGCAAAAAATAGTGATGATCCCCAGCAGTGCAACATGCTTTGCTTTCAGATTGGTTCACTCATCTTCATTGCTTAAAGAATAAGGTAAATGTTGTCCCTTTACCATATTTACTTTTCGTTTCTACTTTGCCTCCAGCGTTAACCATAATTTCATTTACCAAA
>JBBSOG010000318.1:0-7081 GCA_038259985.1 Cytophagales bacterium
CACTCTCTTTCTCTAAAAAACAAAGCAACCATATAGGTGCTATTAAACATTTTATCTGCCATTACAACCAACACCTAGCATTACATCTTTAGCACTACCCAGGCGTTGAAACCTTTTTATCCATGCTTGAAAAAAATGACTGATTTTATCTTTAAGCACTTAGTAACCAAATCCTTATTTCGGTAGTTGTATAATAGTTAATTATTTAGTTTGTCAAAAAATGAAAATTATTGCTATGCTTTTTTCTTTCCTCACCCTATCCTTGATTTTATCGGGCTTTCCTGCTTGCACCAATGACCTTACAGATGACCCCGGAAAGGGAACCGCTGTAGAGGCTTCATTTGATATCATTCTCGCTTATCCCAATCTATCATTTACCCGGCCTGTTGACTTTCAACATCCTGGCGATAACTCTAATCGGGTTTTTGTGGTAGAACAACGCGGGGTCATTTCTGTTTTTGAAGATGATGCTAAAGTATCGGACAAGAAAGTGTTTTTAGACATTGAAAGCAGAGTAGATGATAAAGGAAATGAAGAAGGTTTGCTGGGCTTGGCTTTTCACCCTGATTTTGAAGATAACGGGTATTTTTATGTGAATTATACCGTAAATGATCCATCTCGTACGCTGATTTCCCGCTTCCAGGTATCACCCAACGATTCCGATCAGGCACTTGCAGAAAGTGAGGTAATCTTGATGTCGTATGAGCAGCCTTATGACAACCATAATGGTGGACAAGTAGCTTTTGGCCCCGACGGATACCTGTACATTGCCGTAGGAGATGGAGGTTCGGGCGGCGATCCGAAGGGAAATGGCCAAGACGGAACAACATTGCTGGGTACTATTTTGCGCATTGATGTAGATCAGCCCGCTGATGGGCAGCAGTATGGTATTCCTGCTGACAATCCATTTGCCAATAATAATGAAGGCTTTAGGGAAGAAATATATGCTTTTGGGCTAAGGAATCCCTGGAGGTTTAGCTTTGATCCAGAAACTGAATGGCTCTGGGTAGGCGATGTGGGGCAGAACACCTACGAAGAGGTTGATATTGTAAAAAATGGCGGTAACTATGGCTGGAACCTTACCGAAGGTTTTCATTGCTTCAAGCCTGAAAAAAATTGCGATATACCTGAAGAATCGCTTCCCATCTGGGAATACGATCACAGCAAAGGTGATGTATCCATTAACGGAGGTTTTGTGTACCGGGGTGAGGCATTGCCTGATTTGGAAGGCAAGTATATATTCTCTGATTATGTATCGGGCAGGATCTGGGCTTTAGACTTCACTGACTTGAAAAATCCGGTCAATACCGAAATACTGGATGCTGATTTTCCTATTTCCTCCTTTGGTGTTAATAAAGCGCAGGAATTGCTGATTTGTGGCTTTGATGGCAAAATTTATAAGCTCAGCCAGAAAGAGTAAGCAGCTTTCTTGGAACAAGATGTTACACCTAAACATCAGTGTGCGAATGATAAACAGCTTCTACGTTTAATCAGGCCGTGAAATTTTTCTGATGTTACGCAAGATATGCCAGATTCATCTGCGTACCTAAAAATAAATAGTAGTAAAGATTACTGGCTCTTTGACAAATAATGTAGATACAGTGATTTTTTAATTCAACCGAAAACTTATTCATGAAAATCTTTGCGCACTTTGCATTAATAACCTTAGCGGTCTCTGCGTGAACTCTTTTTATCACGCAAAGGTCGCAAAGAAAAGTCCACACAAAGAGCGCAGATGAAGTTTGCAAACTTCGTAAATCCATTCTCCACATAAATTGTCAAAGAACCAGATTACATAGCAACATCATTCCTGCATCACCAGCCTTACCTGCGCTGGGGAACTCTCCGCGTCCTGTAGTTGTAGGCTGACAGTCTCACCTTGGTATACATTCCGGTCAATGGCAAGCGTAATTTCATGGTTACCTTGCGATAGGTTTACCAGGGTTCCATCATCCAGTAAGTTTAGTGGCTCTTGGTCTGCCCACGCAGTAATACCCTGGGTGGAATTAAATAATAAGTCCACATTGCCTGAGCTAAGCACTTCAATTTCAAATTTTATGAAGCTGTAGCGCTGTTTTGTACTTAGCGCCATCGCTGACATTTCTTCAACCGGTAGATCGCCAGAAACCTGGCTATACATGGGTTGCCAGTACATTTTCGTGTTTTTCTTGGTGATGTAATTTAAGCCCTGCTCACGGATCATGGTAGCTACCTCTTTGTTATCAGCTAATGTATGCCAACGTCGTACAAACTGTTGGTTAGGAACACGAAACTCGCCTGGCTCACCAAGTTTGGAAAGAAAACCGACCAAGTTGATGAACTCCTCTCTCTCCAGACTAGCCGTTAATCCCGGGGGCATAAGCGAACCCGGAACATTTTCATGCGCTTCAATCTGGTTTTTCGGAATGGATACTTCCTGACCAGCTACGTTACGCAGTACTACTTCGGTAGATGCGTTATGCACAAGATATCCCATTACTACACTACCGTCTTTTTTAGTTACTTTTTGCAACTCATATCCTTCCTTAACAGATTCGCTAGGAGAGAGCAAAGAGCGAATAATGTTATCAGTTGGTGTACTCGTACCCAGACTGCTCAGATCCGGTCCAATGAGCCCGCCTGCTCCTCCAAGGGCATGACAGGTCATGCAATTGAGAGATTTTCTTCGGTATATTGATTCTCCAATTTCCGGATTCGCTATTATCTTTATTTCTCGCTCAAGATCATTGATTTCCCGGTCACTAAGTTGCTGAGGCATACGTTCGGGGGGAAGTGTGCCACCAGAAGCTTCAAGCGCTTGCTTCAGGAGCTTAACATCCTCATCTCCATCTCTGCGTCCCGAAAGTTTGCGCTGCACAATTTGTCTGCCGGTCTTGGCTACATTTTCTGGTATTTTGGTGTTGGTAAGTTCTTCGGCTAATGCACTTACGCCTTCTTCACGGGATAGAAACGCTGAGAAAAGTTCGGAAGCATCTGTGTTTTCCGGTAAATTTTGCAATACTTCCACGCTAAGGCTTGCCGCCTTAGCAACATCTAAAGATACTAATTCAGTAGTAGCCATTAACTGCAACTCAGGGGAATAACGTTCACTGGTCATGTCAATTAACAGATCGCGACTTCTATCATCATTCATTGAAGCGAGTGCCCCCAATGCTGCTTTTCTCATATCTTTATCACCATTTTTAGCGAGTACAACCAACTGATCGCTAGACCCTTTCATATCCCAGTATCCAAGCAAGCGCACGGCACTAACCGCTATCGTTTCATTTTCACTGTCAATGAAACGAGTAATCCTGTCTAAGTCGCGATCCGGTTTTTTCTCTCTTTGAACTGCGGCCTGTTCCAATGCATTGAGTTGCGCGGCCCGACTATTCTCATGTATAGCATTGTCAGCTACTGCCAGATCGAAGAGCATGTTCAAATCAGCAATATTCCCCCATTTGGCGATAGCATTAAGTACATCGGCATGATACTCTTCAGGTACTTCCCCTTGTTGATAAAGCTGAACAAGCATACTGACAGCATCAGGGTCACTTACTGCCTTGAGTGCAAATGCTGTCTTTTTTGAGTTACCGAAGAAATTGGGGTCAGCTTTAAGTTGAGCCATCCAAAGTGGTTCGAGCTCGCGAATGGTTTGCCAAAGTGCAAAATCCAGAAATTCGTCCATTGGATAATCCAGTGCTGTCAATACCAAGGATGCAGCCTCAGCGGTTTGCTGCTGACGAAGGGCAATCACTGCCTCCAATCGTACGCGTGGATGCTCATCTGCTACCGCATGCTCAAGTAGCTTAGCGGTATTATTGATTCTATCGTGCCAAAAATAAAGTACCCTGACTGCTGCTGCCCTGGCATGATGACTTTTTGCCTCCAGAAGGTCACAGAGCAGCGTCTCATTCACAACATCAAGTGATTGATAAACCCAAAGGGCTTCCAGTAGATGGTGTTCGTATTCGGCCTCTTCAGTGTCTAAGTCACGAACCCAGGCTTGCAGCACTGGAACCACTTCATCAGCACCTCGTTCTTTGAGTAGTTGTTTGGCCTGTGTACGGGGCCAATCTTCCGGTAGTTTGAGTGCATCCAGAAGCGTTTTGGCACTAGCTCCAACCAAACTGGGGGGGGTGATCAATGGGCTGTTTTTGGCAGTGATACGCCAAATGCGGCCATGCTGCTGATCTCTACGGGGATCGTGAAAATCAACTTCACCGTGTTGAATGATTGGATTGTACCAGTCTGCGATATAAATAGCGCCATCAGGCCCGATGGAGACATCAACCGGGCGGAATGCAACATGATCTGTCCATAATAAGTCTTCTGCCTGTTTGGTGGCATATCCGCTACCCTGCTCTTCCAGCATAAAACGGTTGACCCTGTTCGCCCGAAAGTCATTGGTGATAAAGCCTTCTTGCCAGGAAGCTGGCAGATGTCTGCCTGAGACGACTTCTAGGCCACTATGTTTGGGTTGCCCGGGATTCAGTCCTTGTATCATTCTTTCAGCACCAGGCGTAGCCAGAAAGGTAGCCCCGGGAAACGCATAGTTGATGCCCTCGTAACCTGCACCATCCGTCAAAAATGATTGTCCCCATCGGTTAAATTGTAATCCCCAAGGATTTACCAGCCCGCGTGCATATATATCCAACTCAAGTGTTTGGGGACGCAATCGCCACACACCACCACCCTCAAGCCGCTTAACTCCCCAAGGTGTCTCAATATGACTGTAGATATAAATTGATTGATTAAAGTACAGCATGCCTTCCGGACCCCATCGGAAAGTATGGATAAGATGATGTGCATCGCCTGTTCCGAAGCCGCTCAATATGATTTGTCTCTGATCAGCTTTCCCGTCACCATCAGTATCTTTGAGGTGCAAAATCTCGGTAGAATTGGCCACATAAACGCCGCCATCCCCCGGCAAAATACCGGTAGGAGTCAACAGACCTTCTGCAAAAATAGTGGACTTATCAGCTGTTCCGTCCTTATTGGTATCTTCCAGTACATAAATCTTATCATTGGCAGCCTCACCAGGTTTTGGGTGGGGGTATATCGTACTACTGACAACCCACAGTCTACCTTCAGCATCCCAGTTCATTTGAATTGGCTTGACTACCATCGGCTCCGTGGCAAACAAATTGACCTCAAATCCATCTGCCACATGCAGCATCTCCAGTTGTTGCTGAGGGTCCGGGTTTGGAATGTCTTGCAGATTATTCTGGGCAAATGAGAAATTGTTGATCAGTAAAGCGGAGAAAAAGATCAGCAAATATTTCATGTTTGTGCGAAGCAAGCTGAACAGTGTATGATCTCTCTGCTTAGATCGTTTGGGTAAATTAGAAAACCTGTCGCTCATTACTTTTCTTCTTTTGGCCAATTCTTTCATGAAACTATTTTATTAAAGCGAGCTGATACATATTTGACTTTGGAGTGCGGGTTCCTGCGATCTGGCCTTCCATCCACTTAATGATAAGATTAAGCTGCTCAAGCTCCTCAGCATGCCGACCTTGTTCGTAAGCACGAAATCCAGTTATGTAAGTTCTGTTGAGTGGACGATACTGCCGGAAAAACAACTCGTTCTTTTTCAAAATTTGGTCTTGTAATTGATCGGCTCTGCTGAATGTAGTTCCTTGATTAATCGCTACCCCTTCAGCCCATTGCTTAGCGGTTGCAGATGCCACTTGGGTGCCATCAACCGTCAATGTATAGCATCCCTTTGTGAGGCCTACTATTTTGAGTTCAGGTGCGTAATTTCCTGCTTTTCCTTCATGGTCAGGTAGGGGTAGCGGCAGCAAGGATTCGTTCATAGTAAAATTGACTTCTCCATTCCCAATATCAGCCACTAAAATTTTAGGAGTACCTGCTGCTTCAACCTTTTGCTTAGAAAGATCCACTTTTACTGACCACTTGCGGGGTGATAAGCCCAAGCCATCTTCTACCATAGCAGCCAAGTGATAATATCCGGTCTTATTCAAATGAACGCCATCTGTCGTTAATGGCAAATTTTTGTCAATCTTCTGAAATGGGGTAAAAAGATCGACAAATTGTTTATCACGCTCAGAAGCTACCTTAGATATTGCATCGGCATAAAGCTTCAAATTTTCATTGCGTGCCGATACATCGACAGTAGGGGAGCCAACAGGCATTTGTGGAATAGGTGACAGAAGAACAGTTTGGGCACCGAGGCTATCAATTTTGTCAAGCAACTGATTTAGTCCTTGAACAAAATCAGATACGCCTGCCTCCCCTTTATAGGCTTCGTTTGCTCCATAAGCTAAGAAGACCACCGTTGGTTGTGCATTGATTAGTTGTTTGATCAGCAAATCATAAGCACTAGGCGGAGAAGTAAAGTAACTACGCGCGTCTCCAAAGACTGTATCTCCCGACCAGCCAAGATTACGGAAAGTAACGTCATTTTCGGGCCATCTGGAGGTTAGTGCAAATTCTATATAGCCGTAGTGCAAATCATTCTCTACCAGAGAGTTACCTAATAACACCACCCTGTCCCCGTTTTTTAATTCAAAAAGTAGCTCAGATTTTTGAGCTACTTTTGTGGTATCATTTTTAGCAATTGCGAAACTGTGAATGGTGGTGCTTGATAATAATAGGCAAGTAAAAATGAACGGTAAGCACTTCTTTCTCATATTTTCTTTCTAAGTTATTCTTTAAAGTCTAGTCAAAGCACATCCAAAATAATGGAAGCAGCTATTATACAAAACCTCTTTCACATTAGCCTCATATAAAATCTCAATATCCAAACTTTTTTGTTGAGTGGGGAAAGAAGAGATGAAGTATTTTTAAACCATATGGAATGAAATACATATGGTTTAAAAAAACCCACCGAAAAACCCATTCACTCCCTTAATGTTCGCGCCTGGCCAAATAGTCGTTTACATCCTCTTTGGTGATAGTCAGTTTCTCCGGGTACTGATCTACCCAATTCCTGAAATCATCCTTGATCACTTCTGTCCAACCACCATGAATCTCACCGGTCAGGTACTTATTTTCCTGGAGGCGTACCCGCTCAAATTCATCCCGCAAGGCAGTCATCTCCGAAGCGGTGACCAACTCTTCTACCAGGTGCGCAGGAATA
>JBBSOG010000319.1:0-7048 GCA_038259985.1 Cytophagales bacterium
AGTGGGGAAGATGTAGTGCGGCACAGACTGGTAAAGGATATTATTGAAGCTTATGATCGTGCTGATCACCTTCAGATGAATGACTGATTTTTTATGTGAGGCAGATTTATTTTTTCATTTTTTAAACAAATTATACGTTGATTAAAGTCAGAAAAGTTGTAAATGAGCAAGAGCTACAACTGGTTTTCAACATCAGAAAAGAGGTTTTTGTCAAAGAACAAAAAGTTTCGGAAGAAGAAGAATATGATGAATATGAGCACACTTCCACCCAATTTTTAGCCGTTGCTGAAGACGGTACGCCCTGCGGTACGGCCCGTTGGCGAAAGACAGATAATGGTATTAAGTTGGAAAGGTTCGCAGTGCTCAAAAACTACCGCCATTCCGGAGTGGGTCAACACCTCATGTATGCAATCCTCACTGATATTGAAGAAGATCCAAATATCAGTCAGCAGAAAATTTATATGCATGCCCAAACTACTGCCATTGATTTCTACAAAAAGCTAGGCTTTGAGGTAGTAGGAAATGAATTTGAGGAATGTAACATCCGACATTTTGTAATGGAAAGATAAACACCAGCAACTCACGCCGGGCGTCGCCACGCCGGGCGTCGCCACGCTGGAAATTTACAGCAAAGAAATACCGTCCGACGTAGAAAGTATTTCTTACGCGCAATTACTTAAAAAAGGGCTTCAAATTGATTGAAGCCCTTTTTATGTTAAGCATATTCATTAGAGGAATAAACTCTCGTTTTTATCGAAATTTTATTCTTTCATGGCTATGGTGGGAATTCCCTCTACCAGTCCCATTTCTTTGGCGGCCAGAAATCGTTCGGCATCTAGTGCTGCCATACAGCCAGTGCCCGCTGCGGTTACTGCCTGACGATAAACATGGTCCTGAGCATCGCCAGAGGCAAATATGCCTTCCACGTTAGTCCTGGAAGTCCCGGGAACGGTGACTAAATAGCCACTCTTCTCCATGTCAATAAAATCTTTAAAAATAGCGGTGTTAGGTTGATGACCAATCGCGACAAAAAATCCCTGGATGGAAATATCTTGCTTCTCGCCAGTTTGGTTGTTCACTACCCGCATCGCTTCTACTTCTTCTTCTCCGAGAATTTCTTCCGTTTCGGTATTCCACAAAATTTCAATGTTTTTAGCATTTTTCACCCGCTGCTGCATAATCGCTGAAGCACGCATTTCATCTTTACGAACCAGCAGGTATACTTTTTTACAAAGCTTGGAAAGGTAGCTGGCTTCTTCCGCGGCGGTGTCTCCCCCACCAACTACCGCTACATCCTGGCCACGAAAAAAGAAGCCATCACAAACCGCGCAGGCTGATACACCTCTACCATTAAGCCTCTCTTCTGAATGTAAGCCCAGCCATTTGGCGGAAGCACCGGTGGCAATAATGACGGCATTAGCCTCAATTTCATGCTGTTCATCTATGATCACTTGATGAGGATAAGAAGAAAAATCTACAGAAGTAGCCAGTCCATTGCGTATGTCTGTTCCAAACCTTTTAGCTTGCTTCTCAAAATCCAGCATCATTTGCGGGCCCATAATACCTTCAGGATAGCCGGGATAGTTCTCAACATCGGTAGTAATAGTAAGTTGTCCACCGGGCTGGTTACCATGGTATAGTACAGGGTTTAGGTTGGCACGGGATGCATAGATGGCAGCAGTATAGCCTGCCGGACCTGATCCCAATATTAACAAGTTGACTTTTTCTTTCGTCATTTCTACTTAATTAAATATATATATGAAAATAGAATATTTGTTTATAAATACGGCTGGTGAAAGGACAAAGTTATCGCTTTCCCATAAAACAAAAAAGGTCTCTTTAGGAGACCTTTTTTGCAACAGAAAAGATATTTTTAACCTAAATAAGGCTTTAAAGCTTTGCTGCGGGAGGTATGGCGTAAACGGCGAATGGCTTTCTCTTTGATCTGCCTGACACGCTCACGGGTAAGGTTAAACCTTTCTCCAATCTCTTCAAGCGTCATAGAATGTTCTCCATTAAGGCCAAAATACAACGTAATCACATCAGCTTCACGCTGGGTAAGGGTAGATAAAGCCCTCTGCACTTCCCTTCTCAGGGAATCGTTCATCAAAGCTGAATCAGGCGTGTCTTCGGTATCATTTTCCAGGACATCCAACAGGCTGTTCTCTTCTCCCTGCACAAATGGCGCGTCCATAGAAACATGCCTGCCTGATATTTTCATCGTGTCTACGATTTCATTAGTAGTCACTTCCAATACCTCAGCAAGTTCATCCGGAGATGGTTCTCGCTCGTACTTCTGCTCCAGTTCAGAGAAAGTTTTAGAGATTTTATTAAGTGATCCCACACGGTTCAACGGAAGGCGTACGATTCTAGATTGTTCTGCCAAAGCCTGGAGAATAGACTGGCGAATCCACCACACAGCATAAGAAATAAACTTAAAACCACGGGTTTCGTCAAATCTTTGTGCGGCTTTAATTAGCCCCAGATTACCTTCATTGATCAGGTCACCTAAAGTTAATCCCTGATTTTGATACTGTTTTGCTACTGAAACAACAAATCTGAGGTTGGCTTTGGTAAGCTTCTCCAAAGCAAGTTGGTCACCTGAACGTATTCTCTTGGCAAGATCAACCTCCTCATCCGGCGTAAGCAAATCAACTTTTCCAATCTCTTGCAGGTATTTGTCCAGCGACTGACTTTCCCTATTAGTAATCTGTTTACTAATCTTTAGTTGTCTCATTCACTTAAGATTTGTTTGATTTTATGATGTATAAGCATGCAACAAGCATAAACGTTTTGTTAGTTCCTTAAGGAGGTAGGATATCAAACGGGTATCCTACTTTTACAAACGCTTATAAAACCCTACAATTTTTATGCGCTATTGCTTTTTTTCAGGCTTGGGCAGAAGTACCTTTCTGGACAAACGGTACTTACCTGTCTTTTTATCTACCTCTACAAGCTGAACCCTTACCTGCTCACCTACTTCCATCACGCCATCCATACTTTCTACCCGCTCCCATTTTATTTCGGATATGTGAAGCAAACCATCTTTACCCGGCATAAATTCCACAAAAGCGCCAAAAGGCATAATGGACTTCACCGTGCCATCGTAGGTATCGCCTACAACGGGTACGGCTACAATAGCTTTTACCCTGGAAAGTGCCTTTTGCATATCTTGTTCATCAGAAGCGAAGATATTAACATGCCCTTTATTGGCAATTTCTTCAATAATGATGGTCGTGTTTGTTTCTTTCTGGATTTCTTGAACCACCTTACCTCCGGGACCGATGAGGGCACCGATCATATCACGCTCAATTTTGAGAGAAACTGAACGGGGCGCATTGGGTTTAAGGTCTTCATTAGGCTGGGAAAGGGTTTTGTTCATCTCTTCCAGGATGTGCATACGTCCCTGATGGGCTTGCTGTAGGGCTTCCTGTAGTACTTCAAAAGACAAACCATCTATTTTGATATCCATTTGGCAAGCGGTAATACCTTTGCTAGTACCCGCAACTTTGAAGTCCATATCACCCAAATGATCTTCATCCCCCAATATATCCGAAAGTACGGCGTATTTACCGGATTCGCTGTCAGTGATTAATCCCATGGCGATACCGGAAACCGCCGCAGATACAGGAATACCAGCATCCATTAGTGCCAAGGAACCGGCACAAACGGTAGCCATAGAAGAAGAACCATTAGATTCTAAAATATCTGACACTACCCTGATGGTGTAAGGATTATCCTCATCTTTGGGCAAAACTTTTTTCAATGCCCGGAAAGCCAGGTTACCGTGACCGATTTCCCGACGGCCGGGGCCACGATTTGGCCTTACTTCGCCAGTGGAAAAGGCAGGGAAATTATAGTGTAGGATAAATTTATTACTTCCTGAAATCATTGCCCCGTCTATCATCTGTTCATCCAGTTTGGTGCCCAGTGTTACCGTACTTAAAGATTGAGTTTCACCTCGGGTAAATACGGCGGAACCGTGAGCAGTGGGGAGATAGTTTACTTCTGATGAAATCGGACGGACTTCATCTAGTTTACGGCCATCCAGCCTCTTCTTCTCGTTGAGCACCAGATTGCGGGCGGCTTTTTTCTGGATTTCCCCGAAGTAACGGCTTACAAGGCCCGGATCAACTTCGTGGTCATCAGGAAGGCTTTCTGCATAGCTGTCTTTAATTTCTTTGAAGCGTTCTTTACGGTCACTCTTATTATCAAGTCCTGTTGAATAAATGGCATAAACCTGATCGTAATATTTATCAAAAAGTTCTTTTTTCAGATTTTCATCACGCGATTCGTGCTCGTAAGTACGTTTGTTGGGATTCAGTTCATCCGAGAATTCCTGCTGCACCTTGCACTGAAGCTGAATAACTTCGTGGGCGGCTTTGATTGCTTCCAGCATTTCCTCTTCACTTACTTCGTTCATTTTCCCCTCTACCATGATGATATTTTTACTAGATCCGGCAACAATGAGGTCTAGTTCGGCTCCTGCGGTTTGTAGAGCGTTAGGGTTGACGATATACTCTCCATTGTATTTTACGACCCTCACTTCTGAGATGGGCTCTCCGAAGGGGATATCAGATACGGCAATAGCGGAAGAAGCTGCAAAGGCTGCGAGGGCGTCAGGCATCACATCTTTGTCCCCAGAGATCAGGTTGATATTCACCTGTACTTCAGCATGGAAGTCATCGGGAAAGATAGGGCGTAAGGCCCGGTCTACTAATCGGCACACCAAAATCTCATGTTCGGAAAGCCTGCCTTCCCTTTTGATAAAACCACCGGGAATTTTACCCGTGGCAGCAAATTTCTCCTGATAATCTACTGACAATGGAAGGAAATCTACCCCTTCGCGGGCATCTTGGTTAGCAACAACAGTAGCCAGTAACATCGTATCACCCATACGGACGACTACGGCACCATCAGCTTGTCTGGCTAATTTACCCGTTTCTATGGTAATTTTTCTGCCATCGGCAAGGGTAATTTCTTTGGTAATTACGTTAGGATGCATATCTAAAATCTAAAATTTCTAAAAATAAGTAATTCCATCTAGTAAAGATGATAACTACGGTAAGCTGAAATGGTTAAACCCGATTGGTGAGCTAGTATATACAGCGTTATCAACAGAATATAAGAAAACAAAAAAGGGAATGAGTGGAATGCAGAAGGGGAATCTTATCATGATTCCCCAAATGGTTATTTTCTCAAGTTTAAGTCCGCTAAAGTAGCCCTGTAGCGCTCAATATCGTTGGTTTGAAGATACTCAAGCAACCTTCTTCTCTTGCCCACCAGCTTCAACAGCCCTAAGCGGGAAGAGTGATCTTTCTTGTTGACTTTCAGATGCTCAGTCAAATGATTGATCCGATGGGTAAATAGGGCTACTTGTGATTCAGGAGATCCAGTGTCAGTCTTGGACTTTTCAATGCCATGAGCTTCGAATATCTCCTGCTTTTTCTCGTTGGTTAAATACATGCTTATATAGAGTATGGTTCTTCAAAATTTTGCACAAATGTAGAGACTATAATGGATTTTTTCAAAATAGCGCTCAATTTAATAAGATTTTTTTTCGTAAATCAACTTCCTTTTGCTGTTACATGTTTGCCAGTAGCTCAACAAACACACATCGGTCTGGTTTTTTGCGGTTTATACGGGTATTTTTTTATTAAAAATCCTTATCCTGCCCGTGATTTTGTCTATCCAAACTTTATAAAAGTCCAGCTCCAGGATTCTGGTATCTAAACGTGCCTGTAGCATAAATAAAATACCAAACGGCAACAACACCAAATTAGGAAACCAAACGGCAAGATCAGCATTCATGATCAGTTCATCTGCCCACTTACGGCTCATCTCCGTCAGGATATAGAAGGCAATAAAAAAACAAATAGAAATAAGTACCGGAAACCCCAATCCACCTTTTTTAATTATTGCCCCTAAAGGCGCCCCTATCAAAAACATAATCATACAGGAAATAGCCTGGGCAATTTTTTTACGGCTTTCATATTCATCCTTATTGATATCCCTTTCTAGTTTCTCAATTTTAGAAGCATTAATTTGTAGAGTGTTGCTGATTGTTTTGCTCTGGTTCAGGGCTTTCGCAATAATCGAACTGTATTCGGTCTCGGAGAATGAAGTATCCATCCGTTGGATGAGACTGGTATCTACCTGGGCGACTTTGTATTTCTGTTTTACAGGGTTGGTAGACGTATTGGCTACATAGATTTGTCGTCTTTGTTGTTCCTTTACTTGCTTGATCAATCTATTGCGTGCTGAGGACGACGCTTCAGCCATTTCACTTTGTTGACGCTCCATCTCCATCCGCATACTGTCATCGGGAATACTGTCAAGGTCATAGGATAACAGGCTGGTATCTTTTTGGGCCAGTACCATCGCTTTTTCCTGAAGCTTATCCGGCATCAGGGTATCATACTTCAGATGGTAGGTATAAAAAGTGGGGGAACTTGAAAATGCCTGGTATTCAATGGCCAGCTTTTCTGCATCCAGTGAATCTACTGAAGTCGCAAGCTCAGCCATAGTTTTCATACGCCTATGCTGGGAAAAGTACTCTTCTTTAGTCCTTTGCATATCAAACGACGCCAGGCTAAATATAAGTGTAGTCGCGTCAAAACTATTGCGGGTGAAACGGGCATCCGCATTGAGTGAACTACTTGAGCCCGGCATATTCTCCTCCGAATAGCGGTTGCCATCATACAGTTCAAGCTTTAGAAAGCGGTCATTATCCACAGTGTACATGCGCCCGGAGTCAGCGAGGATAACATTTTTATTGCCTAAGCCATTGGAATGATCATAGATGATAATTTCTTTCAACGTTTCCCCATCAGGATATTTTTTATTGACTTTGATCTCATATTGCGGAATACCACCGTAGAAAACCCCCTCCCGGATATCCAGCGCTGGTTTTTTTTGCTTGATGTCGTAGAGCAGGCTATAAGCTTTTAGATTAGCCTTGGGCACCACGTAATTATTAGATAAGAAAGCCAGAAATGACAGGCCGAGCACAAAAAAGAAAAGAGGTTTTACTGTTCGGGTCAAGGAG
>JBBSOG010000320.1:0-7000 GCA_038259985.1 Cytophagales bacterium
CTCATCGCCAGGTTAAAGGGCGTATTGCGAAAAGCCGTAGAATAAGTAACTGTTGAACTGAGGGTAGTCCTCAGGTTAGTCTCTACATCGGAAGTAGGATTGTTCTGAATATAAGAACTCGTTGCGATATTTACCGAGGCAGAAAAACGGCTACTCCCCCGTGACTGTGGTGTATGCCGGAAGTTGAGGCGAAAGTCATTGGCTTCCGTAGCAGCCCCATCAGGATCAATCAACTGGCGGTTAAACTGAAAATTTAAGCCTCCATTGTAGGCATATCTTTTACGGTAGTCGGAGAGAATAGAAAAACCGTAACTACCCTTTGAGTAAAGCTCGCCTAGTAAAGTCAGGTTTACATATTCGTTGATGTCAAAATAATAGCCACCATTTTTGAGAAAGAAACCCCGCCTTCTTTCCTCTCCGTAAGAAGGAACGATGATGCCCGAGTTCTGGCGACTGGGCATAGGAAATATACCGAAGGGAAGCCCCAAAGGCGTGGGAATGTCGGTAATCACCAGGTTGAAGGGGCCGGCCACTACCAGTTCGCCGGGTACCACTTTCAGCTTACGTGACCTGATGTAAAGATCGGGCGTTTCTCCTGGCTCACAATCGCAAGGTGTATACCAGCCCCGATTGATAAACACTTCATCATTTTCATTCTTTTTGACGATTTCCCCATAGACAAAACCTTCTGCTTCCTGGGGTTTAGTAAGTACCCCCGAGATAAAAGCTTTGCGGGACTTAAAATTGTAGCGAATGGTCTCCGTCTGATATTCTTCCGGCCCATCGGTAAAGATGGGCTTACCCGCGATGGTTCCGGTAGAGTCGGGCACACCCTTGGCGGTGACCGTATTATTGACCCAGTCCAGCTCTACATAGTCGGCTACCAGTTTGATCTCCCCGTACTCTATCTGTGCGTTACCGTACAAGAATATTTTTCGGTTAATTACATCAAAATGGATAGAATCTTCAGCATCGTAGACGATGGTCGTCTCAATGTCCCCTTCTGCCTGGGAACTATCCACAGCTACTGTGGTTGTACCGCTAAGCGGTAGGGTATCATTTGGTATAGTATCTGCTGGTAATGAATCAAGTATGGAGGGAGAGAGTATCCCGGTCGTATCCGACTGAAATGGGCGTTCCCCTTCCTGAGCATATAATTCGGGAAGGACGATAAATAATAAAAAAAGGCTATATGCGTATTTTAAATATACCAACTGAGGTTTCAGTTTTTAATAATTTATATCAACTTTGTGCAAAGTTATTGTTTGTTTACTAACAACCGTAGCCCAGTGAAAAATATTATAACGATCATTTGTTTTTCGCTTTTGCTGATAGCGGCTACCTTTAATACAGCAGGCGTCAAACAGTACAGGGTAAAAAAAGTCATCATTGATCCCGGCCACGGGGGCAAAGATCCGGGTACGCATGGCCTTGTTTCTAAAGAAAAAGACATCGTACTCAAAATTGCCCTTCAACTAGGGCGCATCATCAAAGAAAATATGGACGAGGTGGAGATTATCTATACCCGTACAGGGGATAGCTTTCCTTCCTTGGAGCAACGTGCTGAAATAGCCAACAAAAATGATGCGGATATTTTCATTTCCATACATGCCAATGCGCTTCCTCCCGGACACGAATCCATTCATGGCACAGAAAGCTATGTGATGGGGGCGCATACCCGCGAAGGTAACCTGGAAGTAGCCAAAAGGGAGAATGCGGTGATCCTGATGGAAGAGAATTATGAGGAGCGCTACGAAGGTTTTGACCCACTATCGCCTGAGTCCCATATACTTTTTTCGCTTTATCAGGGGGCATATCTAAACAATAGCCTTCGTTTGGCAGATAAGATAGAGAGACAGTTTAAAGAAAGAGTAGGGCGGCACAGTCGGGGCGTGAAGCAGGCAGGGTTTTGGGTACTTTGGCGTACTTCTATGCCTAGTGTATTGGTAGAAGTTGGGTATTTGACGAATGCTAAAGAAGAGAAATATCTGAATGACGAGCTTGGACAAGTCTATATTGCTTCAGGAATTTACCGTGCGCTCAGGGATTATAAGCAAGAAATAGAATCCCTTTAGCCAATATCCCGTTATTTATCATTGTGGCTGCTTGTTATGCCATCGGCTGGTTGCATATTGCAGCCCAGGATTAGTACTAACCATAATATTTTTTAGTGAAAATTTCTAAAGAAGTCAAAGTAGCTACGCTGGCAATTATTGCAGGGGCTATCCTCTATTTCGGTATCAGATTTTTAAAAGGGTCTGAAGTATTCTCTACCAATTATATCTATTATGTCGTCTATGACAATGTAGATGGCCTTACTTCTTCTAACCCCATCCTTATCAGTGGTCTCCCGGTGGGTTATGTAGATAGGATAGACCTCCTTCAGCAAAGGGATAATAAGCTGCTGGTCACCCTCAAAATTGACAAAGGAGTTGTAATTGGCCGTGCCACTGCGGCTGTCCTTACTACCAGTGACTTACTAGGTAGCAAAGCCATCGTCCTGGACGTAGGCAATATCAGTCAGCCCTTACAAGAAGGAGATACGCTGATCGGACGCAAGGACGTGGGTATCGCTGAATTAGTACAGGCCAAAACGCTGCCCATCGTAGACCAACTGGATTCCACCATCACTTCACTGAATTATATTCTTTCGGCCTTTGCCCGTGATACCAGTAGCATCGCCAACGCCTTGAATAATGTAGAGGGCATCACTGTGGAAGCGGAATCTTTATTGGCAGAAAATCGTGTTGGGCTGGGCACGATTGTTAGAAACCTGGGCATACTCTCTGAAACGCTTATCGATGACCAGCAGGGGATAGCCCCGCTGATGGCCAAGCTAAATAATCTAGCAGATTCTCTCAATCAGCTAGAGCTACAAGCTACCCTGCAAAAGGTAGATCAGACGATGGGTAACCTGCAGGCCATTACCCAGAAAATACAACAGAAAGAAGGGACACTTGGCAAACTGGTCAACGACGATTCTTTATATGTAAGCCTTAACCAAACCGTCGCTGACCTGGATAGCCTGCTGGTAGACCTCAAGGCAAACCCTAAGCGCTACGTGAGGTTTTCAGTTTTTGGTGGTAAAGACTAAGTAGATCGCTTTCAGGTTTCCCGAAGAAAGAAGGACAAGATTTTTTTATGGAAGAAAAAGAGCTTAAGGCATTGGTATCATTACTTGATGACGAAGATCAGGAAATATTAGGCCATGTAGAAGAGAAGATTATCTCATTTGGGGATGCCATCATCCCGTTCCTGGAGGAAGAATGGGAACATAGTTTTAATCCGAATGTACAGAAACGGATTGAAGACATCATTCACTCCTTACAATTTGAAACGCTAAAAAAAAGGCTAGATAATTGGTTTGTCTCCGATAAGCAGGACTTGCTGGAAGGCATGTGGGTGATCGCCACGTATCAGTATCCCGACCTCACACTGGAAGATTTGAAAAAACAATTGGAGCAAATCTATTATGAAGCCTGGCTGGAGTTCAAAATTGATGTGCACCCTTTTGACCAAGTAAAAATCCTAAACAGTGTGCTGTTTAGTAAATTGAAATTTAGCTCGAATACCAAAAATTTTCACGCGCCTTCCAATTCCATGCTCAATACCGTATTGGAAACCAAAAAAGGTAATCCTATTACCCTTTGTGTCATTTACATGTTGGTAGCCCAGCGACTTAAGCTACCGGTAAACGGCGTCAACCTGCCTAGCCTCTTCATTCTTACTTATAAATCCAAAGAATTACAGTTTTATATCAACGCATTTAACCGAGGCTTAATCTTCAGCAAAACAGATATTGATAATTACATCGCACAGCTCAAACTGCAACCCACAGATATTTTTTATCAACCTTGCAGTAACCTGGATATTGTAAGGCGGATGTTCCGCAATCTGATTGTTTCGTTTGAAAAGCTAGATGATTATGATAAGGCGTCAGAAGTTAGGGCCCTGCTGGATATTATTTTTACCTCAAACGATCCTGGTTTGAGTATTTAACCCAGTGGTATTTTAGTATTATAGTTTGTGGAAAACTACAACACTATCGCAGCGCGCCGGCCATGGTACTATTTGCACACTATAATATAAACTGGAAGGAGATCATGACCCTAAACTTACTCACGTCGGGGCTGTCCCGGTAAGTGAGGCGATGGAAGGCATCTATTCTGGCCACCCGGAATATATTCTCAATGCCATAACCAACTTCTACGAATGGTTGATCTCCCAAAGAATTGAAAGTAGGAATGGGGTTGCCCTCCAGGTCTGTTTCAGCTAGTATGGCCTGGTTTTCTTCCCTGGTTCCTCCGTAGAGTACATTAGAAGTAGCTACCAGTCTCCACATGAGTTTCTTCATGAGGGGGATTCTGTTTAAGATAAAACCCTGAAAAGAGTGCTTGTAATGCAAGGCCACATATTGGTCGCTAATAAACTCATTGCGGTTCATAGTGCTGTATCCGGCGGTAGAATAGAAAATAGATTCATTGCCAAGATGAATTTTCAATAAAGGATAAGGAAGGGCAGTAAAAATATACCCTCCTTCCAGCTCATAAGTAGACGTGCCCAGCAAGCCCATTTTCAGTCGCTGACTGATGCTGCCTTCAATTTTTTGATAATCAAAATCACTTCCTAACACATCTTTCAAACCCAAGGTATACCTGAGCTTAAAAACTGGCCAGCGAATAGTACCCAGGCTTAGCCTTCTGTTGCCCTGCTGAATAAACTGCTCATCACGGGCAAAACGGGCTTCTACCCTAATCTCAGAAGTAGTAAACTGCCCATCTTGTATGGAAAGCGCATCACTGGGATCTTCCAGATAAGCAAAATTGAAGAGTGGGTCAAACCACTCATGCCGGAAAGCTACGGTAGATGACAAGCCCAAAGGTAGCTGGCGGAACAGGCTGATGCTGGAACGGTCATACCGGTAAGCCCGGTCTAACTCACCGAAAAAAGATGAAGCATAAAAAATATAGTTTTGTGCCTGAAGTTCTTCGGCATAGATACCAATCTGGCTCAGGTCGTGGGAATGATCAATACTAACGGAAGACCAGAGGGAACGTTTTAAAATATAATCAACCCCGGCACCGTATTTCCACTGACGGTCCATTGTGCCGTAAGCACTGTAACCTCGCAAGGTCCATCTTGTACTGAAGCCGCTGTTAGTACGAAAACCCAGCCTTATCCGGCTGCCTTCTATGGTATTGTTGGCATAGGCATAGAGATAAGGCCCAATGTCAATATTACCGATAGGTTTGTAACCGTTGATAAAAGTATCAAGCAGGTTGGCGTAAGTCCTGACCACCGGAATCTGATTGAGCGTATCAATCATATCGTAGAGCTGAAGTTCGGTATCAGTCAACTGCTCATGGCGATTTTGCTGCCAATAAGTATCATCATACTCGTAAGCCGTTTCCATCATGCTGAGGTTAGTTTCGTAGAATCGGCTCTCCTGTAGGTGATTTACCTCAAAATCCTGGTTGGAACTGTAAAACTTAGCCAGCAAGCCAGGCGTGTTCCCAATTTCCTCAGAGTTGATGAGCACCCGGTTTTTTTCAGGAAGCCAGTAGCCGCTGCTGTCCTTTACCATCGTTTGCTGAATCCTGATCTGCTCAATATAATTGAGGTTAGCCTGTTTGGTAATTTGTGCATCAATCTGCTTGAGCGCGTAATCATTCTTGGTAATCCATATAGTGCCCCGGAACGCCAGGTCCTGCTCGCTTTTAGGAAAAAAGTCCAGCCGATAGCAGTAATCCCCTTCTATGTACAAACTGTCGTTCAAATCATATTCGTAGTATACCCGGCTGCTGCTGGCGATGGGGGATACAAAAGCCTTGCTGACAATACTGAGCCAATTCTGGTAGAAATTGTACTGCTGAAAGGTGGAACCCGTAATCTGGGTAAGCCAACTGTCTGCCTCAATGCCCACTCCCGAAACCTTGGTTTTCATAATGTCCTCGCGGCGAAGTTGTGGGTTGGTCTTATGATAAACCCTGGAAATCGTCTCAGATAAAAAAACAGGAATAATGGGTTTGCCATCTTCACCGGCGACTTGCTGTATGCTGTCCAGTTCGTCCGTGATATTTCTTAAGAGCTTGCTTTGCTTTTCCTTATCAGGCAGGTGATCTACATCAATCTCTACTTTAGTATAACTCTCATATGCATAGGCAGAGAGATTGCTACAGTCGTTTTGTTCCCGTTGCTGATTTACCCGTCGCAGTATCTCAAAAGCAGGATTTTCGCCTGCGTAGAAGACTACTTCCTGCAAAGAAACTACCTCCGGTACGAGCTGAAAATTAATTTGCTGTTCAGAACCTGATGTTATTGCCCTACTTATTGAGACATAACCGACATAACTTACCAGCAGAGAGTCAGGCAGGGAAGGGACTTCCAAACGATAAATACCATCAAAATCAGTATTGGTGCCCTGCCCGCTACTTTTGAGTACCACGTTGGCAAAAGGCACTGCATCACCGGTTTCAGCATCGGTGACCTTGCCAGTAACTACAACATTTTGTGCACTGGCAGCCCCGGAAGAAAGCCAATAGAAACAAACGATGAATGTGATGATGGGAGTAAAATAGATTCTTTTCCTAAACATGACAAATACACAAGGACTCATTGCAATTACGCAGAATACAACAGAAAGTTAGGCTGTTTGATGAAATTGAAAAGACATAAAAAAATTTACATACTACAATGAAAGATATTACCAAAAAAGAAGAAAATTCAGGAATGAGCGGACCATACTATCGGATGATAGAGCATGAGGTGAGTCAGGCTTATTTGAATGAAAGTCATCCTGATTGGTTTAAAAGTTTATGAAGAAACAAGTTTCTTCAGGCAAAAAAAAATCCGTTTTTAAACTTTATGCGAATCAAGGGTAGCGAGTTAGGGCAAAACAGGCAGCAGCTATCTTACCAAATACATGCACGAGTAGCCCTTCATAGGAACGCACCTTGGAAGCGTTCTGTATCTGGGTCTTTTCGTTGATCCAGTTGAAGAA
>JBBSOG010000321.1:0-6968 GCA_038259985.1 Cytophagales bacterium
CGGCTTACCCCTGAACACTCCGGTTCTATGGGACTTAATTTTGAATACCCGGTAGCCAGTTGGGGCAAAGTATTTTTCCGGCCAAGCTATAACTATAAATCCAGGGTTTATTTTGAGGAAGACAACCAGCCCAACATTGCCCAGGGCAGCTACGGCTTGCTGAATGTCAGGATGGGCATGAAGCTGTGGCGGGGTATTTCCGAAGTAGCGTTTTATGTCAACAATGCACTTGACCAAGACTATCTCATAGATGCGGGCAATACCGGAACGGCATTTGGCATCCCCACCTTCATCGCCGGTCCCCCCCGCCTATTCGGCATACAGTTAAGTAGCCGACTGCTGTAGTGGAATTACTTCCAGCCGGAAGTGTATACACCACAAAGAGCGCTTATCAAATAAATCATATGTATATTACTCGTATATGGGATATAGACGCAATTGCGTCTATACAGATGTTGGCGGTAAGCCTAAAAGACATGACAACATAATGAATACCAATCAGAATTCACTTGCCATAAAAGTTGCAGACCATATAGCAGCAATGATTGCATATTGGGATAAAAATCTAATTTGTCGATTTGCTAATTCTGCATACAGTAACTGGTTCGGCAAGACTAAAGAAGAAATGATTGATAAAATGTCAGTTATTGAATTGTTGGGACCGCTGTATGAAAAAAATAGACCTTATATAGAAGGCGTATTAAATGGTGAAATACAAACATTTGAAAGAGAGATCCCCCTTCCCTCTGGTGGCACTAAACATTCCTTAGCTAATTACTATCCTGATATTGTAGATGGGCAGGTTGCAGGGTTTTTTGTTCACGTTGCTGATGTGAATGAATTAAAACTTTTGGAATTGGAATTAGAAAAATCGAACAAAACTATAGGAGAACAGAACAAACGTCTTTTGAATTTTTCCAATATTGTTTCTCACAATCTAAAATCTTATTCAAGTAATTTAGCTTCAATACTAGATCTCTTCGAGGAAGCTAATTCAGAAAATGAGAAACAAATAATGTTCAATTTTCTCAAGGGAATCTCTAAACAATTTAGCTCAACAATAAATCACCTCAATGAGATTGTAAAATCACAAAATCAAGCAATAATAAACCCTAAACTAATTAATTTATATGAGTATATTGAAAAATCAAAAGAAACTCTACAAATACAAATTTCATCCAGTAAAGCTACTGTTGTAAATAACGTAAGCCCTCACATTAAATTATTAGCAAATCCTGCATATCTGGAAAGTATTCTTTTGAACTTTTTAACTAACGCTATTAAATATAGGCGTGAAGAGGTAAATCCTATTATTATATTTGATTGCATTAAAGAAGGCGATAGAATAGCCTTGACTATAAGAGACAACGGCAAAGGTATTGATTTAGAAAAACATGGTCAAAACCTTTTTGGAATGTATAAAACCTTTCATGGGAACCCCGATGCTCAAGGCATAGGGCTATTTATTGCCAAATATCAAATTGAAACAATGGGTGGGCAAATTAAAGTGCAAAGCACAGTTGGAATTGGCACCACATTTACAATTTATTTCAATTCAAATTAACAATGAAGAGAACAAAAGGCCATCCCCTAACAGCACCTACCCAAAAGGCGGGGTTTCGTGTTCTAATGACAGTTTTATGGTTAATGGAAATTTAGTTTTTCAAATCAAGTTTTGTGGTAAAAGTCCCGCCCTTCGGGTAGCTGCAAAACGTTATCCTCATTAAATTAAGACTATGACAGAATTTTTACCAGTAATTATTGGCCTTGGTGCACCAGTACTAGTTATAATTGGAGGATTAGTTTCTTGGTTTCTTAAATCAAGAAAAGAAGAGCTTCAGGCAATAGAAGAGCGTGCACTTGAAAGGCGGATTGAAACGTACAATCAAATATTGCATCCAATAATTGTTCTGTTCTCAAGTGGAGCAAGTCAAAAAGAGAAAGACAAAGCTTCTACTTATATTACAACAGTTGAGTATCGAAAAGCAGCCTTTAATTTAATTACTTTTGGATCTGATGAAATGGTAAATAGTTACAACGATATGATGCAAAGCTTTTATAAAAATGAAGCTGAAACTGCACCTGAATTGACATTGAAAAAATTTGCCGCGGTGATTTTATCGATTAGAAAAGATGTTTACAACAAAAACACAACATTAGAAGATTGGGATATGCTAAAATTCATGATTACAGATATAGAAAAGTTTACGAAAAAATAATAACGCTGGCTAACAAAACCTATATGCAATAGCGCCCTGTAGGACGCTACTTCTCATAGCCAAGACAGTTAGCAGCAAGTAAAAGTGACCGATCATAAGATGTAGAAGAGTGGCCAGTACTATTTCCCGGGGTTTCTCTGAACGCTAGTAAATTAGATATTAACGCGATAATTGGTCAGTAAAAACAAAAAGGCACACCTTATATGGTATTAAACGCGCGCCAGATAAAATTCCTAAATGGATGCTGAATTTACTACTTACTCCTCTTCCCTGTCCATTTGCTCGGAGCGGGTTTCTACCATGTTTTTGAATTCGGGCAGGTCGTTGGTGATGATGCTCCAGATTGGATGAGGATCTATTTCCAGCGCTTCGTCAAACTTAGCCCTTTTCAGCACGTCCAGCACCCGATAGTCTATCTCGGTAAAGTTGGCGGTAAATTCATCAGAGAGCAGGTCCGCCGCTTCACCTATTTGCTGTAAGTTAACCGCTACCGATTGCCTGATGCTTTCTTCCCGAGTAAACTGGTTGTAATCCATGTTTTCAACATACGCCTCTATCTCATTGATCATTGTTGAAATATTACTCAGGTGTACTTGATCTTCTTCGTTCATATCAAAAAAATTTTATTTCACAGTTAAAAAAATAGAACAAGGTAAACATAAAAGTGTTTGGCTACATATTGATGCTACTCTCGTAACCTTCATCTATCAGGAGATTGTTGCCATCGGCACAAGCCACCGCCAGTTCATCACAGCGTTCATTTTCCGGGATACCGGAATGGCCTTTGATCCAACTAATTTCCACGTCGTGTTGCTTATAAATAATGATCAGGCGTTTCCAGAGGTCAGGGTTTTTTTTGTCTTTAAAGTTCTTTTTCTCCCAGCTCCATATCCAGCCCTTGTTGATCGCATCCACTACATACTGAGAATCAGAAAGTATCCTGACCTTCATATTGGGCTTCTTGATCGCCTCCAGGCCTGCAATGACAGCCATAAGTTCCATACGGTTGTTGGTCGTCAGGCGATAACCAGCGGCCAATTCCTTTTGGTGTTGTTTATAAATAAGTATAGTGCCGTAACCGCCCCTCCCCGGATTTCCCCTCGCTGCACCGTCCGTATACATAGTGATCATCAGGTAAACTGGTTTTTTACAAGCTTGATAGCAATGGATAGCAATATAATACCAAAAATCTTTCTTAGAATATTAAATCCTGCCTTGCCTAGTTTGTCTTCTAGCCAGGCCGAAGATTTCAGTACCACGAAGACTAATATAAGGTTAATCACAATACCCAGCAGAATGTTGGGATAGGTGTAAGCGGCCCTCAGGGAAATCAGGGTGGTCATGGTGCCTGCTCCTGCCAATAAAGGAAAGGCCAGGGGAACAATAGAGTGGCTTCCGCTCTCCGTATCAGCTTCCGATTTAAAGATTTCTACGCCCAAGATCATCTCCATACCAATCAGGAACATGACAATTGCCCCGGCAATGGCAAAGGAAGCTACATCCACACCAAATAAGTTGAGAATAGATTCACCCAGAAATAAAAAAGTGACCATGATCAAGCCAGCGACTAACGTAGCCTTACCTGACTGTATGTGGCCGTGTTTTTTTCTCAGCTCAATGATAATAGGAATGCTGCCCAGTATATCTATGACTGAGAATAGAATAAGCGTAACAGATACCAGTTCTTTCCAGTGAATCATGCATTTGGGTTAATGAAATCACAATGCTAATGAAAAAAATTATAGGGAAAAAGACTTTAAGAAATCCACCAGTTTTTCTATTTCACCATCTGCTATCGCTGGAAAATTAGCGATGCGCAAGCTGTTTTCTTTCCAAGTCCCGTAGCCATTCCCAAGCACTAATCCTACCTTTTTGCTTTCAGTTCTCAGTTGGTCAATCACTAGCTGCTCCGCCCGGAAGGGGATGACTGTTTTGGACCTCACTTCTTTATTGTCTACCAGCAAGTCTGCATAATTTAATTCACCAAATAGCTTCATCCAAGCTTGATACCTACTGACAAGGGTGTTTTCTGTCACTGAAATGTCGGGACGGTTTTGCAGCACTCGCATCAGCAGATAGATATTCAGCACATTAGGGGTATAAGTAGTTTGCCATTTTTGCATCATCTCCTGCATGTACAGCAGGCTGTTGTAGTGTCTTCTTTCCCCTATTTGCGCAGCTTTTTCCAATGCCAGCGGTGAGCAAATCATAACCGCCAGTCCGGCCGGTAGGCCAAAGCACTTTTGTACGGAAGCAAACCAGACATCCGCTGACTTAAAGTCCAGCGCCACGCCCGCCATAGAAGAGGTGGCATCTACGGCCAGTAGTTTGTCAGGATAAGTATTTTTAACCGCAGCGATTTCTTCCTGTGTCAAAGCGGTGCCATTGGAAGTTTCGTTGTGGGTTAGGGCAATTAATTCCGCGTGGGCAGGAACAAGGATTTTCTCCGGTAGAGCTTCATTCAAATCAAATGACAAAGCTTTTGCATTCGGTTGAAGCTTTTGTGCATACTGAAACCACTTCTCCCCAAAAGCCCCGTTGTAGACATGAAAAGACATATTTTTCACCAAAGACTGACTGATGATCTCCCAGCATTCTGTCGCCGAGGATGTGAAAAACACTGTATACCCTTCCGGTACATGCAGCTTTTCTTTTAGTAAACTAATCGCTGTAGAAGATATGAAGATAAACTCCGCGCTTCGGTGGTTAGCGCTCAACAAACCTTGCTTGTAAGCCTCCTGCACATAGCCGGGTATCTCAGGATACACTTTAGAAGGGCCGGGATAAAAGGAAATCATGGCTGTAACAGCTTATTGGCAAAATACTGCACCGCCAGTCGGTAGCTTTCCATACCAAAGCCTACCATCACTCCTGCGCAATATTTACTCAGATAACTATGGTAACGAAAGCTTTCCCGGGCATGCACATTAGAGATATGCACTTCTACGACTGGCGTGCTGATGGCAGCGATGGTATCCCCGAGAGCTACTGAAGTATGGGTATAAGCCCCGGCATTCATGACAATACCATCATACGTAAAGCCCACTTCATGCAGCTTGTCCAGCAGCATGCCTTCGTGGTTAGACTGAAAGTAGCTGAGTTCAAGCTGAGAAAAGTCATTGACAAGTATGTCAAAATAGGCCTCAAATGAAGTTGAACCATAAATACCCGGTTCCCTTTTTCCCAATAGATTTAAGTTGGGACCGTTGATAATGAGAATTTTCATATGCTTTTGCAATAGGTAATTGTTTTAGGCAGTCGCTTCGTTGATGTAAAGTTAAAAAATGTCGTTAATTTGCCGTGCCTGCTTCCTATTTTTATACTTCTGCAAAAGCTGTACATTGAGTGATGTCAAATTTCAAAGCATGGGAAACCTACATTGGCGAGTTTGAAGATTATCTCAAGCTGGAACGTTCATTGGCTGACAACTCGCTGAAAGCTTATATCAGTGATATTGAGAAATTACAACAATTTGTGGAGCTTTCGGACTGGGACCTCTCACCATTAGAGATACAGCAGCAACATCTGGAAAAGATGCTGGAACATATCTGTGACTTGGGCCTAAGCGCGGCTACCCAAGCCCGTATCTTGGCGGGGATCAAGGCTTTTTATAAATTTCTGCTGTTTCAAGACCTGATTCCCGAAGACCCTTCCGTTCTCCTGGAAGGGCCACGCCTCAACCGCAAGCTACCGGATACGCTGAGCTATTATGAAATTGAAAACATACTGGAAAATATAGATGTATCTTCTGCCGAAGGACTCAGAAACCGCGCAATCCTGGAAACACTCTACAGTTCCGGGTTGCGGGTAAGCGAGCTGACAGAATTAAAAAGGAACAATATCTTTGCGGATATTGGTTTTCTGCGCATACTAGGCAAGGGGAACAAGGAAAGGATTGTGCCTGTTGGAAAAGATGCGCTGAAATACATCAAGCAGTACATGGAGGAGATCAGACAGTTTATAAAAATTGAGCCGGGACATGAAAATTATGTTTTTCTAAACCGCCGGGGCAAGAAGCTTAGCCGGGTGATGATTTTTTATATCATCAAAGATGCTACTTTGGCTGCCGGACTCAATAAGCGCGTTAGTCCTCATACGTTTAGGCACTCTTTTGCTACCCACCTGATAGAAGGGGGAGCCAACCTGCGGGCAGTCCAGGACATGCTGGGCCATGTGTCTATCACCACCACAGAAATTTATACGCACCTGGACCGTGATTATCTTAAGCAAGTCATCACCGAATGCCATCCCCGCTCACGCAGGCCCATGAGCGATGATCAACTGAATGCATAAATTTACATAGCAGTGTACAAACAATTAATACGACCTCTACTTTTTCAGATGGCACCAGAAAGTGCCCATCATTTTACGACCAGTTTGCTACGTATGCTTTATCGTAGCCCCGGCGGGGAAGCATTGCTACAAAAAATGTACGCCTGGGAAGACAAGAAGCTGGAAAGAAAGCTCTTCGGATTGACTTTCAAGAACCCGATAGGATTGGCCGCAGGCTTTGACAAAAATGCGGAGATGATAGACGAAATGGCCGCGTTGGGTTTTGGCTTTGTAGAAATCGGTACGCTTACGCCTCGCCCCCAGTATGGCAACCCCAAGCCCCGGCTTTTCCGAATATCAGAGGACAAAAGTCTGGTGAACCGGATGGGGTTTAATAACGAAGGAGTGGAAGCGGCGGTAGAACGCCTGCGCAAAAGAAAGTCTGATATCATCGTAGGAGGTAATATTGGCAAAAAC
>JBBSOG010000322.1:0-6947 GCA_038259985.1 Cytophagales bacterium
TTAGCTTCGGCAATAGCTTTTTCCAGCGCTTCCAGATCGTTGCCATCCCCTACTTCAATAACCTGCCATTCAAAAGCTTCAAATCTTTTCTTTACATCTTCGGTAAAGGCAATATCGGTATCCCCTTCAATGGAAATCTCATTATCGTCATAGAGAAAGATAAGGTTGCCTAAAGCCATATTTCCGGCCATGGAAGCTGCTTCAGAGGAAATACCTTCCATCAAATCGCCATCACTGCAAATGCCATACACATGATAGTCAAAAGGTTTAAAATCGCCTTCATGATAGACCGCAGAAAGATGCTTTTGCGCAATCGCCATACCTACGGCATTGGCAAATCCCTGTCCCAAGGGGCCGGTGGTTACTTCTATGCCTGGTGTCAGTCCCTGTTCCGGATGTCCGGGGGTGATTGAATCCATTTGGCGGAAATTTTTCAGGTCGTCAATACTGACTTTGTAGCCGGAAAGGTGGAGCAGGCTATACTGCAACATACAGCCATGTCCGGCGGATAATACAAAGCGGTCACGGCCCGGCCAGTCGGGGTCATCCGCATTAAAACGTAAAAAACGGGTCCAGAGCACATGGCCCATAGGTGCGGCCCCCATGGGCATACCCGGATGGCCGGAATTAGCTTTTTGCACCGCGTCCATAGACAATGTCCGAATGGTGTTGACGCTTAATTGATCTAAGGTTTTGGTTTGCTTCATGATTATCTAAAAATAGTGTCTTTTTCAATATTGAGTGGCAATTAACAAAAAATACCCAACTGCATCAATGAAAGATGGCGCTAGTTACTTTTTTGAATAAAGTTTTCTATGCATCAAGCTAATAATCATGGGCATAAATTTCTCTATGGATTAGCAGTTTACCAATCATGATGATTGTTTATAGGAAATAACTTGTTTGATGAATTCTGCCACTTGCTTTTGGTCTCTTAAAGCGTATTGGGCATAGGTTTTTTGCTCATGGTCTTCCACCATGATCGTTATCCCTATATCTTTCAGTTCACGAAAAGCATCTTCATCGGTCGTGTCATCACCCAGGTAAACCGGCAGACAAGTATTTTCATTGAGTCCCAGTTGGTTCATGAGCCACAGCACCGCCTTACCTTTATGCCAATCCACTTTGGGCTTTATTTCAATGATGCTTTTGCCTTTGTCCCATTTTAGCGTGCTTACTTGCCTAAGCCTTTCACTGACTTTATTTTCAACTTTTTCAATCACTTCTTTCTCCGCCCCGCGATAATGAAGCGCAACCGCAAAGGTTTTCTTCTCCACTTTGACTGATTTTTCATCTTTAAACATTTGTTCAAATTCCTCGCTGATCTTCTCCAGTTCAGGAATAATGCGGTCAGCCTCTGGATATTGATGGCGCATGTCGTTTGGGCCGGTGATGTCAAACCCATGACTTCCTGCATAGTACAGATTCTGTAAGTTGACTTTGGATTCCAGGTCTTTACGTTCCCGTCCACTCACCAAGGCCACTTTATAAGTTTCGGCTAAGGTTTGTAAAAGTTGGTGGGTTTCTTCCGGCAAAGCCGCCTGATCAGGTTGGTCAACGATGGGAGAAAGTGTGCCGTCAAAATCAAAGAAAAAAAGGAAGGGCTTATCTCCTTTTCTTTTAAATATTTCAGGGATATGTTCTAGTGCTAAAGGTAGCTCGTGAGGTTCTTTTAATTCCATGGTTGTTTATTAGTATAGTTCGCTTAAACTTTTGATGAGCAAGTGGGCACCGACATCTCGGTTAATTATTATTTCATAACCAATTTACTACGAATAGATGATAGCGTTTTAAAAATTATGTTCTTAAAAATACCTATTTCGCTAGACTGTATAAAAACAAGTAAAGCACTTAAGTTTTACGCCAAGGTAAAAAAAAAGCCTCAATGAGAGGCTTTTTTAATTCGTGTCTTAATATTACCTGCTTATTAACTTTTGTGCGAAGCGGTTTTAGCCCGTTCATTAATACGGCCTTTAGCTAAGCTATTAAGTTTTTCGTCCGCTTTCTTCTCCTCATTCTCGGTAGAAGTAAGCAACTCAGCGACTTGGGTTAAACCAAGCTGCTGCGCAAAGCTTTTTGCAGTACCATATCCGGCTATCTCATAGTGCTCCACTCGCTGGGCAGCACCTATTAATCCGGCATCTTTAACTTCCGGGCTGGACTTTGATTTAATCATTTCATTACCTTCTTTTACCAAACCAGCCATAGCGTGGCATTTTTCACCGTCCATATCTATATTAAGGATTCGGCCTATTTCTTCCAGTCGTTGATGTTGCGCCCTGGTTTCGCCCAAATGGTGATGAAAAGCTTGTTTGAGTTTACTATCGGTGGATGCTTCCTCCATTTTGGGTAGCGCCTCTATGAGTTGCGTCTCTGCACTGTAGAGGTCTCTAAGTTCGTGGTGTAGTAAGTCTTCCAGGCTTACTAGCTTTTCTGAATTACTGAAAATTCCCATAACTAAAAAAAATTTAAGCGTTTAAAAAATAGCACTGAAGTTCAGCACATATTATTAACTAATGAAATACGAAATCGTTTGTTTTGTCCTTCAAGTTTATTCAATATCGTTTAGTTAGGGATAAAAAGATGAAGTAGGCTTGTAGTTCATCTGAAAAGGCTTTTTAGTATTGGCCTTGGTCCTTGTCTTTCAGTACGCTTTACCTTGCCTGTCTTATGCGGGATATCATCAAATTGCATCCAGGGGGAGTGTATGTTTGTTTTTAAGCAAGCTCGGAATCAGCATTTCCAATGTACTGGTCAGTACGCTGCTCTTTATGCCTCTCAAGTAAATCCTTTTTCCCTATCTTCGCTTAGTTCGTCAACACTGAATTTTCAATCTTTAATTTTCAATGTCAAATATGCCAACATCCCGAAGACAGTTTATCAAACAGAGTAGCTTGCTCCTCACTGCTTCTACCCTGCCCTGGGATACCTTGTCCATGAAACGTCCAGAAGTGATGACGGTGCATGGGCATATCCGGGCAAAGCGAATGGGCATGAGCCTCATCCATGAACATATTCTGGTGGATTTCATCGGGGCAAAGCAGATTAGTTTTGACCGCTGGGACCGTGAACAAGTGGTTAAGAAAGTGTTACCTTATTTAATGGAAATCAAAGATTTGGGCATTCAAACCTTAGTAGAATGTACCCCTGCCTACTTAGGCCGGGACGCCCGGCTGCTGGATGAATTATCAGACCGTAGTGAACTGCAACTCATCACCAATACCGGTTATTATGGTGCCAGGGATAATCAGCACCTGCCGGAACATGCCTACACTGAAAGTGCGGAGCAACTGGCAGCCCGCTGGACAGCTGAATTTGAAAAGGGTATTGATGGTACTCCCATCAAACCGGGCTTCATGAAGATCGGGGTGGACGATGGCCCCCTATCAGCGATGCACAAAAAACTGATCAGCGCTGCCGGGCTTGCCCACCAAGCCACCGGACTGACCATCGCTTCCCATACCGGTCCGGCGCTGGCGGCTTTTGAGCAGATGGCGTTACTGGAGGAACTGGGGGTACAAAACAGCGCTTTCATCTGGGTACATGCGCAAAGTGAAAAAGATACTCAGAAGCACGTAGATGCAGCACAACAAGGGGCCTGGGTGAGCCTGGACGGCGTGAGTGAGCAAAGTACACCGCATATTCTTAATGTATTGAAAGCACTCAAAGCAAACAAACTATTAGACAAGGCTTTGCTTTCCCATGATGCCGGCTGGTACCGTCCGGGAGAACCAGATGGCGGAGCGTTCAGGGCTTATACCGATATCTTTGAGTATTTGCTGCCTACATTGCGTAATAACGGTTTTAGCGAAGCTGATATCACGACACTGATGATGAAGAACCCGGCAAAAGCTTTCACAATTAGTAAGCGTTTGATCTAAACCTTTGCCTAATGTTAGCTTTGTAAACTGAAATATATTTCCTACGTTTTGTATTGTAGCATCTTGCAATCCGGTGATGAAGTTACTTTGCCTGTCCCGGGCGTAGTGGCCAAACTCAGTGTAGATAAACTACTAGGCCCTCCTTTGAAGCCATAGTTTACTTTTCCTAATACCTCGTTCTGTGAACCATTATTTAACCGCTCTGAGAGGTTTTGTCCAGAGTTTAATGAAATAGAATGGTCTTTTTGTGATAGTATTGCTTTCCATCAAGCTTTTCGTCCCTGGCGATAGCTTTAAGGGGGATAAGCGTCGAAAGCTCCAATAGCCCTCTTTTATAAAGAGGGCTTGTGAGAATAGCGTCTGTGACACGTCATGAATACGGTATATATGGGAACATTGGCGATACAATCGCCTGTCTCACGCATCCTCGTCTGATACGAGGATGATTTAGGATTGCTTTCTACGAAGCTCAGCGTCCCTTGAGATGACTCTAATAGTTAAGTCTATCAATCATTCCTCACCCATCATCCCTCATTATTTCGTCCGAGGCTTTTTGTAGAGGGGCACGGTGCTGCAAGGCTCTCCGTACATAATACTGCTGGCATAAGGGCGGAGCAGCCGGGTGATTTCGGTGTAGGCAAAGACCGGCACCGGTAAGTGGCCACAGCCTTTCACCACGACTTTGGCGTCACGGAACTCCTCAAGGTTAATTTTCCGCAATGCTTCTTTGAAGAGTAGTGATTCTAATGTTTCCAGGCTGCCATATACCAGCATCTTGACAAAGGGTTCCAGCTTAGTGGCCAGCAACATATAAGCCCAGGTAGGCACGATGGCATCTACTGAACAGTTCAGGGCTACACAAGCATCCTGGTATTGTGTCCAGTCGTGTTCCTTCACGAATGCCCGGAAGTCTTTTTCCCGGAGGATCATCTCCTGAAACAAGTTATCTTTGATATCATATACCACCCTTTCTCCCTGGGGATAGTAATCTTCCAGGTTAAGCGTGACCAATGGGCTGTTGGCTACTTTGTTGATGATTTCTCCTGCTTGTTCCATATCATATTGATCAATCGGTAATTATTAAGGCAACGATTCTATTTCTTTTTAGGTTTGGTCATGCGGAATTCTTTCAGGTAGAAGGGCTCAAAGTAAGCGACATCTTCAAAGTCCTGGTGCTGGTATTTGTTCCAGGCTAACTCTCCAATCCCAGCAGCAGAAGGCTGAATATGGTCAATAAACACTGCCTTGTCGGTGTGAGGCGCTATCAGCGGACGACATTTATCGCTTCCGTCACCGAAGAACCAAACTTCGTTGCTGTGCAGGTAAGCACCAAAACTTCCTTCTTCTACCACCAGGGGCGTGGTCGCCAATACTTCTTCCCCTTGATGGTTCCTGATCTGACAATAGACTTCCATTCGCCGGGCATCCAACATCGGGCAGAGCATTGCCTGATGGGTATTGTACTTTTGTAGACTGTGGGCCATGGCCTCCAGGGTATTGATGGCGATCAAAGGAATGTCCAGGGCATAGCACAGTCCTTTGGCAGTAGAGGTGCCAATCCTCAGCCCGGTATAAGAGCCTGGGCCCATAGACAGCGCTACGGCACTTAGCTGCGCCCTGTCTACTTCACAGTACTCTAGCATATCCCTGATCAAAACATGCAGCAGGGAAGAATGAGATTTATCCAGGTGAAATTCCTGTAAGGCCAACAACTGCTGGTCTTGGTACAAAGCTACCGAGCAGGTATAAGTAGCAGTTTCCAGGCTAAGGATGTACGTCATTGTCTTTTTTTTGCTTACTTGCGGATAATGGTATTTGGGTTGTTTCTGTTTAGGAACGCGTTCCACGCCGGGCGTTACAAACGCGCTCCAGAAGTTTAGGAACGTCTCCAGCTCAAATAGCAAGACCATAATTTATCAAAAGACAATGATAGAAGATATTTACGAGAAGTTCCTGGAATGCGGGCAGGTTTCTACTGATACCCGTAAGATTGGGTCAGGCAGTTTGTTTGTTGCCCTCAAAGGGGATAAGTTTAATGCTAATAAGTTTGCTGCCGAGGCATTGGAAAAGGGCGCCCGTTACACCATCATAGACGAAGCCACCTATCAGCAAGATGAACGATATATACTGGTAGAAGACTGCCTGAAGACTTTACAGGAACTAGCCCGTCATCACCGCCGACAACTGGACATTCCCGTGCTGGGCATCAATGGTACCAACGGAAAGACGACTACCAAGGAACTGCTCAACTTAGTACTCAGTACAAAGTACAAAACCCTGGCTACCCAGGGTAATCTGAATAACCACATCGGAGTGCCTCTTACCTTGCTCCAATTACAGCCCGAACATGAGATCGCCATCATAGAACTGGGGGCCAATGCTGTCGGGGAGATCATGATGCTCTGCCAAATCGCCGAGCCTACCCACGGCCTGACGACCAACATTGGCAAAGCACACATGGAAGGTTTTGGCGGATTTGAGGGGGCCATCCGGGGGGAAAGTGAGCAGTACCATTATCTGATAGAAACCAAAGGAACAGTATTCATCAATTCACAGAACCCTATTCTAAATAATATGGCCAGGCGCTTTGATCAGCCCTACTTCTACCCTGCTCCCGGAGATTACTTCCATTGCCAACTGATCAGTGCTGATCCATTCATCCTCTATGAACACGAGAATGGGGAAAGAGTACAGACCAAGCTTATCGGTGCCTATAATTTTGAGAACATCGCCGCTGCCCTGTGCATTGGCAAATACTTTGAGGTACCCGCTGACATTGCAAACCAGGCGGTGAGTGAGTATCAACCTTCCAATAAGCGCTCCCAGTTGATCCAGAAAGGCAGCAACACCATCATCATGGATGCTTATAATGCCAACCCCGATTCTATGCAGGCCGCAATCAAAAACCTGGATGGGATGAAAGTGCCGCATAAAGTGGCTATCTTGGGAGATATGTTTGAACTGGGCGATGACAGTCCGGCCGAGCATCGCGCAATCGGTGAGTTGCTTGCCCAATGCCAGTTAGAGGAAGTGCTGCTCTGCGGAAACATGATGATAGATGCCCAA
>JBBSOG010000323.1:0-6944 GCA_038259985.1 Cytophagales bacterium
CAGGGCATTACTGCTAGTATCTAGTGCAGCAGTAGGGAGTTCCAGTACCTGTTGATCAGTGGGTATGCCTTTGAGTTGAACCGATAACATTCTGCCCTGTGGGTAGATAGAACCTTGGGCAATCAGTACCGGAACAAGATTTTTTGCATCAGCTTTCTCAGGCAGTTTTCCGTGGGCATCCTGCAAAGTGAAAGGGTCGTAGGGGTCGTAATCCTGGTGCCACAATTGGCCCTGTCCGTATTCCCACTGGATAGTATCCCTGCGGGCTTGCTCATTCCAGCCATCAATGAGACCGTTGTAGAATATGATGATCACGTAGGCAAACGACAACACTGCTACATTGAGCCAGGTGCGCATCCCCGCGCCGAATAAGTTTTTCAAAGCTAATTTGAACGTAAGCATAAGTCCTATACATTTGCGTGTTCTATTAATTCATCCTTCACCACTTTGCCATCTGCCAGGGAAACAATACGGTCCAGGTACTGCATCACTTTTTCGTCGTGGGTAGAGAAAAGGAAGGTGGTTTCTAACTCTTTGTTCAGCTTCTTCATCAGTTGCAGAATATTGTGGGCGTTCTTGGCATCCAGGTTAGCCGAAGGCTCGTCGGCCAGCAAGATTGCCGGTCGCTTCACCATTGCACGGGCAATGGCTACTCGCTGGCTTTCGCCACCGGATAGATTGGCTGGTTTGGAATCTACTTTGTCGGTCAAGCCTACCCATTCCAGGGCTTCCATCACCGCTTTTTTACGTTGCGAAGCCCCCATGTTCTGTAGCAGCAATGAGAATTCCACATTCTCGTAGACCGTATACACTGGCAGTAGATGATACTCCTGAAAGATAAAGCCGATGTTGTGGTTACGAAGCTCCGCCGACTCTTTGTGGCTCAAACTTGAAATAGATTTTCCCAACACAATAGCTTTCCCTTCGGTGGGGCTATCCAGCGAACCAATGATGTTGAGCAAAGTAGTTTTGCCCGAACCACTTGGCCCGACCAATCCGGCAAACTCTCCTTTGCCAAACTGTAAATTAATATCTTTCAGTGCGGTAAATTCGCCCTTGCCCACCGGAAAGCGTTTGGTAAGGTGTTCAATCGTAATGATGTGCTCTCGCATGATTCTTAATGGTTATACACTAACATAACTTGCAGGCCCCTGCCCGCTAATGGGTTCACTAGGTCGTTTTGTTGAACAGACGCCCCGCTTACCGGGTTGGAAAAAGCCATTACATACACAGAGAATTTATTATAATCCCGCTGCCAGTTGATTGTGCTGTAAAGGTTGTTGCCGGTCCAGTCGTAATACATGACCGCGCTGAGGTTGTCAAAAAGGCCGGTAGGGTAGGAAGCTGAAATGCCCGTCAGGGTACTGATATTGTCAAAGGCAAAAGCTTTCTCATCTAATGAAATAATCAGCTGCTCAGCCACCAAATTCAGGCCATTGCCTAGCCCAAAAGTGTAATCTGTTCCCATGTTAAGTAGTGCTTGGTTGGTGTATATGCCTACATTTTTACTTTTATGGGTCCAGGAACCTTCCAGCCAAAAACCGACCACAATGTCCCATTTCCCATCCAAACCGATCCGGTCTTCAGGGATTTTAGCGTAGGCTCAGTTTTCCATGCCCAAGCCACGCGAGTCAGCAGTGCGGTGGTGATAAGAGAGTGCTACTTCTCCATGTGGCACCGGGTGCTGAATGCGCCCGCCAAACTCAGGGATCTGCTCGTAGGTTTCTATCCTTTCCCAGCCTTTCACATTTTCATTGCCATAAAGCACCCACAGCCAGATGTTAGCGTTGTTGAGGAAGTAATATCTTCCCAAAGCACCCCAAACGCCATTGGTCAGTTGTAAGGGATCGCGAGGATCAATTTGGTCAAACCACATCAGCGGGCGGAGTACCGAAGCTGAGCCAAAGCTGATCTTTTGTAGGCCCAAACGAAGCTCTAATTGGTTGGTAGAATAGCGTGCCCAGGCCCGGTATGCCGAAAGATCAGCATCGGTCTGGGCAGTATCAAAAGGGTGGAAATTAAGTGAGGCTACCATATTGGGTGAGGCCTTGAAATCTATCAGCCCTTCATTTTCCAACGGTATGCTATAGTTGAATTCCGGGATGTAACGTAAGCCTATACCTATCTCCAGATCATTGCCGCTGCTATAATTCATCCAACTTTGTGCTTGCCCGTCAAACTCAAGTTTGTTCTGGGCGCCTGCTGTCAAAGTGAAGAAGAGCGTTACGATGAAAAATATATTGGTTAATCTTTTCATTGTTTGTTCTCATCGGCAGGTGAAATACCGTAAAAGAAAAGATTGGTCAGCTCCATGATCAAATGCTGAGGAGTGTCATACATGGCCAGTAATTCTTCATCGGTAGCCATGTTATTGATTTGGTTAATGAAATAAAGAATGAACTCCGGTTTGACATCCTTTCTCAATGCCCCTTCATTTTGTCCCTGGGCATAGAATTGCAGAATTACTTCCGTGCCTTGCTTCCTTTTTTCGGCCATAAAATCAATCAACTCGGTGACCTCATTTTTATAGATGTCCATGATGAGTTCCTGACTGATGGCCTCGGTGCCTTCCAGTTTGAGCAATACCATTTGCCTGACCTTTTCAGCAAAAGGGATGTCTTGTGCCATAATCTCATGGTACTTTTGCAAAGAACTATCTGCCATTTCATCTAGTACATGTTTAGCTAGTTCAATCTTGTTATCAAACATGCGGTAGAAAGTCATTTTGCTTACCCCTGCTTCCTGGCAAATTTCCTCCACCGTTACCCGGCGAATGCCATGCTTCCAGAACAAACTTTTGGCTGTGTCTTTGATCTGAAGGTATTTAGGAGAATCTATTTGCTCAATCATATACTTGTCTTTGGATACAATACTATATACGTTTGAAGTTACAAAATTGTTTTTAAAAACAAAATTAGTAACATTTTAATTTTGATGGTATTACTGCCCCTTCCATTTTTCAGCACTTTATTCTCTTGAATTAGGCTGTGTCTGGGCGATCACGTCTGATAATTCAAAATAAAAGAGGAATATGTGACAAATTTTTAAAATGGGGATGCCTAGTCTTGGCAGATCTTCAGCGCCATAAGCTTTTTGTCAGGCATAGCCTAATTCAGGATATAGATATGGAGGTTATGATTTACTTTTGAAGTTTCTCAACTTTCCGGTTTTCCAAGTACCGAGCCAGAAGTGAACTATCATTTATTCGTTTTTTATGAGGCGCATGACGTGCCCTCCACCTGCGGCTAACTTGATTGTCAGTACATCCTTACTGGTCACCGTTTGGCTTTGTTCAGTGAGGTGATTGGGATTTTGGGCGGCATCAGGAGCATCGGCATATATTTCTGCGGTATAATTTCCCGGCAGCAAAAAATCCAGCGTAACTTTGATGCTTCGGCCTGTACTGTTATTGATCGTGCCTACATACCAACTACTACCCTTTCGGCGTGCGATGGTCACATATTTATCTACCTGGGCGGCAGGCACGTGTGTCTCATCCCAGGTGGTAGGCACCTCTTTTAAGAAATTGAAGCCCGGCTGGTTTTCGTAGGCTTTTGGATAATCACATACCATCGCCAGATAGCTCTCCAATACCACGTACATAGCCAGCATATGACAGCGGGTGCCAACCATCAGCGGACGGGTATATTGTGTCTTAAACTCATCAGCAGGAACTGCGCGGAACCCACCCAGATGATAATCAGTAGAGCCTGCCAGCAGACGGGTAAATGCAATATTGAGATCGTGTTCCGGGCTTAGCCCAGCTTCCATCCACTTGTTGTTTTCGTAATTCAGGGCACCTTCACGGGTGAATTCATTAGGATAGGTGCGGCTAAGTCCGGTAGGCTTATAAGCACCATGAAACTGGATATAGAGCTGATGTTCAGCCGCTTTTTGTAGTATCTCTTCCTGTATATTCACCATTTCCTGATCATCCCGATCCAAAAAATCCACCATCATGCCCTTAATGCCCCATCGTTCAAACTGGGCAAAGGCTTCTTCCAATTTTGGATAAATAGCTTGCCAATGTACCCATACGTGGATGCCAACTCCTTTTGCTTTAGCATAATCACAGACGCGTTGCATATCCAGTGTAGGAACGGTCTTGGTCACGTCAGTATGAGGGCCAGCCACCCCGTAGCCGGAAGCATCACTTCTATACCAGGCAAATCCTCCATAGCCGATCACCGCATGGTAATCAATGTTGTTTTGGGCACAGAAATCAATGTAATACTTGTTGGTCTCAAAATTGATCCCTGGCGCAAAGGTGGTGTCAGGTGTGATGTCGCCATTCCACCAGTGAAAAGATGTTTTACCCGGTTTGATCCAGGACACATCTTTGAATTGGGTAGGTTCATTCAGGCTGGTCAGGATATTGGATTCCAGCAGTGCCCCAATCCGATCGCTGATCATCATTACGCGCCAGGGCGTATGGTGTGGCAAGGTGGCTTTTATCTTCATCTCCGTTTGTCCGGGAAGTGGGGAAAGCTGGCTAGTAAGCACACCGCCCTGTTTCTTCAGATACATGCCTGCATAGTTTCGCAGATTGGCTTCGGTGATCGCCATGTATATTTCTTCAGGAAAAGCAAACAGCGCAGGCATATCCATCAAGGTATCAAGCTTCACTTCGCTATAAGGCAATATGTGGTAAAATCCTTCGTGACTGCTGGTGTATTGCTCAAAAAAAGCGTGTGTACCATCGGGTTTCCCGCCAGGTTAAAAGTGCTCTTTTCCTCAAGCAAAGTATAAGCGGACCAATTGGGTTGTTCAGGTATTGCATACCGAAAAGCCACCCCATCGTTAAAGACACGTACCACCAGGTCAATATGTCGTTTTGCCCCGGAGCGTTCAACCATGGGAATGACGACTTGCCGGTGGTGATCAATGGCTGTTTTAGTTTTGCCAACGACCAGTTCATAAGTTTCATTGACTTCGCTAAAACGCGGAGTCAGTATTTTAAGATCATTTCCAAAGTCACCATTTTCTTGAAAAGATAGGCCCAATGTTGAATTCCCTACCAGCACTTTACCTTGGTAAGTTACCCGATAAAGCGGTGCTCTTTTAGTGAGTTGGAAAGAAAATACAAGCTGGTCATCGGGTGATTTTAACACAATATCTTTCTGGGCAAAAACAGATATCGGAAGTGCCATCAAAACGACGAGCAGAAACTTTTGAACTGGCTTCATAGGGAGGTAATTATCCATGCATCATCACTCATCTGATGAAGGGACTAATTTAGCTTTGAGGTCAGGGGTCTGCATATCTTTGTCAAAAGGAAACATTGGCCTGTTGATCCTTTTATATTCAAGGCGATCCAGGTCTTGGTCTACTCCACCGGGCGTAAGCGCCATGATCCAGTCGGCCCTCATGTCATAGAGCTCAGGGACTAAATAGCCAATTTTCACGACGACAATATCGGTTTTCCGTGGATTGAGCCCCAATCGGGTAAAGTCACTTTCATGATGATAAGGTTTACGTTTTTTGGTGACAATGATATGCACACTTCCCACCTTCACCACGACTTCTGTTTCCGCGTCCCTATCGCCCTGTTCAATCGCTTCTACCGTACCTGAAAGGCGAAGCGGGGGTGCAAAACGGTCATCCACATTTGCCCCGGCGTAGGCATCAACTTTTCCACCAACACCGGCTGCTTCAGCTTTTTTTATGAATTCGGGCCCGGGGATAGAAGCATAGATAAGTGAAGGCCCATTTGCTGATTTAAACTCCGGGCGGTCCAATATTTCTTTCAAAGTCCAGGTCACGTCACCGGCACCTCCCGCAGTAGGATTATCCCCGGAATCGCTGATCATAAAAGGTTGCTTATTACTGGCTACGGCCTTATCCAGGCTCTCTTGTAGCGTAGCGGTAGGGGCCACAAATTCAAAATCAGACCTCACTTCCCAAAAGCTGTTCGCCAGTTGCTCCGCAGTAGTGGTCACTTTGTTTTGATCATCTCCGGTCACCATCACCACTGCATGGTTGCGCGGCTCATCGGCCCAGGCATAGCCAATCCAAATCGCAGCATCAATGATGTCCTTTTGTTGGGCAGCCGGTGCAACCTGGGCATACAGGCTTTTTCCAGGTTCTACCCGGGTACTCGTTTTTTCACCGGGTAACAATATAGGAACGGGTATCCAGGCTTTATAAGCAGGCTTGCCTTTTCCACTTTCAATCCGGGACAACAAATTTTCCAAAGCCCTTTGTTTTGATTCCATCGCGTCTTCATGGGGCGCCATGCGGTAGCAAGTGATCAGGTCGGTGTTTTTTGCCAGTCGCCAGGAGACATTCCCATGTAAATCCATGGAAGTGGAAATAATAGTCTTCTTGCCAATCACTTCGCGGATTCTGGTGATATAATCACCTTCGGGATCGTCCAGGCCGACTACGCTCATGGCCCCGTGGATATCCAGAAATAGCCCATCGTAGGGCAAATTTTCATTCAGCAAGGCAAGGCTTTGCTTGACTAGGGATTCATAAGACTCCCTGGTAACTGCACCTCCCGGTATGGATTTGCCCACCAATGTGGGGAACCACTTTGCCCGCTTCCGGTCGGGGGCATCCTGGGATAAAAATGGATAGGAAGCAAAAACCTCCTCGCCCCGTTTGGCATGAAAAGCTTCTTCTTCGGTAAGTGCAGGGGAAAAAGTGCTGGATTCGATACCCAGTCCGGCAATGGCAATGCGGGGAAGTGCTGTCTGGTTTATGCCTGATTCCCTTGCGGATTGAGTATCAGCCTGAAAGCTTCTTTCAGAAAATGGTAAAAAAGCGGTAGCGACTACGAAGTATAAGGTAGTAGTCAGGAAAAGTATGCGTTTCATATAATTAACTCAAGTTGCGGAATATTCTGATAAATGAAGCATAGTCTATCAAAAGTATGTTAGGGTGAAGTTTTCAAGCTTCAACTCAACAAAACGATGACAGACTATACTATTGCAATATATTGC
>JBBSOG010000324.1:0-6923 GCA_038259985.1 Cytophagales bacterium
ATATTGAGCAGGAGGAAAACAACACCAATATCCCGCAGAATCTTTTCATTAGATTTCAGGCCATACCATATTGCCCCGATAGAAAGTAGGGCTAAGAATATGGCCCACAGGATAAATTTGTACTGGGCCACTTCATGCCAGGCACTTAAATCAACGTAATTACCAAAAATAGAAAGCAGCCAGAAAGAAAAGAATAAGGCCACCAGACTTATAAAATAAGTGCTTATTACGAACTTCTCAGGCCACTTAAAATATTGGAATGATTTACTCAGTCCCAAAAGTAACAAACCAAACAGCACATAGCGCATGGGATAATTCATTCCTATAAAAAGATCGTCATTCCCTGACCAGTAGGATGTAGCCGTGCCAAACCACAAGGCCAAAGCAGCAATAGATAGATACCAATTGATGACCGAATAAAGCAAAATCCCTACCCCGGCAAAAATGAAGGCTGCCAACAAAATGAGCACCGGAAAATAGCCATCAGCCATTCCTAAGCTGAAGCCAAAATAGGTGATTCCAAAAGTGATACAGATTGAACCAAATAAGAAAAGAGCTTCGTTGCTGAAGACTTTTCGGGGATAGGCCTCTCTCCTCTTATTGGCCAGATAATATAAGATACCTGCCAGCACAAAAAACAATATGCTCTTTACAATGTCAGGCACATCAAAAAGAAGATTAAGCATTTTTTCAATCCATTCGTCGGCAATCATCAGGGTGGTAGCCAAGATGATGCATAACACCGCAAAGCAGAAGGCAAGCAAGGATAAATTCTTCCAATCAAAGCTATTAGGCTTACCGGCAGAAAACTCCGGGCTATCTAATAATTCATTTACTTTTTCATGGCTCAGTTTTCCCTCGCTTTCCCATTGCCGGAGTAACTTTTTGACTTTAACTTTATCTTCTTTGTTGAGTTCCATTCCTGGCTTTAATGAATTTTTTGTCTACTTGGGTTGAAAAAACTTACCCACCAAACCTGATATGAGTCCTGAGGGTAAATGTTTGCTTAGGAATGCGCCAAATACATTAGAAGCGCCGGGAATGATCACCGCTACCTGATCCAATAGATCTTGTATGGCAATATCTGCCACAACATCCGCTTTCATAATCGCCCCTTTTGATGAATTGATTTTCTCAAAGCCAGCTTTGCTAAAGAACTTAGAATCCGTAGGACCAGGGCAAAGGCAGGAAACGTTTATTTTATCCCGCTTGAGCTCATTTCGTAATGCTTTTGAGAACGAAAGCACGAAGCTTTTGCTGGCGGCATATACGCTAAAGTAAGGAATGGGCTGAAAAGCTGCCGTGCTGGCTACATTTAAAATATGGGCATAAGGTATTGCTCTCAGCATAGGGATAAAAAAATGAGAAAGCTCTACCAACACCTGCTGATTGAGTTGCATCATTTCTACGGTGTGCTCCAAAGAAGCCTCAGTGAATTTGCCCCATAGACCCATTCCGGCATTATTGATCAGGATACGGACTTGCCAATCATTTTTCTGGCATTGATGGTACAGGTCATGGGCTGCATTGGGCGTCAGCAAATCCAAAGTGATGACCTGGACCTGCACTTTGTATTCTTCTTGTATCTCTTGTGACAGTGCTTCCAAGGAAGCTGTAGATCTGGCTACCAAAATCAGGTTGAACCCTTCTTGGGCGCATCTGCGAGCTAAAGCTGCCCCAATGCCGCTGCTTGCCCCGGTGATTAATGTATAGTTCATATTAAATTAAAAAATTTAAGTCCCATGTTTTACCTGTATTATAATACAACTGTCCGTTTCTTATTTCCAGGGGAGAAGGAAAATTATTGTGAAAGAGCTGCCCGGTACCCAATCCTTGAGGAAGCCGGGTAGAATAAGTAGCCGTAAGCTGTGCAATGGCATTCAAGCCAATATTTGACTCCAGCGCCGAAGTAATCCACCAGCCAATCTGCCTTTCCTCTGCCAGGGCAATCCACTCCCTACTGGCCGCGATTCCGCCAATTAGTGTAGGTTTTAGAATAATATACTGTGGTTGAATTTCTTCCAGCAAGCTAATTTTATCCTGCCTTTCCATGACACCAATAAGCTCTTCATCCAAGGCAATATCCACCGGGCTGTGGGCACATAGTTTACGCATCAAAGTAAGTTGCCCTGCTGCAATAGGCTGTTCTATAGAATGAACCTGATATTTTGCCAAAGCCTCCAATTTAGTGTAGACATCAGTTTGGTTAAATGCCCCGTTGGCATCCACCCTAATGGTAATTTGATCAGCTGTATAATGTTCCCTGATAAATGCCAAAAGTTGTATTTCCTCTGCAAAGTCAATAGCGCCAATCTTGATTTTGATACAATCAAAGCCTGCCTCCAGTTTGTCTTTCAACTGCTCCAGCATCCACTGTGGGTCGCCCATCCAGACGAGCCCGTTGATAGAGATCGGCTGATAAGGGGGGGCTGACCAATTGTTGGTGATAATGCTTCGTTTTCCTCCATGAAATGCATCAAGTAAAGCTGTTTCCATGCCAAACCTAAGCGCTGGCAGGCTTTTGTCAATATTTTCATGTACCCAGCTAAAAATATCATCTTCGCTTTCCGGCTGCCAGCCACTACGCTTTAGTTTCTCACAACATTCACTTAATATAGCTTGCAGGTCTTCGCCCTCATCGGGGCTGAGTCCTTTTAATGGAGCGCATTCCCCTATTCCGAAAACCTTAGATGAATATGCTTGGGAAACATGGATAAAAAAAGAATCTTTGTGCCGTAGTACCCCACGAGAAGTACCCGCCAAAAACTTAAAGTGAAGTGTGTATTTTTGGAAACTGCAATGCATCGGTATTTTTTATATACTAAATAGCTAACACCTATTGATGTTTCAAAATTTATCAAACTAAAATCATGGCCAACGTAACAGAAGAGTTTACTATTGACGCAGTTATTGAGATTCCTAAAGGAAGTCGCAATAAGTACGAATATGACCGCGAGAAGAAAATGATCCGTTATGACCGGATGATCTTTTCTTCTATGTTTTACCCCAGTGATTATGGATTTATTCCCGAAACTTTAGCGGAGGACGGTGATGAAATAGATGTACTGGTGCTTGTCACTGAGCCTACCTTTCCGGGTTGCCTAATGGAGGTGAAGCCCATCGGACTCTTCAAAATGTATGATGAGAAAGGTACTGATGACAAAATACTTTGTGTGCCGGTAAGTGATCCTATCTGGAACAAGGTCAACACCTTGGAAGAAGTAAACCCTCACCTGAAAATGGAGATTGAGCACTTTTTCCAGGTTTATAAAGACCTTGAAAAGAAGAAAGTGGGCGTGGAAGGCTGGGATAATAAAGAAGAAGCCCTGAAAGCCATCAAAGCCTCACAAATAAGATATGCTGAAAAGCAGTCAAGCGTTTAGTTTTTTTGAAATTTTTCAAGCGGGTCGCTCTTTGCTGGGTTTATTTAGAATCCGGAGTGGGGCGTCCCGTTGTTTATTTTAGCGCTGATGTTTATAGGAATAGCGGCATGGATGATGACGAGCCCTACTTCATTGTGAAACATGCTACCCAAGCTTGCAGGCCATTACATCGTATTCAGAATAATGCGGCTGAACGTTGGGGACAAGGGTAAGTTAAAAACTTATTTTAACATCCTGCTTGTTGCCAATTACTTGCCCATTGTAATCAACTCAAATGAAAAGATTTCCGGTGTTCAGCGGGCTGATAGGTGCTGAGCTCTTCCGTGCCTTCGGAATAGAAAGGCACTTGGAAATAAAACCTACTCCACGCGCCTACTTCACTTTCTACGTAGATTTGCCCGTCATGTGCCTGTACCACTTCTTTGGAAATAGCTAAGCCCAGCCCCAGGCCATGCTTATTTTTCTTGCCATTGGTATTGAGTTGTACAAACTTATTGAAAACCCGTTTTAAGTTATCCTTAGCGATGCCGGGGCCAAAATCTGTAACGGAGAATTCCACCATGTCATTGATCTTTTTGGCTTCCAGAATAATCTTGCCTCCCTCAGCGGAGTAGCGTAGCGCATTGGTCATCAGGTTGATCAACACCCAGGATATTTTTTCCGGGTCAATATAGATGCCAGGCAAGGCTTCATCTACCTTTCTGACAATAAGCACATCTTTCTGTTTGAACTTCACCTCTACCGGGGCAATGGCATATTCCATCAAAATATCCGGTTTGATCTTTTCTTTTTCTAATGTCATCCTTCCGTTCTCTACTTTAGAAAGATCAAGAAGCTCAGTCACCATATTGACCAGGCGTTGCACTTCCCTTTTCATTGCGCTCACTGTTTTGCCCTGCTCCGAATTCAACGAACCGAAACGGGTATTGCTTAACAGCATGAGGCTCATATTTAGTGCAGAAAGTGGTGTTTTAAGCTCGTGAGAGACTACCGCAATGAAGTTTGACTTCGCTTCGTCTGATTCCTTAAAAGAGGTGATATCTTTAAGTGTAATAATATGGCCCAGAAATTTGCTGGCTTTGGTATCCTTACTGTATACCTTAAAAATCTCTTTGGTATAAAAAGCATTTCTGCCATCATCTTTGTATATTTTCAGAAAACTGTGGCTCTCATGCATTGAGGCTGGTTGGTATTCTTTTTTGCTCAAAGACGCTTCCAGTTCGTGAAGCACTTCATTTTTCTCCGCCAGTTCCCAAAGTTTCTTACCAATGAGTTCACTCTCCTCAATATCTATCAGTTGTGAGCTCGTTTCGTTTACCAGGATGATTTCTTCCTGCTCATCCAGAATAATCAGCCCATCGCTCATGCTGCGGATGATAGATTCCATGCGGCTTTTTTGCACTTGCACTTCCTGAATGTTTAATTTTTCAAACTCCTGCAAGCGCACCGACATATCATTGAAGGCAAGGGCGAGTTCACCCAATTCGCTGCTGGAGTCCACCTTTATCTCCTGCTGGTACTGTCCCTGGGATATACGCTTAATTTTTTCGGTAATTTTGGTAAGGGGCTTCACAATCTCATGCGGCACTCTGTACACTGTCCAACCGACAATTATCAATACCAAAACCATAATGAGAAAAATATACATCTTGGATTGGAAATAAAGCTCCTGGGCATATTCATCCCTTTCACTCAGGTCTTTGTGGTTGATTTCTGCCAGTTGCACACAATCTTCCCTGATCACCTCGTTCAGTCGTTGAAGTACAGTAAAATATAAGCCCTCCCGGTCTATAGTAATCTTGAAATCATCAATGTAATGGGTATAGCTGGCAAACTCATCTTCCATCTGGCCTACCAGCTTCACTTCTTCCTGGTTGGTAGCATTTTGTCGGCAAATCGCGAGATTATTGGAAAGGAGTTGGTTTTCCCGGTCCATGATGACAATCAAGGAAGAATCGTTGTAGTTTTTGCCCAGGCAAACTTTAGTTAGTATCTGGTCTACTTTAGACAAAGAGATAAGTATTTGCTCTGAGGCTTTAACCGAGCGGTAGTTCTCTTCCAGTATTTTGGTAGAGGCAGAACCTAAATTACTCAGATAGTAAATCGTCACTACCGACAAAATCAATGTCAGGAACAGGACGAGCAGGAAACCCGAAAAGATTTGGGTCCTTATTTTCATCTTCTGATAAAAAGAAGTGAGGTTGGTAATCCTTTGCAATATGCTTTTTACGGTAGACATTACAATAATTAATCAAATCATCAGGATGAGGGAAAATACCATAAACTTAAGCAAAGGTAAAATTACTTAGCAAAAGACTTCATTGGATTTTAAAATGCTAAGAATGAATCTTTTATAACAAATAAATACGCTATTTTTTTTTCAGGCCTATGATTACCTGATTGTGTCATTTTGAAAAAGAATCCTCAAAATGAAATATCAACAGCTATTTAACCTACATCGTATTCTTTCAGTTTGCGATAAAGTGTTGCCAGGCCAATGTCAAGTCGTTTGGCGGCTTCCGATTTATTACCGTTTACCATCGTTAGTACCCGCAGTATATGCTCTTGCTCCACTGTTTTGAGGTCAGTGGTATCCTTTTCTTCTTCAGTATCTACCGTCGTTGAATATATAGCTTCTTTTTTTAGCTCCCAGCTAGTGACGGTTTCTCTTCTGGTAACAATTTCTTTTTTATCAGCACCGAGTATTTCGTTGGGCAGAGTATCAGCGGTGAGCCCACGCCCATCACACAAAATCACTGCCCTTTCAATCACATTTTTTAACTCCCTGATATTACCCGGCCAGTAATATTGTTTGAGATAATACATAAACTCAGTATCAATTTTGTTGATCTCTTTATTGATATTTTCTGAGTAAGTTTTCAGGAAATGCAACGCGATGATTTCAATATCCTCAGGGCGTTCGCGTAATGGCGGTAGATCAATGGCAAAAGTACTGAGACGATAATAGAGGTCGCGGCGGAATTCACTGTTTTCCTCATCAATCAGATTGCGGTTAGTGGCGGCGATGATGCGTATATCCACCGGGATGGGTGTCGTGTCCCCTACCCTGTTAAAAGTTCTGTTTTCCAGGGCTCTCAAAAGCTTAGCCTGAAGTTCAGGGCTCATTTCACCTAGCTCATCCAAGAAAATAGTACCACGATCGGCCATTTCAAAGTAGCCTTTTTTGTCCAGGGTTGCCCCGGTAAAAGATCCTTTTTTGTGCCCAAACAATTCAGACTCCTGCAAGTCTTTGGGTATGGCCGCGCAGTTAATGGTGACAAAAGGCCCCTTCCGTCTCCTACTGGATAGGTGTATGGCTTCTGCCAGCAGTTCTTTTCCGGTGCCTGTTTCTCCCAACAAAAGTACAGTCGTATCGGTTACTGCTACTCTTTCCGCTAGCTCTATCGTTTTTGAAACGGGCTTAGAACGGCCAATGATTTTCTTAAAGGCTGACTTTGAATCCGGCCGGAATTCCATCTCCTGAATCTGACGGTGAAGTAGTGACTTTTCCACCGCTTTTTTGGCGATCATAGGTAACAT
>JBBSOG010000325.1:0-6915 GCA_038259985.1 Cytophagales bacterium
ATGCGAACCGCTGCTGCTATCCAGTATCTCAATGCGGGTCATGCCATAAGCATTATCTTCTTTGAGTACTACCGCTTTTTCGTTGATGGGCTTATAAAAGCTCGGCCATCCGGTACCTGACTCAAACTTAGTTTCGGTAGTAAATAAGGGCTGACCAGTGGCTGCAGAGTAGAATACCCCTGGTTTCTTGATTTTGTTCAGCGGACTAGAATTTGGTCGCTCGGTGCCTGCTTCACGGAGTACATTGTATTCATCTTTTCCCAATCTCTTTTTCCATTCTTCATTAGAAAACTGGTACTCATACCCACCGTCCATTTGGTCTTCCCAAACACCAATGTACTTGTCATCACTGCGGCTTTGCGCATTACTGGGTTGGCTATTACCCGTGCAAGCCACTACTATAATTGCCAGCGTTATCAATAAATATTGTGTCGTATTTTTCATACTATAAATACTCATTTTCCGGCAAAAAAGTTTGTCATGGCACTGACAATCATTTTTTGTCTTCTTCTTTTTTTCCAAAGATATTGTCAAGCCCAATGCGTTCCCAGAAGGTTTGATCCTGGCGTTCTTCTTTTCGCTTTTCCTTTTCTTTTTGTTTTTCCTTCTTTCGTTTAGCACGGGCTTTCTTTTTCTTTCGCTTCTCTCTCTTCTTTACCCTCTGTTTTTTGGTGTCTTTTCCGATGATATAGCGGATGGAAATAGCTGCCCCGGCATCAAACCAGTCTTCGTGGAGAATATGGTAAGCGGGTTTAAAGTCAGCCGATACGGTAAGCGGCATAAAAGGCAATTTTACTTCCGCGCCTACCATAGCATCCACTCCCAGCACTGGCCCATAATCTTTGAGCCCGCCCAAATGTGCACCGCCCCCGACATACGCATTGAGCCCCCGGCCTATGATGGGAAAATGCTTTACCAGCATAAAAGTACCCAGGAGTTCCCGTTCGCTGGCAGTCATAAGGCCTTCAACTGCTACTGTCCTGAAGATGCGCTGCTTGGCGGTAATGCCATAATTTCCATTGCCGAACCGAAGCCCTAAAGCCGTACTGTATTTTTGCGCTGTTGCCGATAAACTTAGCAGGCATACACAAATGATTATTCCTACACCTTTTTTCATATCATTAATCTAATGCTAGAACGAAAGCCCGGCACACTTATTCTAAACTACGTGATGGCTTAACACCATATTCTTGCCAAAAACCCAGAAATTTAACTATTTTGTTCATTTACTTGAAAGTAAACATTTCATGCGCAAAGATGGCGTTACTATTAAAGATTTGCTGAACACCTTGCCTCAGGAGGGCATAGTGCGTTGGATCAGCATTCGCCCGAAAAGAAGCATTGAGCCTTTGGAAAAAGAAAAAGTATTCGCCGATACATCCCACGGACTGGAAGGTGATCACTATGGCGGTGGGGCCAATGGGAAAAGGCAAGTCACGCTTATCAATGAAGAACACCTGAACGCGGTAGCCTCCTTTCTGGGCATGGATGGCCTTGATCCCAAACTGGTGAGAAGAAATATCGTGGTCAGCGGGATCAATCTTCTAGCTTTGAAGGATCAGCAATTTCAGATTGGTGAAGCAGTGCTGGAAATGACCGGCTTATGTCAGCCTTGCTCCCGTATGGAGGAAAATTTGGGCGAAGGGGGCTACAATGCCATGCGTGGACACGGGGGCATTACTGCCAGCATTATCAAAAGCGGAATCATCAAAGTAGGGGATACAGTCAAACTTATTAGTTCTTAAATTCACAGTACACAGTAGATAGCATAACATAAACAAAACGGTCAACCCCATTCAGGCATAGACAAGTTTTTGACCTTTAACTTTCAGCTTTTAACCTTTAACAAAACCATGAACATCCTATTTATCGGAGCGCATCCTGACGATTGTGAAGTGTATGGAGGGGGTACGGCAGTCCTTTTTGCTAAGCTCGGCCATCGCGTGAAGTTTATCTCGCTTACCAACGGTGATGCTGGTCATCATGTCATGAATGGCTACGAACTGGTGGATGTGCGCAGCAAAGAAAGTCTCCTCGCCGCACATATTTTGGGGATTGCCTACGAAATCATGGATAACCATGACGGGCAATTAGTACCCGACTTGAGAAACCGCAGCCATATCATTCAGAGAATCCGGGAATGGGAGGCGGATATTGTCATCACGCATCGGCCCAATGATTATCACCCTGACCATCGCTACACCAACCAGTTGGTACAGGACTCTGCCTATATGGTGATGGTGCCCAATATTGTCCCCGTTGTCGCTCCATTGCGAAAAAATCCGCTCTTCCTCTACTTTCAGGATCACTTTCAAAAGCCTTATCCTTTTTGTCCCGATATTGCGATCAGCATAGACGAAACTTATGAGCATAAGATCCGCTCCCTGGATGCCCACCGTTCTCAGTTTTATGAATGGCTTCCCTGGATAAATGGCACCTTAGAACAAGTGCCTGAAAATACGGAAGCGCGTATTCATTGGCTCAAGAAACAATTTACCAATCATCCTTCGGATAAAATCAGGAAAGTACTGGCAGGTTGGTATGGAAGTGAAAGTGCGGCAAAAGTAGTGCATGCCGAAGCTTTTGAAGTCTGTGAATACGGACGAAAGGTCAGTGATGAGGATATCCGGCAACTATTTCCTATGCTTCCCCAAACTAGCGTTTAATAAAATTCTTTCTGGATTGCATTAAGAGGTAATCGTAAAAAGCATCCCTTTCTACATCAACCACCACATTGACCCAGTTGCCGGAGCCTGCTTGCTCGTAGGTTTCCCCTTCATTAGGCAGATGCTGTGCGATTTGCAGCTCCATCTTTTTGCTACTGAAAATGTCCGCTCTGCTTACATAAGCTACCGCCAGCACATCCCACATATGATAGTGATAATCGTAGCCTGGAATGGTATTGACTGTGATTGCCCAGCAAAGTGAAGCCAGATGGGATACTTCAAATTCATTTTGCGCCGCCATCTTTTCAAGAAAGTCAAAGGTGACCGGCACCTTATTGGTTGCATCCAGGGGCACAATGGTCAGGGGTAGGTTTTGTTCAATCAGCCATTGGGAAGAAGCAGCGTCCCAGTACACATTCCACTCAGCGGCTCCATTATGGGTATAGGTGCGAACATTCCCATGTACATGCACAGCACCCGCCATCCAAATAATTTCACTGATCTTCTCTCGGATAGCCGGTGCCTTTTGCAAGGCGTTTACCAAGTTGGTACAAGGCCCGGTAAGCAGATAAGATACTGGCTCCGGGCTATTGTTTAACTGTTCAATGACAAAGTCACTCCCTTCCAATCCGCTCAAAGGAGCATGCACCTTTTTTATATTCAGTAAGTCCGGAAAGGCATTGATGATCTGCGGCTGGGCACGCCACACTTCAGGAAAAGCGTTCATGCCCCGGGCCTTGCTGATGGCTACCGGCACTGGCTTTGCCATCATTAAATCCATAAATTTCCGGGAAGATTCGGCAGCGTATTCTGCATAACAGTCGGCAGGCGTGATGCTTACCCCGCTAAGTGCTACTTCCTCCATAGACAGCACGAGCAAGAGGGCCAGGAGATCATCTACCCCTCCATCGTGGTCCAGAAATACTTTCTTTTTAGAAATTGAATTGTTCATTGTTTTTCGTTGAAGTCAGAAGTATGAAGTTGGAAGCGGGAAGTTAAACTTCCAACTTCATACTTCTGACTTCCAACTGTTTTCCTGCCAAAACTACTATATTTGACCCAAAAATACCTATGTCCATTCGGCTTTCTGAAAGAAGGGATGTCCCTCAAAACCTGATCGTAGACCTTTATCGGGCCAATCATTGGTCAGCAGCAGACAAACCGGAAATCCTTTACCAAGGATTAATGAATTCGCATAGCTTAATTACCGCCTGGGATGATGATCATTTAGTGGGATTGGGCAACGCTATTTCCGATGGACACCTGGTGGTGTATTATCCTCACTTGCTGGTACATCCTGACTATCAGGGAAAAGAGATTGGGCAAATGATCATGCGGCTAATGGCTGAAAAATACGGGCACTTTCACATGCAGATGCTCACCGCCGATGGCAAAGCTATTGACTTCTATCAAAAATGTGGTTTTGTAAACGCTGGCAATACCCAACCCATGTGGATTTATCAGGGAACAGAACATGATTAAGTTTTAGAATACTGGGGCTCTGGCTTTTTTGTCAAAAAACGATAACTTGCTGGCATTATTACACTAAGCCTAAGCTATGACTATGAAAAAAATTACCATTTCGTTATCACTCATCCTGGCCATTACTGCCAGTTCATTTATCATCCATATGCAACAACAAAAAGACACTTTAAAACACGTAGTAGTCTTCAAATATAAGGAAGACGCCTCCCAAGCCGATATCAAAAAAGTAACTGATGCTTTCCGCGCTTTGCAAGATAAGATTCCGGGCATCACCGCATTTGAATACGGAACCAACAACAGTCCTGAGGGCAAAAATATGGGCTTTACCCACGTTCATACGCTCACCTTTAAGGATGCCGCTGCCCGCGATGCCTATCTTCCCCATCCCGAGCACAAAAAATTTGGTGAACTCCTGGGTAAACTGGGTGTGCTGGAAGATGCCTTCGTGGTAGATTATCATCCGATGGATTAATCACTTGGTCGGTAAAACCTTATGTCGTGCTTCATATGGGGCATGACATTTATTTTTCATCCCTACCAACAGTCATTTTTTACTATCCCTAAGCAATTATGAAAACGCTAGCAATCCTTTTCTCTAGCCTCTTATTATTCTCAGCTTGCAGCCCCAGCCAGCACAATGAACAGCAAGCACCACAGAGTACCGCCGCCGAAAGCAAAGTTGCCCCTGAAAATGAGGAATGGATTTCCCTCTTCAATGGAGAAGACCTGAGTGGCTGGCATGTGAAGATCCGCGGGCATGCACTGGATGACAACTACAAAAATACTTTCCGGGTGGAAGATGGCCTGATGAAAGTACGCTACGATCAATATGATGATTTTGCCCGGCAATACGGACATATCTTTTATGAGAAACCTTATTCTCATTATAAATTCAGGGTAGAATACCGTTTTGTGGGAGAGCAGGCGCCCAATGGAGAAGGTTGGGCATGGCGCAACAGCGGCATCATGGTGCATGGGCAATCGCCAGAAAGCATGGGGCTGGAGCAAGACTTTCCCATCTCTATTGAAGTACAGTTACTAGGCGGACCGGAAGAAGGGGAACGTACCACCTGCAACCTTTGCACGCCGGGTACCAACGTGGTGATGGATGGAGCACTGGTAACCAACCATTGTGTCACCTCAACTTCTGAAACCTATCGCGGCGACCAGTGGGTCACTGCCGAAGTGGTGGTCTTGGGTGATTCTATAATCCATCATCTGGTCAATGGGGATACCGTACTGACATATCAGCAGCCCCAGATAGGCGGCGGTAATGTCAGTGAAAATGATGAAAGCTTAAAAATAGATGGCCAGTTGCTCCAGAAAGGTTACATTTCCCTACAAAGTGAAAGCCATCCGGTAGATTTCAGAAAGATTGAGATATTGCCATTGGAGGAATAGGCTGACAGTGATTATTTCTCATTCATACAATAAAACGAATTGTCCTCTTCCAAATAAGCTATTACTGACACATAGCTCAAACACCACCAATTTATCAAAACCATGCGCTCTCCAAGTCATCCACAGGAGGGATCTTTTATGTCTTGAAATGGGTACAATTGTATTAATATAAATTGTGTCATGAGTAGTTACTTTCTGTAGCCTGTCTTGATGTAGATGCATGCTTTTAGCTCCAAGTGAGATTGATGCATCTAGCATTTTCCTTTTAGGCACGCGTTACATTGCATTAAACGCGCGCCTAATGTCATTAAGTTAAGCAGTCGCTCGCATCTATGCGACCGGGCCGCCAGAGCGTTGACGACTGACTATCCTAAGACATCCTGTCTGTTGAGGCTAGAAGCATCAAAAATATTCCTCACTCGGCTGGAGCCGAGCGACCGGCGTTCCGGCGAGTGTTTTCCTTAACTTAATGACATTGTACGCGCGCCAGTATGAAATTACAGTTATCTACAAGGATTCGTGGTGGAACGTTGGCAAAATCATTGGATTTCGCGAGGATTCGTCGTGGAATGTTGATAAAATCATTGGATTTCGCGAGGATTCGTCGTAGAATGTTGGCAAAATCATTGGATTTCATGAGGATTTGACGTGGAATGTTGGCAACACCATGTCAACAGTCAGTCAACAATCAGTATTTGGCATCAAAGGGAATCGGATGACTGGCGATTTCACCGGATTTTATCCTAAATTTTGCCAGAACATTTGTCTTCCTTCCATGTTTCTACTGTAATCATTTTTTGATGTTTACTAGCGCTGTAACGAGCTAATTTTTATCAGTACATAACCATTTTTTTTTATGAAAGTAACATTGCATGAAAAGCCGTTTTTAGAAGACGGCCGACACAAGGTGCAGATTACCGAGGTGGAATCCGGGACTAGCGAGTATAAGGATGTTCCCTTCTTTAACTGCCGCTTTGAAAATGACGAAGGCTTTGTCAATCACCGCTTTTATCTGAGTGAACCGGGCCAGCCCATCATGGCAGAATTGTTTCAAGCGGTAGGCATTAAAGGTAAGGATGCAGATACTGATGAGTTGAAGGGTAAACAACTTTCTATTGAAGTCTACGAACGCACTTACGACGACCCTGAAACCGGAAATGAGAAAACCATCAAGGCCGCCCGACATTTTCAGGCAGTAGGCCATTCGGATACTTCGGATAGTATTTAGTGTTTGGAGAGGTAGGTTTTTACTACCTGCCTCTATTTTGTTAAAGATAGCAAAGGGGAGGGTGACTTTCATGGCCCAACATATTGTGTGCTGTTATTTGCAGGTGCATTGATCTGTTTGTAAAGCAAAAACAAA
>JBBSOG010000326.1:0-6910 GCA_038259985.1 Cytophagales bacterium
GTTGACACTGATGAGCCAATTGATTATCATAGCAGTCGCAGATGTGATAGTACAGGGCAATTAGTTGTAGAGTTTCCATACTCAACTAAGGCATTGGCTAGCACATCTGTTTCTTCTAGTTTCCTACCCTTGATTCGCATGTTATACTAAGTCTTATCCTCATCATTGTCTCTACACTTCTGACGAAGAAGAAGTATAGGTTAATAATAGCTATAGCTTTAGCTTTTATAGGAAGTATTTTCCCAGACTTAGTAGATCTTTCATCAGGCATTTTAAATAAACATTTTGGACTTAGTCTTCCAATCATTGACAAAATTTTTCCATGGCATTGGCATGAGTATTCTGGTTCAATTTATACTAAGGTTTGCAGAGTATCATTTCTAAATCACTTATTAGTGTTGATGACTGTTATTACAATTTGTTGGACAAGGCGAATTGATCTGATGAGAATGATCAAGTCTTGATTCTCAAATATAAGCTCCTCTCATTTTACCTCGGAAGATTTTATCATCAATAGGAACATTTACCCACAGAACCATTAAAATTATTATACTTGTAAAACGAACTACAATAACCAAACTACTTTAACAAAAAACACATGGGATTTTCCGCATTGGACTTCGGCGTATTTATTGGCTACTGTCTTTTTATTATTGGATTAGGACTCTATGTATCACGCGACAAGAAGGGGCACGAAAAAAACTCACAAGATTATTTCCTAGCCAGTCGCTCACTTCCCTGGTGGGCTGTCGGGGCCTCGTTGATTGCCTCCAACATTTCTGCCGAGCAGTTTATCGGTATGTCGGGTTCAGGCTACGCGTTAGGATTAGCCATCTCTACCTACGAATGGATGGCTGCTGCTACACTGCTGGTAGTGGGTAAATTTTTCTTGCCTATCTACATCAAAAAGGGGATTTATACCATGCCCCAGTTTTTGGCCGACCGATACAACGATACGGTGCGCACTTTTATGGCTATTTTCTGGCTACTGGTGTATGTCTTTGTCAACCTTACTTCGGTGATTTATCTGGGGGCTTTAAGTATTGAGACTGTGCTGGGTGTTGATATGATCTATGCCATTATTGGCCTGGCATTATTCTCACTCATGTATTCTATCTACGGTGGATTGATGGCCGTAGCCTGGACGGATGTGGTTCAAGTGATCTTCCTGGTATTGGGAGGGCTTGTCACCACGTATCTGGCACTGGATATTGTGGGCGATGGAAATATACTGGGGGGCTTGGCACGTCTGCGGGATGAAGCCCCCGATCACTTCCACATGATTTTACAAGAAGGCTTTATGATCACTGACGGGCAGGGAGGTACCACCGATGCCTACCAAATGCTGCCCGGCATAAGCGTATTGATCGGGGGAATGTGGATTGTCAACCTAAGCTATTGGGGGTTTAACCAATATATTACCCAAAGGGCTTTAGCGGCCAAAAACTTGGACCATGCCCAGAGGGGTGTCATATTTGCCGGTATACTCAAACTCTTGATTCCTCTGATCGTGGTTATCCCTGGCATTGCAGCCTATGTTGTCGTACAGAATGAAGAGTTGGGCGGTGCTTTTTCCCAGATCATGACTGATCCTGATACCGGATTCATCGTGCCTGACCGGGCTTATCCCTCATTGCTTAGCCTACTACCCAACGGTATGAAAGGTGTAGCTTTCGCTGCACTGACGGCTGCTATTGTATCTTCGCTGGCTTCTATGGCGAATAGCACGTCCACTATTTTTACCATGGATATCTACCGCAATTATATCAATAAAAATGCATCCGAACGTTCTTTGGTGCGGATGGGACGTATCGTGGTAGTAGTTTCGTTTATCATCGCCTGTTTGGTGGCCCCTGCTTTACAGGGGCTTGGTCAAGTATTCCAGTATATTCAGGAATACACTGGTTATGTATCACCCGGGGTATTTGTAATCTTTGTGTTTGGGGTATTCTGGCGGAAAACAACATCTGGTGCTGCCCTTACCGCAGCGATTCTCACCATTCCTCTATCTGCTGCTTTGGCTTACTTCTTCCCTGATCTCCCCTTTATTGACCGGATGGGCGTGGTATTTTTGATCCTTGCCGCGTTGATGATCATCATAAGCTTGGCCCAGTCTGGTAAAGACCAACCTAACTCCATTGAGCTATCGTCAGATTTATTTAAAACGAGCGCGAAGTTTAATGTTGGTGCGCTGTTAATAATTGGTATTTTGGCAGCCTTATATATTGTTTACTGGTAAACCACTTTTTATGGATTCCTCCATTATCAAAAACAAATTTTTAGAACTGTACGAAAAAGAACCCCTTCTAGTACGTTCACCGGGAAGGGTAAACCTAATCGGCGAGCATACGGACTACAACAATGGGTTTGTATTGCCTGCGGCTATCAATAAAGAAATGATTTTTGCCGTAGCGCCTAACGAACTCCCCCGCTGCCGGATATATTCCTACGACATGCGGGAAAGCGTGGATTTTGACCCTACGGCATTTCAACCTTCAAAGCATACCTGGGTCAACTATATTCTGGGCGTGGTAGATCAGTTACAGAAGCAGGGCTTAACGGTTCAGGGATTTGATTGTGTGTTTGGCGGGGATATCCCTAAAGGGGCGGGCATGTCCTCATCTGCCGCGCTGGAATGCGGATTAGCTACCGCCCTCAACCATATTTTTGAGTTTGGGCTGGACAAGCGCAGCATTGCCAAACTTTCACAAAAAGCGGAAAACGAATATGTAGGCGTACAATGCGGGATTATGGACCAGTTTGCCAATGTATTTAGTGAGCGACATCAACTGATCAAACTGGACTGCCGCTCCCTGGAATATGAGATGATTCCCTTCAAGATCAAAGGGTATAAAATAGTATTGCTGGATACCAATATTAGCCACTCTTTGGCATCATCAGAATACAACCTGCGCCGCCAGCAGTGTGAAGAAGGTGTACAGCGACTTAGGGAACAAGGGCTGGAAGTCAACAGCCTGCGCGATGTAAATTTGGACATGCTTACCCGCTTCCGCACAATGATAGATGCAGTAGTTTACCAACGCTGCCGCTATGTCGTTGAAGAAAACACGAGGGTAGAAGAAGCCTGCCGTCATTTAGAAAAAGATGATCTTATCGGTTTTGGACAGAAAATGTACCAATCCCATGACGGACTCAGCAAAGCATACGAAGTGAGCTGCGAAGAGCTGGACTTTTTGGTAGACCAGACAAGAGGTAACGACAATGTACTGGGTGCCCGCATGATGGGCGGTGGCTTTGGAGGCTGTACGATCAACTTAGTTAAAGAAAAGGCACTGGCCAACATGACGATGGATATTGAACAACAATATCAGCAAAAATTCCGTCGCGAACTCAAGGTATACATCGGAGATATTGTTAATGGAACAGAAGTAATGAGCAGTGAACTGTGATCAATTTTTGATCTTTAATTTTCAATCTTCAATCTTTCATTATGGACTTTGACCTAACCGAACACCCACACCGAAGATATAACCCACTCACTGGCGAATATGTATTGGTATCGCCTCACCGCATGAAGCGGCCCTGGCAGGGGCAGGTAGAAAAGGGAGAGCAAGACGAAATGCCACAATATGACCCCAAGTGTTATCTCTGTCCCGGAAATGAGCGGATCGGGGGAGAAAAAAACCCCCAGTATGATAGTACCTTTGTCTTTACCAATGACTTTGCCGCGCTCAAAGAGGATGTACCCAGCGGGAGTAAGGAAAAGGGTCGTTTGCTAAGGGCTAAAAGTGAAAAAGGCATCTGTAAGGTGATTTGCTTCTCGCCCCGCCACGACCTCACCTTGCCTGAAATGGAGGTTTCGGCTATCGTAAAAGTGATAGAACTGTGGCAAAAAGAGTATGAGGAACTGGGCAACCACCCCGAGATCAACCATGTGCAGATATTTGAGAATAAAGGACAGATGATGGGCTGTAGTAACCCACATCCCCACGGACAAATCTGGGCACAAAGCACCGTACCTATTGGACCAGCCTTAGAAGGGCGGCACCAAGGCGATTATTTGCAAAAGTATGGCACTGGCCTGTTAGCAGATTACGTAGCGCTGGAATTGCAAGAAAAAGAGCGGGTGGTGCTGGAGAATGAGCATTTTGTAGCAGTAGTACCTTTCTGGGCAGTCTGGCCTTTTGAAACCATGATCATCCCCAAGCGACCTCTGCAAAATATCTTGCAATTTACCGCTGAAGAAAAGCAAGCTTATGCCGAAATGCTGAAGCAGTTGACCATCTTGTACGACAATCTATTTGAGACCTCCTTTCCTTATTCAGCAGGTTTACACCAGGCACCTACCGATGGGCTGGAACACTCAGAGTGGCATTTTCACCATCATTTTTATCCGCCACTGCTACGCTCGGCTACTGTCAAAAAATTTATGGTAGGCTACGAAATGCTGGGCGACCCCCAGCGCGACATCACCGCCGAGCATAGTGCAGAACAGCTGAGAAACCTGCCGAAGGTGCATTATAAGGCATCTTCCTGAATGACGATTTTTTTCTTGATGTCATCCAGTAGGGGCCTTTGTGGTCAATGGCATTTAGTGGTGTTATAAAGCCTAATGCGGTTCAGGGCAGAAAACTTTCTTATATTTTTCTCTTTCTCGTCTCTTTTAGCAAGTCCCAATAGGTTTCCTCCTAAATGGCTTCTCTTCTCTTTTAGCAAGCCGAAACAAGGTTCCTTCGCGGCGTGCAACGCTGAATGACAGTTTTCAATATGACACACAGGATTGGCCTCTGTGAATTTATGATGTACAACAAGCCATGATATGAGTTTGATTCTTTTGAGCATAAAAATGCTTAGGAAGTACTTACCTATCAAAGGAGTATGCTCGCCAGCAAGTAAAGTGACCGAAGAATTTCAAAAGGCAAAGTTTGCCCCTCATGGATATTTATTATAAAAATTCAAACACTTTTAGTACCTTTGACAATAACTTCGTGGTAAAAGTATAAAATTTTTAAAGTTTTGTTGAGTTTATCTCTCGGATCACTACAAAAAATTTAAACAAAGGCCATCAAATTAACATTAACATTTAGGTTGGACATTTTTTTAGCATAGATGTCTTAGAAACCTAACTACGTCCATTATCCTTATGAATGAAATTGTAGGCTATTTGCGAGAAGCAAATGGCATGATGTCCGCTACAGAAGGCGGAGTGCTGATCAGAAATATCCTGTTGACGGCTGTTTCATCGGAGATTATTGCCTTTGTGTATATCAAGTTTGGTAATTCTATCTCCGATAAAAAATCATTTGCCAAAAACTTCTTCTTAATATCGGTAACCACCATGCTGGTGATTACCTTTATCAAAGGCTCTTTGGCCCTTTCCCTGGGGCTGGTAGGGGCTTTGTCTATCATCCGCTTTCGGACCGCCATCAAGGAACCCGAAGAACTGGCATTTCTTTTCTTCACCATTGGGATTGGACTAGGCTATGGCTCCGGCTATGTATTGCTGACCGTCCTGGCCTTGGGATTGGTATTGCTGATACTTTTCATTAAGTGGAGGGTTGCCAAGAAAAGCGACGATCAAAACTTATTTATTAATTTTTCAACACCTAAGGAAGGTAATTTTAGTGCTGAGGACCTTATGGGCGTATTAAAGCAGCATACTTCCAGCCTGAATTTAAAACGCATGGACGAATCACAACAGCGTTTTGAAGCCACCTTCAACGCTACTTTTTCGGGCATTAAAGAACTGAACCACTGTAAGGATACTATCCTTTCTAATTTTCCCGAAAGCGACCTTACCTATGTGGAGGTAGAAAATTACTAGTCTGTGAGAATCCTTACTGTATCATGTATAGATTTGAAAGAAAATTTATTATAGACCAGCCTTTTGCTCCGATAGATGTGTTGCTCAAGATGTTGAAAGTGCCTTTCAAGCCCATATATTTCCCCCGGGTGATCAATAATATTTACTTTGATACCGGGGATTTGCAGGCCTACAAGGAAAATATTATGGGCAAAGCCTTGAGAAAAAAGATACGTCTGCGTTGGTACGATGAGAAAGATACCAAAATTTATCGCCCAAAACTGGAGTATAAGATTAAAAAATCCCTGTTGGGTACCAAAAAAACGTACGCCATCCTGCCGGTAGATTATCGTGACAAATTGCTCAACAAAGAGGCGCTCTATCAAAACTTCCGGGACGCTCAACTGCCCCTGCATGTCATGGACGATTTGTCGTGCCGTACGCCAGTATTGGTGAATCGCTACCATAGAAAATACTTTGTATCGTTGGATGGAAAAATCCGCATCACCTTGGATACGCATATTAGCTTTGCGCGGTTTAATTTCTTTGGAAATGACCGCTTCGTTTCCGCCAGCGTTCCTGATATTTTGGAACTGAAGTACGATCAGGCGGACGAAGTATACGGCCGGAGGATCGGACAGATGCTGCCTTTCCGGCTGACCAAATTTTCCAAATACCAGGTAGGTATTGAAAAAACCTACACCTACTATGCAAATTAAGAAGAAAAAGCCTTACCGCACCTATTTTATGGTAGGGGGCACTTTCCTATTTTTTGGTATGAGTTGCTTTTTCTGGCTAGAAAACTTGCAGGACAAGGTGGGGATCTCCTACGAAGTCGTCCGGGACCACGATTCGGTCATGGTAGATATTGAACACTCAGCCTGGTTGCACCAGGAAATTCTGTACCAATTTGTCAACGAGGATACACTTCAGGAAACCATCAAAGTCAAAGGTGCCCGGCAGGTGCCCCATCAGCCCCCTGAAGCTTTGGAGAACTATCCGCCACCCGTCCGACCGGAATGGTCCTATCCTAAAGCCTCGGTGTTGGCCATTTCACACCAATTGGATTCTAAAAATGATGAAGGTAGCACACAGTTCAAAACCATCCTGATGGACCGTCTACCCCTGCCAGTGATCTCTTTGGTA
>JBBSOG010000327.1:0-6906 GCA_038259985.1 Cytophagales bacterium
TCAATATCTACGGTGCTCTGAAGGTTTTCACCGGGAATAGAAAGTGTATCCAAAGTCCCATCTTTAAAAGAGCCTTTCTCTACGCCCCGTACATTGACCATTTTGTACTTGACCCCTCGTTTTCCCCTGAGTTGTTCCTCATACATGGACTCAATACCGCTGATACCAATATAGTCTCCCTGGCGGTAGTAATTGACGGAGTCTCTTTCTAACTGGTATTTATTAATTTCCCCAATGTATCCCAATCCATTTGCCAGACTACGATGTGCATAAGCGCGGTTGGTCCTGGCTTGTATCCTGAAACCGGGATAATTGATCAGATAATCCTGAACAGTGGCAAAGGTTTTATTAGAAATCTGCTTGATGAATACCGAGGGCTTGACATAAGAATATTTTTTGGCCTTCTGCATTTTCTCTACGAAATCAGCCTTCGGAATACCGAACATTTTGCAAAATGCCAAAGTATCCTTGAGTTCTACTTCTTTAGGTATTACTTCCAGATCATATACCGGGGCATTAAAAACAATCAGCTTACCGTTTCTGTCATACACCAGGCCACGAAAGGGATAGCGAATCTCTCTTTCCACAATATTACTTTCCGCTTTGTCCCTGTAGTCTGTGCTCAGGACTTGTATGGAAAATAGCTTGATGGTAAAAATAACCGCAATAAATACCACGGCTCCACGGATGATATATTTTCTGTTGTTGTTCTTCATAGAACACTTCTTCTGGGCGTATGTATAATGTACTGAATGACCGTAACTAAAATGAAGGTGAATGCGGTACTGGCCAGCGCTTTAATGAAGGTGTAGTAGAACAGGCCAAAACCTCCTACTTCTACAAAAAAGACAATCATATGATGGACAAAGATCATAGGAACAGCATAAACAATAAACCAACGTAGGCCCATGGCCCTTGGACTGGGTGTGATTCCCATGTCATATCCACCGCGGGGCGTTAGTGCCGCAATCCAGTACCTCCTTGCGTACATGATAAACACACATGCTGCGGCATGAATTCCAAAAGTGTTGTAAAAAATATCTACTGCCAACCCGGTAGCAAAACCCAGCAACATACAAGTGATCGCCGCCGCTTCTATAGGGAGTAACAATAAAAAAGCGATATACACAAAACAGAAGGCTATATCAAAAATCACCAGATTCCTGACAATAAAAACTTGTAGTAAAATATATACTACAAAGTTGATTGCTTGTGGAACGAGATAGCGGCTATTCATCTGCTGTAATAATATTTTCTAATGAATCCTGCTCATTTCTGAGTAGGTTTTTCACCACATATACATAAGAGAGTTGGTAAAAGTCATTAGAGAGGTCAATATCAATATCGTAAAAAGCGGCATCTTCTTCCGGCCTTACTGCGGCCACTGTACCGATCATGGTATTTGGCGGATAGATTCCACTATATCCTGAAGTTACGATGGTATCCCCATTGATGATGTTAATATGAATCGGAATATTATCCAGGCCAGCCAGGCGGGGATTCCTTCCTTTCCAAACAATTGAGCCTAAAGTATGCGACCTTTTCACCAATGCCGACACATACATGTTGGTATGCAGAACGGAAGTAATCACCGCAAAGTGATCAGACACATCTTTAACTTTACCGACTACACCATCAGGACTGATTACCCCCATATCAGGCTCAATACCATCCAATCTGCCCTTGTTGATAGTTACATAGTTTTTGGCGCGGTACACCGTATTATCTACCACCTTAGCAGGGACAAAAGCGAATTGTTTTAAGCGCACGCTGTCACTTTTGCTTCTCATCTGGGGGAAAAGGAAGACAGAATCTTGTTCCAACGCCTGCAATCTAAGAGAATCTCTTGTAAGGAGGTTGTTGGAATTACTTGGTTCTCCACTGATCATTAATTCATGCAGCCGTGCATTTTCTGCTGCCAATCGCTGGTTTACCTCTTTGAGCAAGAAATACTCAGATACAGAATTAGTAGTGGTCATGGCTGAGGCTACCAATCTGTTAGATGAGTTTAAAACTGCTGCCTGATGATAAGAATTGTTATTAACAACAAAGAAAATGCTTAAGGATTCTAATATAATGAATAAGAAAGAAGACCTGTAATTATAAAGAAATGTTAATAAACTATGCATTTACTGTTTAGGTCATCAATACAGATTTGAAAGAATCAAATTTTTTCAGCGCTACTCCTGTTCCCCTTACTACCGCGCGTAATGGATCATCCGCTACGTGAACTGGTAATTTGGTTTTGAGTGCCAGTCTTTTATCAAGACCTCTTAGCAAAGCGCCACCACCTGTCAGATGGATGCCGTTATCATAGATATCAGCGGAAAGCTCGGGAGGGGAAATTTCCAATGCTTTAAGTACGGCTTCTTCAATTTTTGAAATAGACTTGTCCAGGGCAAAGGCAATTTCAGAATAAGAAACCTTAATTACTTTTGGGATACCGGTCATCAGGTCGCGCCCTCTGATTTCGTAATCATCCGGCTCGTTATCTAGTTCCGTTAGGGCTGATCCTACTTCTACTTTCACTTTCTCGGCCGAGCGCTCTCCGATAAGGAGGTTATGCTGACGGCGCATGTAATCCAGAATGTCTTTGTTAAAAGTATCTCCGGCTGTCCTGATAGATTGGTCACATACGATGCCAGATAGCGCAATGACAGCGATCTCAGTAGTGCCCCCTCCGATATCTACGACCATTGAGCCTACCGGCTGGTCAATGTCTATGCCAATACCGATAGCGGCGGCGATAGGCTCATGAATCATGTACACCTCTTTGGCACCCGCATGTTCTGCGGAGTCCCTTACCGCTCTTTTTTCTACTTCGGTAATGCCTGAAGGTATGCAGATGATCATACGATGAGAAGAGGGGATATAACGACTGCCCATGTCAATCATTTTGATCATGCCCCGTATCATGTGTTCGGCAGCGTGGAAGTCAGCTATTACACCGTCTTTCAGCGGACGAATCGTTTTGATGTTCTCATGGGTTTTTTCATGCATCTGCATGGCCTGCCTCCCAATCGCCAATACCTTATTGGTGGTACGATCAATGGCAATGATGGAAGGTTCATCTACCACTATCTTCTCCTTATTGATGATTAATGTATTAGCTGTACCCAGGTCAATAGCTATATCACTGGAGAAAAAGTCGAACAATCCCATGTCTTAGTTAGTAATGTGGTTTGAGTTATACTATTGAAACGCATTTGAAATTATGCAAATTTGTATTAAGTAGAAGCTTTTTTAAAGCTTTATTTCGTATTGGCATAGAGTAAGTAAGAAATTTTTCATTTCTACACCAAACATTGGTTTAGTCTATAGCTTCTCTCTGTTTTTAGCAAAAAAAGAACATTTTTTCTTATCCGGCACCTGCCGTGGTAAATGCACCCTTGACATAAGGAGGGCTTTTTCAAAAGAGGTTGCCACTATGCGGGAGAACTTAAGAAAATAATACATCCGGCTATTCGTTCACCTTACCTCATCCAGACTGAAAAATCCCCTGACCTCCTTTACTTTTCGCTTTTCCCTGTTTCTTTATTCTTCTCAATACTGTTGAGTACACTCAGGCTATCTACTACAGCACTGTATATCTCATGCATCTTCGCCATATCTGTCAGGTAATACTCGTAACTTCGGTAATAAGCGGAATCTTCAATATTATACTTCTCGAATAGGGCCTGTTCGTAGTTTCTGAAAATAATCTCCAATGAATCCCTGTCTTTTACCTCTATATAGCTCATTTTAGCTTCGGCTATGTGTAAGTCTGTCAGAAAAGAAATCATTTTAACTTCAGAAAGCAAGCCTTCCGGCTTTTCGATAGCCTCTGTTTCGCTACATGCGGCCAGAAGCAAGAGCAATCCCAAATACGATAATGTCCTTTTCATCTTGCCTCTGTTTAAGGCTATTTAATAACAATTCAATCTGTCTTGCAAAACTAATATAAAAAAGGTCTAAAGTAAGTTAGTTATATCATGAAAGCGTCATTTTAACGTTATAAGTCCTACCAACTTATTTTATGCCATATGCAAGCTGCCATCAGAGAAGCTACTATTCACATGGGTACTACCGCCGGTAAGCAATTACTGGATGACATTCACTCGGCACAGCAGGAGGTGACTGTAATTTCGCCTGTTTTGAATGAGGAGCAGATGAAATTATTGCTCAAATTGCACCAGAAGAATATCCGCATTACTTTGATTACCACTATTTGCCATAATATGATTGGCAACCTTGAAGGCTATGATTTTCGGGTAGAACTCATCAAACAATTTAAAAGAAGAGACCCTGATGCGGAGCAAAAAAAAGAATCACTTAAGGGGTTGATTACCTTTCTCTATATCACGCTGATCGTTTTCCTGGTTGTTGGCGTCTATACCTATTTTTATTACTATCCTTACGCCCAAGTTAGTATGGCAATCCTGTCAACACTGACCCTGATTGTGCTATGTGCAGCAGTAGCTGAATTAAGAAACACTTCTATCTACCGTTACTCCTATAAAACGATCTTTCCACTCAAAATATTTATTGACCCCGGAAACAAAAAGATCAGGAACAGCAGCAAGCATTTCATTCATGCGAAAGCATTTATCATTGATCAAAAAATAGCTTATCTGGGCTCGGCTGACTTTACCCTTTCTTCGCTGAGCAGTAACTATGAATCTATTATTCGTACGGAAGACCCAGATGCCATACAAGGATTACTTTCCGAGGTAAAGCGCTTGTACAACAGTTCTTCTGATGACATGGACTTCGTGAATATTGATGCGTGGGGTAAGATGATCTATGACGAGCCTCTTAAATAGTAATGCTTAATCATTACAATACGTTCAATACCTGTTCTTTAATCTTTTCCAGTTCTTCTTTCATGCTGATTACAGAGCGTTGAATGGTAGCATCATTAGCTTTAGAGCCGATAGTGTTGATCTCACGGCCCATTTCCTGAGAAATAAAACCTAACTTTTTGCCGTGTACATCATCACTTGCCAGTACTTCTTCAAAGTAGTTCAGGTGGTTGGTCAGGCGGACAATTTCCTCATTTACATCCAGCTTTTCTATGTAGTAGATCAACTCTTGCTCAAAACGGTTCTGGTCCACAATTTCTTTAGCGAAGGATTCTTCTAGCTGAGTCATGAGTTTCTGTCGCAAATGCTGGTCGCGTACCGGTGCTTGCTTCTTTACTTCTTCCAGGGCAGTCCTGATATTTGCAGAGCAAGTAGTAAAATCATTCATCACCGCGTTTCCCTCCTGTACTCTGAACTGATCGCATTGCAGCAATGCTTCTTCAATCACCGACCTCACAGCTTTCCATAAATCATTATCGGCATTTTCTTGCACAATGGGCTGCAATACATCTGGAGATTGTACTGCCAAACGAAACAAATCCTGCTCCGAAGCCTGAAGTTCTTTGGCGGTTTCCTTGTACAAATAAAAATAAGCCTTTAGCAACTCCTGGTTCACGGAGGGCTTACCTCCCAGTTCATCTTTGCCCTTAAAATCAATCATCAATGAGACTTTACCGCGCTGCAGTTTTTCAGTGATTAATTGTCTTACCTCAATTTCACGGTTACCAAATATTCTGGGAAATTTGAGGCCGATATCTAAAAACTTAGAATTGAGTGTTTTTACTTCTACAGTGATATCAGCGCCAGGGGTCTCCTGGTGTGCTTTCCCGTAGCCAGTCATTGACTTGATCATGCAGGTTTATATAAAGTGGTAAATATGCTATCTGAAAAAAGGCTTATTTGGATAAGGCTAACGCGCCTTTATCTACAAACTCTTTGTAATAATGTTGGGCAAGCTGAAGGGTGTCGACTAACTGATCGTTGATGAGCGTAATATCAAAGTCTTTTTCGTACTGAAGCTCTTCTTCTGCTTTCGCGATGCGTTGCGCCAGGCTTTCGGCGGATTCTGTATTTCTGTTAGTAAGTCTTTCTTTTAAACTCTCAGTAGAAGGTACCTTGATGAAGATCGCCAACGCGCGCTCACTAAAATATTGTTTAAGGTTGATTCCCCCTTGTACATCCACATCAAATACTACATGCTTACCATTTTCCCAGATTCGTTCTACTTCTGATTTGAGCGTACCATAATATTTGCCTTCGTAGACTTCTTCCCACTCTACAAATTCATTGTTCTCAATACGGGCCTTAAATTCTGCGGGTGTCATAAAATAATAATCCCGACCATTGACCTCGTCGGGCCGCTGTGGTCGGGTGCATGCTGAAATTGAAAAGCTTAGGTTAAAATTTTGTGCTAATAAATGCTTTACTATCGTTGTTTTACCTGAGCCGGATGGTGCTGAAAAAATAAATGCTTTTCCCTGATGCATTTAAGAGGCTTGTTTGATGCGGTTTCTGATGCTCATGAGTAATTCATTTGGAGCGGGCAAGCTACCCAATTTTTGCCTGATAGCCAATCTGAATGCCGATTCGTTTTCATAGCAATCCAGGACTTCAGGCCAATGCTGAGCATGGTGATGGAAAAAATCCGTATCTTCAGAAGTAGCTTCTCGGTCTAATATAAACGGTAAAAGCTCCATACAACGTTTGTACTGTGGACTTTCTCTTGACAAGGTGGTCTCCATATTTTCAAGATTAAAAATTCTATAAATTCAGGTTGTAACTGATAAAAAAATAAAATTAGTAGCCCATAGAGTCAGCGTATGATTTCAGTTTCTCTTTTAAAAGGTTTCTAGCCCTGTGCAATCTTGAGCGGACTGTACCTATGGGTATATCTAAAATTTTGGCCATCTCTTCATAAGTAAACCCTTCCAGGTCACAAAGAATGATCACCGTTCTGAAATCTACCGCCAGTGAGTTAAGTGCTGAAGACACCTCATCACCAATCATATCCTGTACGGATTCTACCCGCAAGTCGGTAGTAATGCTCTCATCAACGCCTTCAGAA
>JBBSOG010000328.1:0-6899 GCA_038259985.1 Cytophagales bacterium
AGGTCTCAGGTATGAACTTCCTTGTGCAAAAAAGAAATCAACATAAGTTGGCTCTAATTCTTCACCGGTGTTGTAGCCATGATCAGCATATAAAACGCCTACACCTGAAGGAACTTGTACTAACTTAGAGGTAGTAACCAGGCCTTCAGCCACTTGCATTTGAGGGGTCTCAGCCGTTTTGCCAGAATTAGGATCAGAAGCTACACCTTGTACAACCAAGTAACCATCATTCATGGCTTCACCTTCATAAGGGAAAGAGAAAGACTCAGATTTTTTTGGTTGTTGCTCGGCTCCATTAGGGAAATCCTCTGCACGGAATTCTACACTTCCGACTTCCACACTGTCAGTACCATACTTATAGAAGGTATTGACGGTGTACACTTTCTCTTTTTTCAACATCTTAACAGGAAGGTTAGCTGACATTTCAAAGTCAACTTGATCACCGTGTACTTCCAATGGGGAAGGTGTAACGGTTAGTTCCTGATCTTTAGCCATCTTAACCATCTTTTTCAGGGAATTACATCCTGAAAAGGCGACCAAGCCAAGAAGCATAAAAGTAAACAGTAAATTTTTCACTTGATTCATCATTTAAAAGTTTGGTTTGTTGGTGACACGAAATTATTATGTTATTACCAATATTACAATTTTGACGAAAAAATAGTTATTTTTGGTAAGGATTGAACAATATGGGTTCATTTTTGTTTTCTTTCTACTCTATGAATATGAGAAAACTACAGTATTTTTTTGAAGAACAGGCATTTGGAGTATGTACCCGCTTGGGGGAAATCCTAAAAATTTCCTCCTCCAGTATCCGCTTGTTTTTCATCTACGCCTCATTTCTCACTTTCGGCTCTCCCCTCATTATTTATATGGGACTTGCTTTTATTATGAACTTAAGGAGTCATTTGAGGAAGCAACATAACCAAATCTGGAATTAAAACCTAAGTTGGCTAAAGCGTTTTCTTTGTTTCAGATACCTCTCAAAAACTAATATCCCGGGGTAAATGATTTTGTTTATTTTTCCAGGCACCAAAGCTTTGCTAACTTCTCTTCGCTTATGCCACTTACTTATGTTAGCCAAAAAATGAAAATTGCCTAATATCACTGCCTGCGCGTCTTTTATCTTTCCGCTTGCCACAAATTTAACAGCAGCGAGCAAATCTATCAAAATTTTAGCAGGAATTTTCCACCATAGTGTTTTTGATGACACATTTTTATACAGCACCCCAGTGCTGTTCCTGAAATTCAAGTACGTTTTTCTGGGATTTGAAGCAGGCATTGTTCCTCCCCCGACGTGATAAATAATGCTTTTGGGATAAAAATAAACATGGTATCCAGCAGCATTGACCCTCCAACAAAAATCTATTTCCTCCATATGGGCATGAAAAATCGGATCTAGCCCTCCCAAACGTTGGTAGATTTTGGTTTTCACAAAAAAACAAGCCCCGGTAGCCCAGAAAATTTTACGTATGTCATCATACTGCCCATCATCTCTTTCCAAGGTATCAAAAATGCGTCCGCGACAGAAAGGATAACCCAGAATATCAATAAACCCCCCGGCGGCACCGGCGTGTTCAAAAGTATCTTTTTGATGATAAGCCCTGATTTTAGGTTGACAGGCAGCGATTTTATCATCTGTTTCCATAAACTCAATGATAGGATTGATCCAGTTTTCGGTCACTTCCACATCTGAGTTAAGCAGTATGCTATATTTGTTGTCAATTTGCTTCAACGCTTCATCATAGCCTTTGGCAAAGCCATAGTTTTCCTGGAAAGCGATGATTTCTACTTGTGGATAGTTTTCTTGTAGAAAAGCAAGCGAAGCATCAGTAGAACTATTATCAGCGACAATGACCCTGTGTCCTATGCTAAACTTGGCTACGGAGGGTAAAAATTGCTTCAAAAAATGAAGCCCATTGAAATTCAAAATAATTACTGCTGCCTGCTCCATTAGGCCATATTGCCGAAGTCAAAACCAGGTATGTTGGGCATAAAACCTTCGGTTGATTTTTTCATTTCCTCTTTGGCCTTGGCATCTACCTCTGTCAACGCCTTGTTGACTGCCGCCACTACCAAGTCCTGGATAATCTCTTTGTCTTCCGGTTTGATAATATCATTGTCAATTTCTATGTCAATGAGTTGTTTTTTTCCATTCACGGTAGCTTTCACCATGCCAGCGCCTGCTTCTGCGGTAGCAGTAATTTCCTCCAGTTTATCTTGCGCCTCTTTCATCTTCTCCTGCACCTCTTTCACTTTTTCCATCATTTTGTTCATGTCAAACATAGCCTTATCCGTTAGGGGTTAAAAAAGTATCGTGTAAAGATAGAATTTATTCAACGCAATACACAGCTTGCTTGTTCACTCAGGGCATAGAATTGAGCAAGGTAAATTTACCCGATTTGCTAAATGAATTTTCTAATTCATCCTCAACATCTAACACAAACAGATAAGTGCCCTGGGGAGCTGGCTGCCCTCGGTAGGTACCATCCCATCCTTTCCCTATTTCATTGGTAGAAAAAATCAACTCTCCCCAGCGGTTGAAAATCTGGAAGCGTACACGCACCAGAAGATTTGCTTTGTACACAAAAGTGTCATTGAGGCCATCGCTGTTGGGAGTAAAAGCATTAGGAAAGACCACCACCGCCTGCTGGGGCAATAGGATGCAAGCCTCTTCGCTCCGTTCAGATTCATTGCCACAGGCATCAAGATAGCTTATTTGATAGCAATGGCGCACATCAGTCGTGAGTTCCTGAGGATCGGTATAATTGAAGGCCGATTGAGAAGAGACTGGTAAGGAATCATATAATGCACTGCTTGCTCCATCTTCAGCGCGATAAATGTAATACATGCTGGCTTCGCTTACTGCTGGCCAGTTTAGCATCGCACTGGTACTTTGCAAACTGGCATCCAGATTAAGTGGGGCAGGTGAAATGCTGGTAGAAATGGCAGTCACTGTTTCCGTAGCCGAAATGCTAGTTGCCCCGTTTACCTCAGCCACCATTTGATAGGCATAATCTTCCTGGCATACCACATCCGTATCCAGGTAATCGGTAGTCTGTACGCTAGTAACTTGGCTGTTATTTTTATTGAGTTGATAGGATATAAAACCTTCACTTTGCCACGCCAAACGGTTCTGCAAGTTTTCCGTGGTGACTTGCAAGGCGATGCTACAGACCGGATTTGACTCAACATTTTCATTGGGATTGCATAGATTTACTGCTACAACGCGAAAACAGTAAAAATTTTCTTCAGTATCCAAAGCCGGGTCATCCAGATAAAAAGAGGAGGATACAGCAGGTAAATCAGCCATCTTTTCAAAGGTGTTATTACCATTTTCCGAAATCTCCAACTGATAAGGTATATTGGCCGGAAGTTCATCATAAGCAATCTCAAAACTTTGGGGGCCATCTACCCTGACTAAATTTATCTCCGCTTTTGCAAACTCATCTCCATCAAAAGTGGTGATTAAGGTGTCAGTAGGGTTACAACTTTGTATCGCCCCGTCAAATAAGCCTTCCACGATAACAGTATAACTACCTTGATTCGCATAAGGATAAATAAGATGATCATTTGCTGCTGTAGATAGAGTATCTATTTTACCATCGCCGGTATTAATGATCAAAGCGTCATAATAATCCTCCTCACTGAAATCAATATAAATAGCATTGTCGATACAATTGTATACCTTGAAGCGGGGAGTAAGAGGCTCCATGACTTCAATAGTAATGGTATCAATAGGCTTATCCTGGTTCCCGATCACTTGTAAGATTTTATAAGTTCCTGGCATAGAGTAGGTTGTATCTGCCTGATCGGCTGACTGATTGGGATCAACCAAAATGTTGGTTTCATCTCCATCCCAGTCCATATTCCAGACGATAGGAAACTGGGCCGGATCAAATCCGGAAATATTAGTAGCTGTCACAGTCAGAGGGGCGCAGCCTTTCACCACATTCACTTCAAAACGGTTTTTAGGGCTTTGCTCCTGGGCATTAGCCGAGATCATCACGCTACAAAAAAGTACTAGAAAGCTAAAAAATAAGTTGATTCGCAATGCAGGGATTGTTTGGCTTTGTTTTGACCTATAAAACGCCACGGGCGCTACTTCATTGTTGAAGCCTCTTGATTATCTCATCCATGCCCAGCATCTCCTGTTGCCCACTTTTGAGATTTTTCAGCCCGTAGGCTTGTTTTTGTATTTCTTCAGCACCTACAACCAGTGTATAAGGTATTCCTTTCTTATCGGCGTAGGTAAACTGTTTTTTGAGTTTTACCTGATCGGGATAAATCTCAGCACTGATGCCTGCCCTGCGTAGCTTCCTCAACAAAAAAAGCGCGTGCTTTTCGGTCTCTTCGTCAAAAGCGATCAGCAAAACCTGCGTTCCTGCGAGGTTTTCTTCGGGAAATAACCCTAATTCCTCCATCACATCATAGATCCGGTCTACCCCAAAGGAAATGCCCACGCCTGACATGCCGGGCATACCAAAGACGCCCGTCAGGTTATCGTAACGCCCACCCCCACTGATGCTGCTGCTCAGGGAAGAATTATTGGCCTTCACCTCAAAAATCGCCCCGGTGTAATAAGACAATCCCCTGGCGAGGGTGATGTCAAATTCCAGGGTTGCGGCTTCTGAGCCCATGAAGGCTACTTTATGCATGACTTCTTCCATCTCATGGATGCCCTGCTGACCAATTTCAGAATCGCCTATCAATAAGCTAATGATGGTTAGTCGTTCTAAATTGTTTCCTTTCAAACTAAAAATTGGCATCAACTTATCAATAGAATGGGTTGAAAACCCTTTCTCCTGTAGTTCTTCTATGACTTTCTCCTGACCGATTTTGTCCAGTTTATCAATCGCCACCAGCAGTTCGTTTTCTTTGCCTAGGGCACCTACGGCTTCTACAACGCCAGACAGTATTTTTCGGTTGTTGATTTTGATGCTAATGTCATGGATGCCTAACCGCTCAAAAACTTCTTCTATCATCAACACGATTTCCGCCTCACAGGTCAGGGAATCGGTGCCTACTACATCGGCGTCGCACTGATAAAACTCCCGGTAGCGGCCTTTCTGAGGCCGGTCTGCCCGCCACACCGGCTGTATTTGAAAACGACGGAAAGGAAAAGTAAGCTCACCCTGGTTCATCACCACATAGCGGGCAAAGGGAACGGTGAGGTCGTAGCGAAGCCCTTTTTCAGATATTTGTGGTACTAATTCACTTGAGTTTGCTTTCTCTAATTGTTGTTTAGAGTAGAAATGAGTAAAAAAAGGAATGAGCCTACCGCTTACAACTGTATTTTTAAATCCATCAATAGTTTGGGAATCAAAGTTTAATTTATCCAGCCCTTTACTATAAATTTGATCTATATAAACTCTACTTCCTCCAAACTTACTAAAAAACTCCTTTAGAGCTTCCCATATTCTTCTGGCTCCGGAAATATAAGGATAGAATGTCTTTTTAGAATCAACAGCATTTTTAAACTGTTCATCAACGTATGCTAGGATTTTCTCATTATCAGAACCATGAAATTCTCTGGTATTTTCTAGTAATGTCTCTAAATTATTGTCAATAAACTCTTCTAGAAAGCTTGTCAATTGAGCTATTTCTGAAGAAGAAAGTACAAATTCATCTTTAGCAGATTTGAAAAACTCACCTGAATCCAAAACTCTAAAAAGCAGTTTATCTCCTTCATCGCCATACTTTCCGGTGAGCACGGAAAGGTTTTCCATGCTGGGGGTTTCCAATGGCTGGAAGCCGTACTTCCGGTATACTGCACGGATGTGATCAAGGATAAAAGTACGTTTGGCCATCTCGGGCGGGCCAAAGTCACGGGTTCCTTTAGGAATGCTGGGCTTCTGTTTACTCATTGATGACTGATGATTTCTCCGTATCAGGGTTAAAGTCTTTGAATGTATTCTGGATATTTTTGTCGGTAGGCTTCTTGGGGTTATCCCAACTGGCATCCAATTCCAGTGAGGTTACATCTTTGAGGCTGATCAAAACGATAAGCTTTTTCAGGTCTTCATTATAATCATTTCCCCTTCTGCTATTGGAAAGAGCATATTTTCCGGCAAACACATTGCCCTGGGTTTCCAGGTCATTCAGTTTTTGGCTAATATAGCTGAGCTTCTCAAATACGCCGCTGGGGTCTTTGCCAATCACATTACTGGCTTCCAAGCTACCCAGGGTCATGGAGGTAGTACCACCAATGCCACTAACATACTGCTGGCTGGTTTTATCATCGCTCAACACCACCGGCGATAAGCCGGTAATGGCTCCCAGGGAAGCGGTCGTCACGGCCCGGTGTTTTTTGGTTTTCTTAGCTTTTTTGTAGTCTTTTTGTAGTTCTTTTTGCTTTTCCCTGAGCTGTTCCATGAGGTTCCATATCCTTATCAAGCCAGTACGATACTGACTGTAAAGCAAACGATCTTTTTCAACCAGGTTTTCGGCGTCTTCTACCATCACTGAGATCGTTCTTTGAGAGCGCTGATTGGTGTGGTCTACCACAAAGAACGTAATGTCATAGGTTTCTTTTAAACCTGGCTCTACGAAAAAATCATAACCTGGGCTCCAAACAAATTCCCATTGCGTCATGTCATTTTTGATCAATGCACTTTTCGGAATCTGGTTGGTTTCGGCCACAAAGTCAAAGCCGGAGATATCCTGGTCGCCATTAGGGTCAGAAAGATAAAACTTAAGGTTAAGGGCTTCATCTTCTTTGATACTAAATTTTTCTTCATTGGGTACCATAGAGATTTGCGGGGGATAGTCTTGTTGGGTCATCGCTACGCGTATAGTACCTGTTGTTTGTGCTTTATAAGGCTGGTCTTCTACCACAAACTCCAGCAAAAGCTGCTCTTTCTGAAGCCTAATGTATTGTCCATCGGAAGGTTTCCAACTCA
>JBBSOG010000329.1:0-6882 GCA_038259985.1 Cytophagales bacterium
CCCGTAGTGTTTAGTGTAGCCGTGGTATCGCCGTTGGTAAATGAATATTCAGGTGCAAAATCGAACGCGATCTGATTGCCCTCATAAGTGGGCGTAAACTCCTTAACCGGAATAGTAAAGTTATCATTTGGTAAGGGTATCAGATATCCCATGGCAAATAAAGTCTGCTGTGCATTATTAACATGATAAATCACGAATTGCGTGGCACCTTCAGTGGTATCAAATACTTGTTGGCCCACCGAAACACCATTATCATAAATGCCTCCCACTCCGTTAGTAAAGATCCCGGAAATATTCTGAAAATTGGCTCCGCCGGGTTCACTAAGTACGGGAAGCAGTGCTACCGCTTCGCCCGACTCAGCAATACTACCCCGGTACTGCTGAATAGCTATTTGTTGATTACATAGTTCTATAGTGCCCGCATCTACAAACTCGCGTAAATCTATCGCCGGGATATTTACATCATTACCAAAGTAGTTTCCCTTAAGCGGCTCATCCAGAATGATAGAAGTCCCTTCGGCACGGTAACCGGTAGAAAAGTTGATGAATAATGATTCCTGGCTTGAGGAAGGGGAAGCATAAGTAAAGCTAACGGTACGTAAAAATGTATTCAAGGAAAGATACAGCGACAAGTCACGGTTATCAAAGCCAAGCTGATAGACGGGTAAGACAACGCCCAGCTTTTCCGAAAGCAATTCCAAATTAGCATTCAGTTCCCTACCCAGCAAGTTTTCAGCATTAACCGGAGCTGATTGAAATACCAGGGTGGTTGGGGTGCCGGGATCGGTTTTGCTCCTGAAAACTAGATCACCGTCCGGGGTTTCATTGATATAATCAAATTCATATTCCGCCAAAAAAGAGGCATTATTTTGCTCAAACAAAAAGCTAAAGAAAGAATAGTTTTCCAGGATAAGCTCCAAACCCAATGAATTGTCTATCCGATAGGTGATGGTCTGGTCATAAAATTCGCCTTCGTTTACACCAAAATCCGTTCTGATGCGTACATTGTCTTCTTCGTCAAAATTCAATAAAACATTGTAAGTCCCGGATTCACTTTCCGGCTTATACCTGAGCAGCCATCCGTCAGGGGGGGCAATGAGTTGGGATTTCAGGTTTGATATTGCTTCGGCAACCCGCTCATCTGCCGTTTGATCAAATAAGGTTTCGTCATTCTGGCAGCCTGCCAGCAATAAAATCAATCCTAAGGCCAATAAAATTTTATGCATATCAAAGTCTGGCTTGAACAATCTCTCTAATTTTTAAAAGGTCTACCCCGGTATTCTGCTGATAGTGACTGAGTATCGCATTGTACTTAGCCCGGATCATGGCCCGTCCGTCATTTCTCTCCTGGCAAGCCTGATCGGTACACGCCTCGTCGTCAATGTATTTGCTGTAGAAATCAGGGTCATAAAGCAGAAAGGCTACCGTTTCAGCAAAGTCCTCGTTGAAAGAGCTGGTGCCATAGGGCGATACAAAACCCCGGCGCAATGCTTCGTCATCAGTAAGGGTAAACCAGGAACCGGCGGAAGTATAGCCCTGCGGGGAAATCTGCTGAAAGTTGGGGGGCAGGTTAAATCGCTGGTGCATGATGTGCGCGTACTCATGATAAATGGTGCCCAGCTGGCGGAATACCCAATCCAAATCTTCTTCGTCAATGGAATTGATATCAGTGAGGGTAATCCGCGCTCCGGCATCCGCCGTACCAAGTACCACTGTTCCATCGGTATTAAAAATAAATGATCCGATCAGCACAATTTCCGCAGGTACGGTGCTTTTGAAATAGGCTTCCCCATTAGGTACTTGCAAAAATGGTTCTATCCAGAATTTATTAAGGAAACTCAGGGCAGGTTGAACCAAATTTTTACGGGGAGGGGTAACACGGTTTACCGGATTTACATAACGGTCTACGTAGCGGTAGCGGACTGCAACCCCATAAGTATCCAGAAAGTTATCCCGGATGTATACGTCCAGCGGGTCGTCTGATACTTCTACCTGCTTCACATCCGCCTCTACCGGATCTTCGCCACACGCCATCATCAGGGCGAAGGCTATGACCCACCATATATTATAGCTTATCTTCATCGTGGATTGGGTTTTAAATTTCCAATTTCCTGGGCAGCTTCAGGAATTTGCAAAACCTTGCGGTTATCATCCCCTTCCAAACTAATTGTTGAGCCATCTGCAAGGATATGTTCTACCGGAAGTTCGTAACGCTTGATATCAAACCAGCGCATGCCTTCGTGTATAAATTCTTTGGGACGTTCCAGCTCAATGATATAAATCAACACATCATTTTGAGGGCTTCCTGACCCGATATAGCTTCTGATCGTTTCCAGGTCAACCGTCACCGGGACATCATAGCGCTTATTGGAAAGGGTTTGCAAGTCAGCGATGGCAGCGTCTATCCGGTTCAAAAAAACATTGGCCTCTGCCCTATTCAGCAATACTTCTTCTCCTCTGAATCCCAAGAAGATCGTATAAGGGAAGCCAACATCAGAAGTGATGCTGGTGCGTTGGAAAAGGTTTTCAAAGCGGGTAGCCAGAATCCCGTCTTCCCCCATACGATAGGCGGGGTCAGCCCGCAGGTCGGTGGCCTGGAAAGGATTACTACCAAAAAGATCGTTGTATAAGTTATTATCAGGATAAAAGCCCACACTCCGGTAAAAAATGGTTTCCTGACGCAGCAGCACAATGTTACTGGGATCATCGGGAGCAGTATATAGGCGGATGTAATCTTCCGTATTGATACGCTCCTGCAATAGGGCAGGTATATCCTTAACAAAGCTATTCGGGTTGCCACCCAGCAGTTCATCGCTATAGCGCACACAGGCATTGTAATCCCGTTTGAATAGGTAGAAGCGAGAAGCCAAAGCCAGGGCAGCATTGCGGGTAAAATGATACTTACCGGAATTAGCATAAAAGCTATTGTCCACCAGTTCCAGACCTTCCAGCAAATCATCTTCTACCCTGTCGTATACATCGGCCACTGAGCTACGCTTGTACTCTTTCAGGAATACCGTTTCCGGTCTAGTGACGTAGGGAATACCCAAATCCCGGTCGGCAGTAGATTCGTTATAGTGCTTGGCAAACAGATTGACCAGCATAAAGTGGCCATAAGCACGGGTGAGCAATGCTTCTCCCTTCACTGCCCGACGCAAGGCTTCATCGCCGGGCAATTGGTCAACGACAGCCAGCACCTCATTGGCATGGGCAATCGCCTGATAAGTACCATTCCAGTAGTATTCCGGTGTGTCCTGATCGTCAGGGTCGGCCTTGGTTTCTTCCCACTGATAGCTTCGCAATTGGTTGGGCTGCTTTCGGGTTCCTCTGGTGAAGACCACTTGATCGGCCATCCACTCCAAGAAATTATAGCCTGCCGGGGAGTAGGCGTTGGTAAGCAATTGGGAAGCTTTCTCCAAGGTATTGAGGTCTACCCGGTTGTCGGGTGTTTCGTCCAGATAGTCATTACAGGCCCACATCATGGTTGATAAGCCAGCAACAACAAGATTAAGAATATATTTTTTGATAGCGTTCATCATCAAAAACCAACATTTAGTGATAAAGTAACCTGCTTAGGCTGAGGTAAAGCCACGCCTCCCGAAGCAAAAAACTCGGGGTCTTGTCCGTTCAAGCGTTTGTCTGAATACAAGAGGAATAAGTTCTGTCCAGCCAATGACATGCGTACATTCGTAGCCCCGATGCGTTCTATCAGGCGCGCTGGAAGATTGTAACTCAGTTGTATCGTCTTAAATCTCAAGTGGTCACCATCCGCAATTCTCACTGTGCTTTTATTGTAGAGGTTGTAAGGATTACCATCAGGGAAATCATCGCCTGCATTGTTTCCGGTGAAGCGATTATCCAGGATAACGGGAATATCAGTTTGTGTTTCATCACCCGGAATAACCCAACGGTCCACAAAATCACGGGAGAAGGAGCTAAAGTCAGTGTAGCTAGAGCTATAGGCATCGTTTAGCCTGATTTTGTAACCAAACTTATACGACAAGAGCAGGCTAAGACTAAAGTTTTTGTAATTGAACTTATTGGTAAACCCTCCTCCGCCCTGGGGTTCGGCTGGTCCCTCGTACTGAAGAATGTCTTGCAAGCCTTCCCGCTCCTGAATATCATAAGCAAATACTTCCTCACCCTCTGCATTAAAAAAGGTTGGTACCCCCCGCTCATCCAGACCGGCAAATTTGGTAGAATAAACACCCCGGCGAGGCCCACCCAAGACAGCGACCCCTTCCGGCCGGATCGCATTGGCAATGATGGGGTCAAAATCCAGGCGGGTAATCCGGTCGCGGGTATAACCCACGTTAAAACTGGTAGACCAGGAAAAGTTTGGCGTATAATAATTCAGCGTATTGATGGATACTTCAAAACCATTGGCCACCATATCGGCATAGTTACCCGACTTTTCGGCCACGCCCCCTACCCCGCTGGTTTGTATCACCCCAATCAGGTCAAAAGCATCACGGCGGTAATAATCCACGCTACCGGTGATGCGGTCGTTCAACAGCCCGTAGTTGATACCTACATTAAACTCATTGAGTTTCTCCCAGGTCAAATCAGTATTTTCCAATTCCCTGATGAACAGATAAGATTCCACATCGCTGGGACGCAATGTGACATCGGAGCGCAGGTTGAGCAGGGCACTGACGTCCGGGCCGAGGTTCGCCGAAAGTCCGTAGGTCGCGCGAAGCTTCAAAAAGCTGACTGCGGGCATATTGAAGAAGGCTTCCTGGTCTACGTTCCAGGCACCACTGATATTCCAGGTGGGCAAATAGCGTGCAGCCTGGCTACGGCCCAAACGGTTAGAGCCATCGTAGCGCACCGTACCGTTGACAATGTATTTTTTGTTGAATGAATATCCTGCATTAAGGAAGAGACCGGTAAACCTTTCGTGGTCTTCGGATAATTCGTACAGTTCTACCCCTTGCCGATTGAGAAAATCAATGATCTTAGGGTCAGTATTGACAATGCCGCCGTTTTCGTAGACTACGCCAATCCCGCTGGCGCTGTGACTGGCCCGGTCGGTATATTTGATTTCTTGTCCCGCCAGTACATTCACTTCGTGTACCTGGCCAAAGGTGCGTGACCAGTCTATGCTGTTCCTCACGTAAAAGTTAATCAGGTTATCTTCGTCCAGATAATTAAAGCCCCCTTCGGGCAGCACTACTTTCGGCAGGGAACCAGGGTCATCGGGGTCATTAAAGAGCAAAGTATTGGACTCCTGAATGTACTGAGTATCATCAGCACGATAAGCCTCTGCCTGATTGGAGCGCTCGTGGATTACCTGCTCGCGGTTGGTGGTGGCATAGCGGCCCTGTACCGTGCTGCGCAACCTCAGGTTGTCTGTCAACTGAAAGTTAAGGTCTGCTTGGGCAGAAATATCGGCTACTCTGATGTCAATGTAGTTGTAGTCCAGTTCTTCCAGAATGTTGAAAGGCGCATAATTCCGCCGGAAGAATTCCAAGTTACCATCAGTATCATAAGGCCGGATAGAACGGCTGGTATTGATGGCGTAACTAAAAGGGTTGATATCAAAGTCACGCTTATACTCACCGGTGATAGGGTCAAAGTCACGGTCGGTGGTGCCCGGCAATTGCTGCTGCCTAAAACTGGCATTCAATTTAGTGTCCAGTGAAAAGCGGTCAGAGAAGAAGAAGCTGTTGCGGGCCGTACCAGCAAAGCGTTGTACGCCATCGGCTAGCGTTTGCCCGTTGTCATTGAGGTAGCTGAGCGAATAATAGCTATTGTAGTTCTCATTGCCCGCCGTCAGGCTGACGGAATGCTGTTGTTGCAAGGAGAAATCACGGTAAAGTTCACCAAACCAATCGGTATTCGCGTTTTCGTACTGGTTCAGGAACTCTTCGTTGAGTGTACCGCCCGGTCCCCAGGGAATGCGGTGTTCGGAGATCAGGCTAAACATCTTTCCCATCACCCCATAATTCTGTGCCCTTACCGAAGTAGTGATGTCAATCAATCCTTTTTCGTACATCTCCCGGTAAATAGACATTTCCCCCTCGGAGTTCAGGATATCAAACTGGTTATAATTAGGCCGGATGTTGGTAGAAAAGTTACCGGAATAATTGACGCTTAGTCGCCCGCTTTTGCCGCGCTTGGTAGTAATGACGATCACCCCGTTTTTGGCTCGTGTTCCGTAGAGCGCCGTAGCGGAAGCATCTTTCAGGACTTCAAAGGAAGCAATATCATCAGGGTTCAGGCCCGCGATAGAAGATGCCAGCACCGTATTGGGGTCGCCGGTGACGATATCGTCGGCGTTGACATTGGTCAGGTCTTCCAGGATCACACCATCTACTACCCACAGTGGTTGGTTGTCCCCGTTGATAGAAGTATTACCCCGGATACGGATTTTCGGTGAAGTACCAAAGGTACCAGACACGTTATCTACCGTTACCCCGGCTACTTGCCCTTCCAGCATGCGGCTGGCATCTACCATGCCCGGCTGACGGATGTCTTCCATCTTCACCCGTTCGGCAGCGCCGGTGAATAGCTTACGTTCTACCTCCTGAAAGCCGGTAACCACCACCTCATCCAGTTGGGCATTGTCTTCCACCAGCATTACATCAATCTGGCTGGCATTACCAATGTTCACTTCCTGAGATTGGTAACCGATGTAGGAAAAGATTAGGATTTCATCACCTTCTGCTATTTGTTTGGAGGTACCCGAGCCTGGGGAGATTGATACAATCTTATTGCCCATCAATCCATCCGACACAATGGTTGCATAGGAATCCTTCTTAATAAATTGACTCACATCCTGATCGATGGTCAATATGGCTCGAATGGTTGTGTCCGTCGCGATTTCAACGTCCTTCACCGTTCCGATCTTGATCCCTGAAAACCGAACCGTATTACCGG
>JBBSOG010000330.1:0-6866 GCA_038259985.1 Cytophagales bacterium
GCCATCATGATGAGCCGTTCTAGCAACAGCCATGACATATTAGCGGATACCCTTTTGAACATCTCGTTCTTCATCAGGCGCTGCCAAGCATCCCTACTTTTTCCAAAAAAGGACATCATACTTTACGGTAGCTGACGATGTTTTTCCTATAGCCGTAATCATTATCCGCCACACTACTTACTCCGTTGTAAATCACGTGTAAGTTACTCACCCTTCTTTTGTCAAACATTTCTATGGTGGATTTAAATATAGGTACTGTCGTCAAGCCTTGTCTGGCAACCAAAATATTCACATCAAAAAGTGGCTCCATAAACAGGTAATCCGCTACGTAGCCTATGGGTGGGGTATCTACAATAATATACTGGTATTCGGGCTTAAGCTTTCTCAGCAAATCCTGAAACTTTTTACTCTCCAGTAAGCTGGATGGATCTGAATAACTGTTACTTCCTGTGCTTAAAATATCCAAATTAGGAATTTGAGTAGGCTGCACCACTTCATGAAACAAGGCTTTATCCATGATATAGTCGGTTACCCCCGGCACTTGATTGGCTTTAAAATAATTGTTGAGCTTAGGACGGTGAAGGTCCCCGGAAATGATCAATGTTCTCCGGCCTGATTGGGCAAAGGATGCCCCCAAGTGGGCCGCGCAAAATGTCTTCCCTTCTCCTTCTATAGAGGAAGTAATGCCGATAATCTGTCCGGCGCCTTCGCCATACAACCTGATTAAGTGTAAACGGGCGAATTTGAAGCTTTCATTAACTACCAGGTCTTTAGATAAGCTATTCTTTTTAGAATGCTTTCTTTCTAACCTTATGGTCTCGAGCACCGGCGTGTCAATGACTCTCTGTATATCATCAAGGCTATTGATGCTCTCGTTGAACATATCTTTGATGAGGATAAAGCCCAGTGGAAAAAAAAGCCCGGCAAAACACGCAATAAACAATACCTTGATCGGATTAGGTGAAACCGGCTTATCACTGATCTTTCTGGCTTCGTCCACCAACATTTTGTTGCTTACATTAGAAGCGATGGCAATACCTGCTTCTGCCTTCTTTTGTAATAAATAATTATAGATATTATCGTTGAGTGTAAATTTTCTTTGAATGTCCACCAAGTTGCGCTCGTTCTGAGGCAAGCGGCCCAACTGACGCTCCACTGCCTGAATATTGTTTCTTGCTTCATTCAGCGCGATCTGCGTAGATTTGATCTGGTTATCCACATTTTCCCTAAGCGACTCACTTACGTTCTGTATTTTTCTATTGACTACTTTCAGTACAGGATTGTTATCACTAGAACTATAGCCTATGGATACCCTTTCCCTGTTCAATTCTGAAAGCTCAATGATTAAATTGCTAAGAAGGGGATCATCAATGCCTATGGATGCCGGGGCAATTACATTGTCCAGACTAGCACCCTGCCCCATGTATTGGGCCATGTTTTTGTAATACTCATATTGCATTCTTAATTTCTCTTCCTGGGTTTCCAGTTCGCTCAACCTTTGGGTAAGCCTTTGGGACTCCATACCAACATCCAATACACTATTGTCAGTACGATAATCTTGTAGCGTGCTTTCAGCATTCTTAAGGGAATCAGAAACTACTGAAAGCTGATCATCAATAAATTGAATGGTTTTCATGCCATATTGATTTTTGGAAGTCAAATCAAAATCAATATAGGTGTTGATCAAGGTATTGATAAAATCCGCTTCTTTCGTTACTACCGGGCCAGTAGTACTAATTTCAATAATGTTAGAATCTTCAGTAAGCTTAACAATGTTTACATTTTCAAAATACTTCTTGACAATATTGTCCCGGGACTGAAGTACAAAAAAGTAATCTTCTCCTACTTCCATATTCAGCAGGCTGCTTTCATCCACAGAAAAACTAAGGTGCTCACTCTTCAAAGTATCAACAATTTCTATTTCTTTCTCCACTTTAAGGTGCTCAATAGCTTGCTTTGTGACCTCTTCTTCCAATATATCATATTGATAAACATCTTCCCCATCTACGCTTATCCGAATATGGTTTTCATCCACTCGCTTTAGATAGACCGGAACGTTGAGGGGCTGCAATACGGTGGGGTCAAAATTAACTTTTATTTCCTGATAGATCTCCTCAGCATTATCAAGCCCGAAAAAATGCTTTTCGTGGTAGTAACTGGTATTAAAATTTAACTTCTCCAGCGTCTTGTTAATCATAAAATAGGAGGATAACAGGCCAATTTCGTCATCTATTTTAGCACCGCTCCCCAAACTGGCCAAAGCAACAGTTTCGGATTCAATCTGTGTATTATTCTTTTGATCGCTGAGCTTAACCGAAGCACTTATTTCGTATACTTTGGTCGCTGTTTTCAGGTAAACAAAAGCCGCCCCCAAAGCTATTATCAAAGCTAAAGCAAAGAAGTACCATCTTTGCACACACCTTTGAATAATGAGCTTAAAGTTGAGGTTATCTTCAAGAAAGCTTCTTTTCATTATGTTTTGATTAGAATGTTAGTGTAGAACTGAAAATTTTTATTCCCTTTTCTTTAAAATATGATAATTTTGTGATGCAAATCATTTATGACAAGCTTGTTTCGCGTTTTGAGTCAATTGATTTCTTTATTTTTTGCTATACAAAAGGAGCAATAAATATCAAATAACTTACATATCAATAAATACAAGTAAGCCATCTCTTACTATCTTTATATGAATTGCAAATAAATAAATAAAATCTAAATTTACGAAAATATTATTAATTAATGTGAAAGTGTATTATTAAATTTTTAAGTTTTATGTTCTTTTACAAAGTATTTTCCTAATTAACCCCGCTGAATGCGTCGTACTAATTCTATGTATAAAAGGGCAATTCGTACAAAAATCTTACCTTTATCAATAGTTTACTTATTGTGAATGCTTAAAATAGTGGGCATTTCACTTATTTAAAATAAAGTATCCTAACCAGCACAAAGCTTATCATGTTTGGTTGAGCATAATCCTTTCTGTTTCATTAATTATATTTACACACTTTATGGAAAGCAGTGTTTCTGATAAATCTTTTTTTGTATCTGTTATTATACCGGTTTTCAACGATGCAGAACGCCTCGCTTTATGCCTGGAAGCACTGCAACTTCAAAAAAATGAACAACTTAACCTGGAACATGAAGTCATTATAGTAGATAATAATTCCACCGAAGACATTAAGCAAGTTTGTCAATTGTACGGGGCCAAATATGTTTTGGAAATAAAAAAGGGTTCTTATGCAGCCAGAAACGCGGGCATACAGGAAGCTAAAAGTAAATATTTAGCTTTTACCGATTCTGACTGTATACCGGACCTGTTTTGGTTGGAAAGAGGGGTAACAGCCCTCTTAGAAAACCCCCAAGTGAGTATGATAGGTGGGGATATCAAGGTATTTACCAAAAACGCCAGACAAACTTTAGGGGATACTTTTGACCTGGCTTTTGCTTTTCCCCAGCATACATACATCCATAGAAACCACTTTGCCGCTACCGCGAATATGTTTACTACTAAAAATGTATTTGATCAGGTGGGGTTCTTTAATAATCATATGGCATCGGGAGGCGATTATGAATGGGGACAAAGAGTGCATCAGGCCGGGCTCAAACAGGGTTTTGCTTCGCAAGCCATTGTAAAACATCCTACCAGAAGCAGTATTAAGGAAATTATCAATAAGAGTATTCGCGTAAATAGTAATTATTACAGGAAATATCATCAAGGCAAAGCTTCCTACAAACACCTCATCAAGCATGTATATGAATTCTTTGGAATACATATACCCATCTACCGATCTTATAAAAAACTACGTAATGCAAACAAACACCGGAGTTTGTCCTTTTTCCAAAATTTTCGCTTAGCTTTTCTTTTGATTTTTGTATACTACGTAGAGCTTTTTTCTAAAATAAGAGAATGGTTCAAATTAAAAACACATATCTAAAATTTACTTTTCAATTCGTTTTTATATTGTTGCGACCTAATGCTTTACAGATTGTATTTTGCCGGAAGTAAATCCTTAGTTACTGTCACTTCTTCAATACCAGAAATATGGCTTGCCGTGTGAGAAAAGGAACTCCAGTATGACCCCAGAATTTTTTTTGTGGAAGATAGTGCGTACAAATCCACCACTGCATCTATCATTCCCTCTTTATTATCCCTGTCTCCCCTTTTATTGCTGGAAAGAATAATTTTATCACCGAACACATCAATTAATTCAGACTTGACTGACTCTGAGTCAGAGGCCACATAGAAATTCGTGTCAGGTACGAGATCCAGTTCTTTTTTCATCACCTCAATAAAAAGTGCTAAAGGACTATATTCAATTGCTTTTTCATTATCTGATCTTCTAATATGAACTCCAATGGTATCTTTTGTAAAATGTTGGGTGATTTCTTTTATTTTGTTTTGAATAAAAGGTAATGGCACAAAAAGCTTATACCAAGGCTTTTCTTTGGTAGGGAAAAACCTTACATGGGCTTCAATCAGAACCTTTTTATAATTTTTTAATTCCTCAAAATCATGCCCATTATTGTGTAATTCGTTGATTTCTATATGAAAAAGGGTTTTATCAAATTTTACCTGCTGTAATACGCGGTATAAAGCGATGAATGGCAAAATTTTTAGTTTTTCGGGATTGTAATAAAGGGCTGGCCTTGAGTCCACGTTTTTTATACTAGCTGCTGAAGCAGGCAGTGGTTCAAATAAATCATGAAAATTACAATTACATCCACTGTTCTTGATCCAGTATACTGTCAATGGATTTTTGCTTTCACTGCTTAGGGCAATGGCCGAATCCATCGCCCTCATCCTATTACATAAACCACCATGGGGAATTAAAGATAACATCCTTATTATTTCATTTGATTTTTTGAGAATTTTACAAATTTACGGCAGATGGATTAACATCAAAGTAAAATTTTGTCCCGATATGAATTTGCCTGATGGTAGGCCCTGATACAAAAGAAAGCAGGCAACGTATAGTTGCCTGCTTTTAATAGAAATCGCTAACATTTTTATCTAATCTCTACTCCTTATAGATGCGCATTTCTGTGGAAGTACTTCCTGAAGATACATGCAGCACATATATGCCTGCCCTCAGCGAACTTAAATCCAGTTGCAAGGTATTTGAAGTATTTACCTGAGGTTGGCTTATCATTTCCATTCCCTGCATGTCTATAATTCTTACATTTACCTGGTCAACATTAGTAACAAATTCCAGGGTTTGTACATCACGTGCCGGATTAGGATAGGCATTGATTTCCAGAAAATAATTGTTAATATCTGTAGCCATATACCTGAAATACCCATCACACTCCAGGCTTTCACTTTCCATGTAACCTTCCTGGCACGCCTCTTCCGCATACACACCGACTCCGTAAGTAGTTGAGGCTTCTGTTTCAAAAACCTCTCCATCAATCTCAATCTTATCCACTCTGATACCGGTAAAAGGACGATATCCATCCTCATTCACATACATTACCTGTACCTGAGATGCCTTTAGTTTTTCTCCTTTATGCTCATATACATACTCTTCATAAATAGGGTCGTATACATTGCCCCCAATACCATCCCAGGCCATTACCGTTTGTCCATCAATTCTGAGTTCCATTTTTTCGTAACCGGATTTTCCTGCTGCATAAATAGTAACCAAGCTTCCTGTTGCTTCTTGTTGTTCCTCTTCTATTTCTTCGGTGCCTTCTTCTATTACTTGTACATTGTCAATGTAATAGATTTCATCACCGGATGATGTTTTTCCTTCTACGATGATTTCAATAGTTTGCCCTTTAATGCCCCCCTGCTCTATATGGGCCCAGTTGTTCTCTTTAGTCAGATTTCCATTTTGAAGTAGGATAGGCCGCAGATCACCACCATCCAAACGGTAATACACATTCAGGTAATCACCATAATGTCCCGAGTTTTCAAGCCCGCCTGTTTCCTTAATATCAAAACTGACCTTTACGCCTTCTGCCCCAGCAATTTGTATCGGATAACTTGACCATTTGACTGTACTAGCATGATTTGAGAAATACAAGCTTTGGTTTTTTACACCAAAAAAAACTTTTTCCCCTCGATTGCTTTGGGCAAAAAACCAGGCGGTTTTGTCCTGCTGTTCCAGCAAATCATCCGCTCCGGAAAAATCCTCACTCCAAGGCAACATTTGCATTGGTCGCTTTACATTTTCTTCCATCACGCTTATGTTATCTACATAATAACTCTCGGTGTTGGTGGTTGTACGGGCACGAATGAGGATTTGTAGCTTCTTGCCTACAATATTGGATTGTTCAAACGTATACCACTGATTCTCCTGTGTAAAGCCACCACGTTTTTCTATCATTGTTTGCAGGGGCTGATCATCCACACGGTATAATACAGTAATAAAATCACCAGTAGACAAATCACTTTCCAAATTGCCCATATGCTTCACATCTAAACTTACTTTGGCACTGGGCTGACCTGAGATATTGATGCTTTCAGAAAGCCATGTTACATATCCATCTTTATCTTTAGGTGAAGTCTCAGAGAATCTCAGTTTGTTATCCTCTACCCGAAATAACTCTCTACTCCTCTCCACGGTTGAAGCGTCAAAATGCCAGGCGGTACTTCCCAAATCATTTGTCGTGCCCTGAGGAAGTGAGAAATCTTCAAACCAGCGTACTATGGCTTCATGGCTAACGGTTTCTTTGACAGTAAAAGAAAAAGTTTTCTTGTTCAATAAAACGCCTTTTCCATCTGCCTCACTATAGACCTTTACCGTTACTGTGTTTATACCCATCTGTGAAGTTGCGGACTCGTTTCCATGCAAAGTATAAGGAGCTTCATTATCAATGTGATAGTTCTGTTGTCCATTATAATCAAAAACAACACTACCTAC
>JBBSOG010000331.1:0-6858 GCA_038259985.1 Cytophagales bacterium
ATGTAGCGGAGACAGTGATGGCAGCATTTAAACTTTCTGATCGGGCAGTGATGGAAGAAGTACTCATCCGACCTCAACTAGGCGATTTGTAAAGCATGAATTTTCGCAACATTTCAGCTTAATAAAAGTTTTCGTTTATAATAGGCACATTCTTCTTTATTTTGTGTTTACATCCAGATACAGCTCATATACTTATGCCCCTTTTAACATCTGAAATACAGTCCTTCAAAACATATTGTAATAGCTTAACAGCTTATCACAGAAGACATACGCGTGAGGTATATATCGGTGATATACCTATGGGAGGTGATAATCCGATTCGGGTTCAGTCCATGACCACCATTGATACGATGGATACTTTGGGTTCTATAGAACAGACAATTCGCATGGTGGATGCCGGATGTGAATACGTCAGGATCACGGCGCCGAGCATCAAAGAAGCCCAGAACTTAGAAGAAATAAAAAAAGGACTGCTCAAAAGAGGTTATCAGGTTCCATTGGTAGCAGATATCCATTTTACCCCCAATGCCGCCGAACTCGCTGCCCGTATCGTTGAAAAGGTGAGGATCAACCCCGGCAATTACGCCGATAAAAAGAAGTTTGAACTCATAGAATATACTGATGATACCTACCAGGTGGAGATTGACCGTATCAGGGAGAAATTTGAGCCACTGGTAAATATTTGTAAAGAATATGGTACTGCAATGCGCATAGGTACTAATCACGGTTCCCTCTCCGACAGAATCATGAGCCGCTACGGCGACACACCGCTGGGAATGGTAGAATCAGCCTTGGAGTTTATCAGAATTTGTGAAGCGATGAACTATTACGATATCGTCGTCTCCATGAAGGCCAGCAATACTCAGGTGATGGTGCAGGCGTATCGTTTGTTGGTGCAAAAGCTGGACGAAGAGCGTTTACAACCCTATCCATTGCATTTAGGTGTCACCGAAGCTGGCGACGGAGAAGATGGGCGCATCAAATCAGCCGTGGGGATTGGTACTTTACTGGAAGACGGGCTGGGGGATACCGTAAGGGTTTCGCTAACTGAAGAGCCGGAGTACGAAGTGCCCGTGGCTTACAATCTGGTCAGGAGATATGATGCCCGTCCAGGACACCAAGCTATTCTACCGCTCACTAAAATTCCTAAAAACCCCTATAGCTATAGCCGTAGGCACAGCCGGGAAGTGGGGAATATCGGCGGAGAGAATGTGCCCCGGGTCGTTACCGATCTCCGCAATGTAGAAGATTGGAACTATAAAGATTTTAAAGGCATCGGCCATTATTATCTGCCGGAGCCTGATAAATGGACGATGACCGAGACGGGTTGCGATTACATTTATTCAGGAAAGCAGGCAGTAAATTTTATGCTGCCCAATGGTTTGAAAGAAATCCTGGATTATCCCTCCTGGCAAAAATCTTCTGATAAAATCAATCAACTTCCTCTAATGCTTTGGAAGGATTATGTTGAAAATCAAGAAAAACATCCACTGATCAACTTCTTGCAAATTAGCCTACCTGAAACCGATGAGCAGTTTTGGCAGCTAATCGCTGATGATCATCAGTTGGTTTTGGTGTTGGATACGGATAACGCGCATGCGATGCCGGAACAAAGAAGGTTTTTCTACGAACTAATGAACCGGCAAATTGATATTCCGGTAATCATCCAAAGAAAATATCCGGAGATGGAAGATGAGCAGGTACAACTCTACAGTGCTACTGATATGGGAGGTTTGCTGATTGATGGATTTGGTGATGGCGTCCTACTGAGTACTGAATTGGTGTCTCCTAAGCCCAAAGCAGAGCAGTTAAAATTGATCTCCAACCATAACAGTATTTCCTTCGGGATACTACAGGCATGCCGCACCCGCATGTCTAAAACTGAGTACATTTCCTGCCCTTCCTGTGGGCGAACATTGTTTGACCTTCAGGAAACTACGGCGATGATACGCAAAAGAACGGACCATCTTAAAGGGGTGAAAATCGGCATTATGGGCTGTATTGTCAACGGGCCGGGAGAGATGGCTGATGCAGATTACGGCTATGTAGGTTCAGGCAAAGGTAAGATTACCCTGTACCGTGGGCAAGACGTGGTTAAACGTAGCGTGCCCTCAGAACGAGCGGTAGACGAACTAATTCAACTCATTAGGGAAGATGCCCGCTGGAACGAGCCGGGACATACCATTTCTGAAAATTGAGCGGAACGATTTTTTGGTTTACCTGTTTAACAATAAGACTTAAAGATTAAACAATGAACGATACTAAAAAAAATACTTGGAAAGACTTTTTCTCTATGGGAGAAGTAGGTGGCTATTTCTTTCGTAGCAAAGAAAAGAACAAGACCAATAATGTCAATCTCAAAATGATGCACGGCATCAATAAAATTTCCATTGTCATGTTTTTGCTCGGCGTCATTTATCTGGTGATCAAAAACATTTTCTGAATTGGATATTGAAATATTTCGCAGCTATTGCTTAGCTAAAAAAGGCGTTACAGAATCATTTCCCTTCGGAGTAGATACTTTGGTATTTAAGGTGATGGGCAAAATATTTGCCTTAACTAGTATTGAGATTTTTGAAAGTATCAACCTCAAGTGCGATCCTGATGAAGCAGTATTGCTGAGGGAACAGTTTTCAGAAGTATTACCAGGCTACCATATGAATAAAAAGCATTGGAATACGATCTTGATCAATGGTAATATGGATGACCCTCAATTAAAGCTTTGGATTGACCACTCTTACGAGCTGGTAGTCAACAGTTTATCTAAGAAATCTAAACAAGAACTTGAAGAGATTTCGTGATGAATAATTCAGCTAATCCTACTTATCTGGCATTGGGAGATTCTTATACCATTGGTGAAAGCGTACTGCCTACCGATAGATGGCCAGTGATGCTGTCTGAAAGTCTTGATTGGATGACTCCGCACATCGTCGCTAAAACCGGATGGACCACTGCTGAACTGTTGGATGGCATTAGTCAAGAAAATCTTGCCCCTGCTTACGATTGGATTTCATTATTGATTGGCGTAAACAACCAATACCGGAGCCAAAGTGTAAACGATTATGTGGCAGATTTAGAACAATTTGCCGAACTGATGTTGCCTCTGGTAAACCACAATAGTAAGCACATTTTTCTACTCTCCATTCCTGATTATAGCGTCACCCCTTTTGCCCAAGACAAAGACCAGGATAAAATAAGCAGGGAAATAAAATTATACAACGAAGCCAATGAAGCTTTTGCCAAGCAACATGGGTTTCAGTATTGCGACATCACCGGACATTCACTTTTAGCAAAGGAGCATCCTGATTACCTTGCTGCTGATCAACTTCATCCCTCCGGACTGATGTATGAACTTTGGGTGAAGGAAGTGCTTGAATGCTGTAAGTTTTCTTAAAACCCTTATATACCAGTATGTCTCTCTAGTTTGACAATGCGTTAGCGCATTTCCTTAATATCCTTCGTATTGTCCATCGCAGCGGCGAACCGTCCATGCTTTCACAATGTCTGTCAAAGCACTGATCGCTCCAATTACCCTTTCATTGTCTGCTTTTTGGGTGTGTTGCAAGCTTTTAATCTCATCTACCGTTTGGTCTTGTCGCTTCAGGCTTTCCGTTAAAAGCTCTATTATATGACCTTCCTGTTTCATTTAACTACAATTTTTTTATTGTAATCAATCAAATAATTGCCTTATATTCAAATTTACCTGTCAGCATTAAGTCCTATTTGAATTTAGTGCTGAAGTTTATCATACATCTTTTATCTTAAAACGTTTTTATTGGCATAAAAACGCTGGGATATTGAGTAAAATCAATAATTTTGTTTTAATATTTTTAGTACTTTTTGGTTTTAAAGAGATAGGCCATGACAGAAACCATTGATATAGCTATTCAGAAAACTACGGCTCCCCGTATTCATGAAGTAGATTTTGATAACATTCCCTTCGGAAAAGTCTACTCCGATCACATGTTCATCGCTGACTATGCAGATGGGCAATGGAGTGATTTGCGCATTGTTCCGTTTGCACATCTAAACATGAGCCCGGCCAATGCGGCATTGCATTACGGGCAGTCTATTTTTGAAGGCATGAAAGCCCATCGTGGTCCTGACGGAAAAGCATTGATTTTCCGTCCCGAAAAGAACGCGCAACGTTTCAACCGTTCCGCAGTGCGCATGTGTATGCCTGAACTTCCTGAAGAGATTTTCATTGGAGGAATAGACGCCCTTGTTAAGTTGGATAAGGACTGGATTCCTGAAAAAGAAGGAACTTCTTTGTATCTCAGGCCATTCATGTTTGCTGCCGATGAGTATATTGGCGTACGTCCATCGCTTACCTACAAATTTATGATTTTCACTTGTCCGGTAGGTGGATATTACAGCAAGCCAGTGAGGGTGAAAATAGAAACAAAATTTGTCAGGGCAGCAGAAGGAGGGACAGGTGCAGCCAAAACTGCTGGTAATTATGCTGCCTCCCTTTACCCTGCCCAGTTAGCGGTTAAACAAGGCTATGATCAATTGATCTGGACGGATAGCAAAACCCACACCTTGATAGAAGAAGCGGGAACCATGAACATCATGTTGGTGATTGATGGCAAGCTTATTACCCCACCGACCAGCGGAACAATCCTGGAAGGCGTCACCCGTGTTAGCATTCTGGATCTTGCCCGTGACTGGGGAATGCAAGTGGAAGAGCGGAGAATTACCGTTACCGAAATTATGGAAGCCATTAAAGCAAACCGCATGCAAGAAGCTTTTGGCGCAGGGACAGCCGCTACTATTGCCCACATCGCCGCGATTGGATATGAAGGGGTAGATTACGAATTACCCGCCGTGGAGCAGAGAGAGTTTTCCAACAAGGCTCTGGTGGAAATGGAAGCGATCAAAAGAGGAAAAAAAGAAGACCGCTTCGGGTGGATTCACAAAATTTAATACTGAAGCTAGATGTTGAAATCCACTTTAAACCTAAGGTGGATTTTTTATTTTTTAAATAATTATTAACCAATTTATACAGATCATCATGACTAAAGATCAGTTGAGAGATTTAAAGGCGAGAGTTAATGCCTTGAGGGGGTATCTTTGACTACGATAAGAAGAGAGAAGAAATAGCCGATGAAGAGGCCATAAGTGTACAACCGGATTTCTGGAATGACCCTAAGCAGGCAGAGCAAATCATGAAGTCCATACAAAGCAAGAAGATATGGACCAATACTTTTGAAGAAGCCCAAACCGGCTACGAGGATCTGGAAACGTTTTATGAGTTTTATGAGCTAGATGAAGTAAGCGAAAAAGACCTGGAGAAGGAGTATCAAAAATCCCTCAAAGTTATTGAAGAGCTGGAGTTTAAGAAAATGCTTTCCGGGGAGGAAGATCAACTGAGTGCTATTATGGAAATTAATCCCGGTGCGGGTGGTACCGAAAGCCAAGATTGGTCTGAAATGTTGATGCGCATGTACATCATGTGGGGTGAAAGCCATGACTATGCTGTGAAGCAGCTCAGTTACCAACCGGGGGATACGGCTGGCCTCAAAGGTGTCACACTTGAGTTTGAAGGTGAATTTGGTTACGGAAATTTAAAATCTGAAAACGGAGTACATCGGCTGGTAAGAATCTCTCCTTTCAATGCCAATGGCAAACGCCAGACTTCCTTTGCCTCAGTGTATGTATATCCGGTGGTGGATGATACGATTGAAATTGACATTAACCCAGCCGACATAACCTGGGAAACCTTTCGCTCAGGAGGTGCTGGTGGCCAGAATGTGAACAAAGTAGAAACGGCGGTACGTTTGCGACATGCCCCCTCAGGAATTATTGTGGAATGCCAGCAGGAACGTTCACAACTTCAGAATAAGGATAAGGCCATGAAAATGCTGAAATCCCGTCTTTATCAGCGAGAGGTGGAAAAGAGAAATGCTGAAAGGGCAGAGATAGAAAGCAATAAAGATAAAATTGACTTTGGTTCTCAGATCAGAAACTATGTTTTGCATCCTTATAAGTTGGTAAAAGATACACGTACCGGGGTAGAAAGGACAGATATCAATCAGGTATTGGATGGTGATTTGGATGACTTTATTAAAGCCTATTTAATGGATCAGTAAATCAGTACGTTATTTAAAACAGGAAGATATTGCCGGAAACGCCAGGTTCAATGAAAAATTGAGCGCAAGGACAATTCTTTTTTTATAAAACTGATGAACAGAAATAAGCTAATTCTATTTACGTTTGGTATAGAAAGAGAAAGCATACTCTCAATTTAAATCTCATGGTGGATGTAAAAGTCTTTATGAAATGGTCAATCTCACGTCAGGCCCAATATACCTGGAAGTTTGGTGATCATTTGGCAAAAAAAGATGGATTTCAATTTAACCATGACCTTTATATATTAGGAGGCTTCTTTGTGGAAATAGTATATAATCTTGAACTTGGTCAAGTAGAAAGTGTGTATGGCTTCAACCAAAGCTCATATTTATTACCCTATGTTGAAGAAATTGACCTGGCATATTTATTCACTTAGGCCTTTTTAAAGGATGTTTCTCAATATAACATTATTGCAAAAAGCTGGGGAAGTGGTGGGGAATTTCTACGTTTTTGGGGAATATAAATTGAGAATTTATCTTAAAACCCCCTATTTAAAGCACAAATCAACTAGGCACGATATTGGGAAATATATAAGTGAAGTTGTGGTAATCAGATTTTTTTAAACTCAATTTTATTTATTTTTTAAACTGAAACTACTGATTCTACAACGGGCTGTTTACTTGATGGAAATGGACTTGAGGAGGGTATTAACCCTCCTTTAGTTTTTTAGGCCTACTTAGTTGCGCTTTTCTAGAGTTTTATGTTTTGTTTAGTGAATAATAATTA
>JBBSOG010000332.1:0-6855 GCA_038259985.1 Cytophagales bacterium
TGAAAAAAACAAGTTGAGCTACATTATTTAAAGTACATTTTAAAGGATAATTATGTCATATTAGCGATGTATAGACCTTGGGTAGGCGGCGGGATTAAATTCGCTATTATTAAAAAAAGCGACCCTAAATCTTTATTAGTTCAACGAATTGCTTGTTTAAGAGCGAATAAAAAAATGGAACAACTATTTTTAAAATATGTAATTGCTTCAAATTATTTTGCTCTTTATATAAAGAGTGTCCAAGGCGGCGTTGGGGTGCCTCATATTAGTCCTGGTCAAATTAAAAATTATAAATTTAACCTCCCGCCCCTCGCCACCCAGCGCAAAATAGCCACCATCCTCTCCGCCTATGATGACCTGATCGAAAACAACCTAAAACGCATCCGGCTGCTGGAAGAAAAAGCGCAGCTCACGTATGAGGAGTGGTTTGTGCGGATGAAATTTCCGGGCCATGAGACAACTCCTATTAATGAGGAGACGGGGCTGCCGGTGGGGTGGGCGGAAAAAACTTTACAAGATGTCTGTAAAATTAACGCTAGAAGTTTAAAAAAAGAGTTTAATGAAACTATTCATTACATTGATATAGCAAGTGTTTCGCCAGGAAGAATTGATCAAACAACTACTTACGATTACGATGAGGCACCTGGGCGTGCCAAAAGAATAGTAAAACATGGAGACATAATCTGGTCTTGTGTACGTCCCAATCGTAAATCTTATTCGGTAATTTGGAATCCAATAAGGAATCTAATTGCGTCTACCGGATTTTGCGTGATATCGCCAAAAGCATTACCGGCTTCTTATCTCCTTCAAGTTGTAACTACCGATGAGTTTGTAGGGTATTTAACAAACCGTGCGGGAGGTGCTGCATATCCTGCCGTGAAAGCAATAGACTTTAAAGAAGCCCCTGTAGTTATTCCTCCTAAAAGCCTGATGATTGAATACGACAATCAGTTTAAGAATTGTTTGGAAGTATCATGGAACCTCCAAAACCAAAACCAGCTCCTCCAGGAAGCGCGCGACCTATTGCTGCCGCGCTTAATGACGGGGGTGATTGATCCCGATAAACTAGCGGTATAAAGTGTGGATGGGACTGGGGGGTTGAGTAGCTCCAAAGCTAAGCTACCGGCTTGGATCAGGAGCATCCCGATACAGACAAAAATAAACTGTTGACCAAACTCAAAACGCGTATGAGCAATAAGTTGAAAATCGGAGACTATGTAAAAGTCATAGACGGGCTGAAGGAGCCAGGTTATGACACCGTATTGATGGACAATTGGCAAGGTGAAATAACTGCGGTTGACGATGATCGGCGTACTAAAAGCTATCAGCCTCTGAAAGATTATCGTATCTGGTTTGCAAATCGTTAGTTTTTTTGTGCTGTTTCTAAATAAAAAAGGTCTCATGGCAAAATCGTTTAAAAATTCAAAAGGGAAAGTGTATTTCATCAAGTCGAAACTGACTAAAAAAGGCAATACGACTTATTACATGACTAAAAAAGAGGATGAAGCCTGCTTGAATGAAATACCTGCGGGTCACGAAGTCTTTGAAAAATATGACTCTGGCTTAATGTTTGTCAGGAAAAAGCAAAAATCACTGTTCAGTCTAAAAGAAATCAATTCGATCAAAGCAAGTCTGGATCAAAATGCATCATTGGTTGATTACCGCATAAGTATTACAGGAAAGGAAATGGCGATCTATACCGTCGAGAAAGAAACGAACGATAGAATTGCTGAATCACCGCTAAGTTCCTTTTTTAAAATGGCGCAGTCAAATCAATATAAGTCTGCCTGGCAGAACTTTGAAGAACGTATGAAGGTGATCATTCACCAAAACAAGTCAGGAAAAGAATTTGAAGTACAACGCTACTGCTACCGAGGCTCAGTTGATGATTGGATTACAATTGGAGATGAATCAGATATTGCTGAAATAGGAAAGAAATACTTAATTCATTTAGGGAAAGAATCTTACTATGAATTGAACATTGAATATTAAGCGATATGCGACGCTGAGTCACCCCCCTTAGTTGTCAAATCAAAAAGTGCAGTAAAAAGCACTAACTGGCATGTGAAATGGCCAAGACTTACTAAAGAACACAAAAAGTGCATTAAAAAGCACTAATAATCGTTTTTTCGCTAAACGTCACGCATCTTACTATCCAAAAGAGCCATATCATGCACTTTGAAGATTTAATACGCAGCTTAAAAGCGCGCCGCGACATGCTAAACGTCACGCAGGAAACACTCGCAGAACTTTCTGGGGTAGGTTTACGTACACTGAAGCAATTTGAAAGCGGAAAAGGGAATCCGACCCTGGCCACGGTGAGTAAGTTGGCGGATGCCTTGGGTCTTGAGCTCTGTTTTCAGGTGAAAAAAGTGCTTAGATGAGAAAAGCAAATGTCATATATAAGGACCAAATAGCGGGTACAATCACGCAGTTGGATGATGGAAGCTTTGTGTTTCGTTACGACGATGCCTGGTGGAGCACTTCCGACAAGCCCGCCATCAGCCTGACTTTGCCTAAAAGCCAGCAGGAGTATCGGGCCGATCACCTTTTTCCGTTTTTCTTTCACCTTCTGCCGGAAGGGGCCAATAAGGAAGCGGTCTGTTTCGCCTTGCGTATCGATAGCGACGATCATTTTGGCTTATTGCTGCAAACGGCTGCCCACGATACCATTGGCGCGGTGCGCATTCAAAAAACAGCCGCATGAGTAGGCCCGTGATCAACCACTGTCCCGGCACCCTGGCCGCAGGACACGATACTTACAGCACTACGGCGCTGAAACGGGTGTTTGGCGGACGACGATTATCGCCTTTTCTTCCTTATCCTTCTCCATCCAGTACGGGTGTCCTTGGGGAGCCATTTGCCGACAACCAGCGTAGCATATCCATATCGGGAGTTCAGGAGAAGTTTTCGGTCATTTTAGATAAAAACCACTTACGCCTCACCGAAGTCGACGAGCAAGGCACCCATATTCTCAAGCCCATTCCCAGAGCCGGTAAGCATGCAGATCAAATGCCCGCCAACGAACACCTGACGATGCAAATCGCCCGGCAGGTATTTGGCATAGAAACGGCGGAAAATGCCTTGGTTTTTTTCAATGATGGTACTCCGGCATACCTCACCAAACGCTTTGACGTGAGTGCCGATGGCAGCAAGATCGCCCAAGAAGATTTTGCCTCCCTTGCGGGACGCACACCGCAAACCCACGGTGAACAGTACAAATACCAAGGCCATTACTATGAGTTGTTTGAGCTTTTGAAAAGACACGTGCCAGCCTATAAAGTCGAGGCTTTGAAACTATTCAAACTCATCCTCTTCAACTACGTCGTATCTAATGGAGATGCCCATTTCAAAAACTTTTCTCTGAGTGAGACACCCTTGGGAGATTTTATCCTCAGCCCCGCCTACGACCTGCTCAACAGCCGCATCCATATTGACGATGCAGACTTTGCTTTATCCGAAGGTCTGATTCCCGAACGTATGAAAAAAGGCGGTGTAGCCGGGCATTTTCAGCTATTAGGCGAGTTGGCAGGCTTGACGGAACAACAGATCGCCCGAATCGTACAACAGTTAACGTCCGAACAGGAGCAAGTCCTTGGTTTAATCCAGGCCTCCTTTTTGGATGAACCCAGAAAAAGAAGGTACACCCAACATTACCAGAGCAGAATCAATAGAGTTATTACGACGGGGGGCTTTGGTAAGAAAAAGATTCCATTTGCCTCTAATCAAGGCGACGGAGTAGGAACATAGCCTAAGCTACGTGACTACTTCGGCAACGAAGAGTAGGGGGACATGGGGCTTTTTATACCCGAATTGCTCCCGTCGCAATAACTCTAAAAAACTACAGCGCCCATGAGCTACGAATACTCAGAAGACGGCCTCATAGAACAAGCTACCCAGGATGTGCTGGAAGAGCTGGGGTGGGAGGTGTATACCGCCTGGAAAAAAGAAAGCTTTGGCGAAGACGGCCTACTGGGCAGAGACAATAAGGCGGAGGTCATACTGAGTCGCTATTTGTGGCAGGCACTGAAAAAACTCAATCCGGGTTTACCGCCAACGGCCTACGAGCAGGCTATAGAGCAGATTGGGCAGAAAGTAGCGGATCAGACCCTGGAGCGGATCAACCAAGAGAAATACGCGCTGCTCAAAAATGGCGTCCCGGTCAGCTATACCAACGATAAAGGCGAACTGGTCAAAAAGAAGCTCCAGATTTTTAATTTTAAGACGTATACGGATAATCACTTTTTGGCCGTGCGGCAGTTGGAAATCGTCGGTGAATTGTACAACCGCCGGCCAGATGTTGTGGGGTTTGTCAATGGTATTCCGCTGGTGTTTTTTGAACTAAAAGCTCACCATACCGATTTGCGCAATGCGTATACCGACAACCTCAAAGACTACCTGGATACGATTCCGCATGTTTTCCACAGCAATGCCTTTATCATTTTAAGCAATGGCACCGATGCCAAGGTAGGCACCGTGACCAGCCCCTACAAATTCTTTCTGGATTGGAAACGCATCGAAGAGGAGGAGGAAGGCATCGTGAGTTTAGATACCATGCTGCGCGGGACTTGTGCCCCGCATCGGTTGATGGACATTTTCGAAAACTTTCTCTTGTTCGATCAATCCCGCGGTGAGGTGGTCAAGCTGATGGCTAAAAACCACCAGTACATCGGCGTCAATAAAGTTATTGAGAATGTAAAAGACATGGAAGACCTCCAGGGAAAGCTCGGCGTATATTGGCATACGCAGGGCAGTGGGAAGTCTTATTCGATGGTTTTCCTGTGTGAAAAGATACACCGCAAACTGGGCGGGGCGTATACGTTTTTGATCGTTTTAGACCGAACGGAGTTAGAAAATCAGATATACGATACCTTTTCGGGTGTAGGCGTGGTAAATAATAAAAATGTAGTGGCGGGTAAAAAACCCGGGATAACCGGAAGGGAACATTTGCGGGAGTTGCTTTCCGAAAACCATCGCTACGTGTTTACGCTGATCCACAAGTTTTCTATCGATCCGGAAAAAGAAGCCCAATTTCCGCTCCTTACCGACCGAAAGAACATCATTGTTATTTCGGATGAGGCGCATAGAACGCAGGGCGGAACCTATGCCCGAAACATGCGCTTTTATGGCTTGCCCAATGCTTCTTATCTGGGATTTACGGGTACGCCCATCATTAAAGACGAAGCAGAACTGACCAAGAACATCTTTGGGGAATATGTCTCTGTTTACGATTTTAAAAGAGCCATCGAAGACGAAGCCACCCTTCCCCTCCGCTACATCAACAAAGGAGAAAAGCTGGACATTGAAAATCCGGAACTGGACGAACGCATGGCCGAGATACTGGAAGATGAAGACCTGGACGAAGACCAGCAAAAGAAACTGGCTTATCTCTTCCAAAAAAACTATCCCATTCTAACGGCAGAACCGCGCCTGGATGCTATTGCTAAAGATTTGGTTTGGCATTTTAATGAAAGAGGCTATCAGGGCAAAGCGATGTACGTGGCTTTAGACAAACCTACCGCTGTGAGGATGCATAAGCTGGTGATGAAGTACTGGCCGCAATATCTAAAAGAACTGAAAGCGCGCATCAAAAAAACAACGGACCAACAGGAGGCCCAGGAGCTACAGCGCAAATACGATAAGGTGGCCGAAACGGAAGTGTGCGTAGTAGTGAGTAGCGAGCAGAATGAGGTAGACAAGTTCCGCAAAATGGAGCTGGACATAGCGACTCATCGAAGAAAGATGGTGGATCGCAACCTGGAGAAAGAATTTAAAGACCCCGACAATCCGTTTCGTCTGGCCATTGTTTGTGCCATGTGGATTACGGGCTTTGATGCGCAATGTGTGTCTACGGTCTATCTGGACAAACCGATAAAAGGGCATACCCTCATGCAAACCATTGCCCGGGCCAACCGGGTGTATGATGACGAAAAAGAGAACGGTCTCATCGTCGATTACGGAAATGTATATGAACAGCTAGAGAAAGCCTATTCTGTATATGGAGAGGGCACGAAAGGAGTAGGTAGCGGTAGCGGGTCAGGAAACCCTGTGGAGCAGTTAGCTGAACTGGAAATCGAACTCAAAAAAGCCATTGAGGAAGTCAAAGACTATCTGCAATCGCTGAATTTCAACCTTGAAGATTTGGCAGGCATAAAAGCAATGGCTAGAATAGGGAAACTAAAAGAAGCGGCTGACTGTGTGTGTTTGAATGAAACGACGCGTACTTCTTTTGAGATCATGGCGCGTAATGTATTCAGAAAATACAAAGCCCTCTATCCGGAAAAACAAGCCAAGGCGCACACAGAAAGCTTTAATGCCATAGAAGCGATTTACAATTTGCTGAATCAAAATGTAAAAACAGCAGATGTTACGGAGATCATGATGGAGCTACAAGCCATAGTGAGTGGCAGTGTGGTTGTGAGAGAAGAGGAAGTAGCCGCCAAAGAAGGCGTGTATGTAGACCTAAGCACGCTGGATTTTGAGAAGCTCAAAGCTGCTTTTGCGAAAGTGCCGCGAAAGAATACTCTTACCTACAGTCTGCAACAGGCTGTGGAGAAAAAGCTGGAGCAGATGCTAAAGGAAAATCCTTTGCGCTTGACGTTTTATGAACGGTATAAAGAGATCATAGCCGAGTACAATCAGGGAAAAACGCTGGAGAATACGGTAAAGGCATTTCAAGAGCTGACTGTCCTTGTAAAGGACTTAACGATAGAGGAACAGCGAGCGGTGAGAGAGCAGCTAAGAGACCAGGAAACCCTGGCGATTTTTGATCTGCTGCGCGAGGGAAAAGAATTGGAAGGAAAAGACCTGAAGCAGGTTAAAAAAGTAGCAAGAGAAACGCTGGATAAACTAAAA
>JBBSOG010000333.1:0-6849 GCA_038259985.1 Cytophagales bacterium
CCGAGCAAAAGCTATCTAATCCCACCAAATTTGATATCTTTGGATAGACCAACCACCTATCCTACTTGACACGCCTGGCAGCTTTGCTATTCATAGCGCTCCTGACGATCGCTATTTTGCTGTTTTTTACCCACCCCGAGTGGCTGGAAAAAGCATGGCTGTGGATCATCGGTTTTATTGGCTACATCATTGCCCTGCTCCAAAAAGGCTTTCAGTCCATCGCCCAACTGTTTCGCCGGAATCAAAATGAACCAGACAGCACAACAAAAGCTCAAGTTTCCACACTAGCAGTTTCATCCCCTGAAAACACCACCCGACCTACAGCAGCCACTAAGCCCGAAATAGATCAGCTTCAGCAGAAAATCAATCAGCTTGAGCAACAACTAAACGCAAAAGCGGGTGAAGGTGTCTATTTGGCTACCCATACCTTAACCGTTTTGCGTTACCTAGATGACGGGGAATCCACCCTGGGTTTGTTGTTTTTGCGAAAAAAATTCTTTGCCTACATCTTGGAAGATACTTTCCACCAAGAAAAAATAGCAGGAGAAACCAGAATTCCCGAAGGGAGTTACGCGCTGGAATTCAACAAAAATCTCACGACCTTAACCCAGCAATACCGCAAAAGCCGTCCCTGGTTTGATTATCACCTGGAAATCAAAAATATACCGGGTTTTCAGGACGTCTACCTACACGTGGGCAATACCCACAAAGATAGCGCGGGATGCCTGCTAATCGCCGACGGCATAGACGCTTCCAGCACTTCTAAAATGATCACCTATTCCAGGATTGCCTACGAAAGATTCTACAAAACCATCAGTGCGCTGCTTAAGTCAGGAGAAGAGGTACATATCAATGTCATGGATGAAGACTGGTTTGAGCGCAGTAAACTCCAAATCCTATGAAACTCCACCGTAAAATTCTCCTGACGCACATTATATTTATTTCGGTCATCACCCTGTCGGTGGTACTGTTGATCTGGTGGGGCGTAGGCGGTGCAAGCTACGTATTCCCTATCAGTCTGGCGGTGATCACTGGCTTGAGCCTGATCTACGCCACTGTTATCAACTATCTCCGCATAGAAATTAAGGGGAAAGTGGAAAGTGGAAATCCTTATCATAAGTTCTTTTTTGCCGGAACCAATATCCTTATCCTGCTGCTGACTGTGCTGGGTCTTCTGGGTGGATTTTTCATTTACATTGAATATGGTAATCTTTTCCAGGCGGTTGGGCTGGTCGTTTCCGTGATCTGGATAGCGGTCTTTCTGAGATATTTCATGTGGGCAGTGTACAATTACAATGTAAACTACGGCCTGACCGACAAAGACTGGGAAAAAATCTTTGAAGCTCGGGAAATGGCAAAAATGGGGTATCCGGTCAGCCCGGAGGATTTGGAATCCCCTGACAAAAATCCCTACCGTAGCCAGACTTTTGGCCTGCCACCCGGCACTGTCCGCGGGATGATTGCTTTCACCCTGCTTTTCGGTGGCCTTTCCCTGCTCATTGTGAGCTTCGGCAGTGAATATACCGCCAACGAACTAGCCCTGGTACGCCAGCAGTTTGAGTTTTTTGAGACTGCGTTTCTGATGATGATCGCTTTTTATTTTGGGGACAAATCGCTCAAATATCTCCAAAAGCGATGGACACGCCCCAGTTCTCCCGCTTCCCCGGACGCCTCATCCGACCAGCAAGAAGCTGACCCGTATACCAACCAGTTGGAGGAAGACGATATGGACTTTATGCTGGAAGAGAAAGAATTTGCGCTCATAGAAAACGACAAAAAAAGTAGCTCACTAAACAAAATTCGCCAGGTTTTATCCGTTGCTGCCCCGACCAAAGAAGCTGAAGCGCCGGGCGGAACGTTTGTGCAGATCAGGGACAACCTGTTCAGCAAAGTACTCAGCGATGAGGAGATTGAGAAAGCCCTCCTGCATTTGGAAGAACAGGAAAATATCCGGCTGTCTATGCCCGTGGTGAAGGCCATTATTGAAGTAGAATCCTCCGGGAGGGGCCACCTGCCCGATGGCCGACCCAAAATCCTTTTTGAAGGGCATAGGTTTTGGAACTGGCTGGTAAAAGATGGGAAAGACCCCCAAGCACTACAAGCAAACTATGCCAATATCATTTATGAAAAATGGACTACCCAATACTACAAAGGCGGAAGTGGTGAGTTTGACCGGTTGAAATCTGCCAAAACCATAGATGCTAAGGCAGCTGTCTATTCCGCCTCGTGGGGCCTGTTCCAGATTTTGGGGGAGAACCTGGAGCATAATATCAAAGGAAGATTGCGGCCGGACAAAGTAGCGCAGGGCGATGGTTATTATTATACCGATGTGGTTGATTTTGAGAAGAAACAGGAAGTTTCGGAATACTATCACTTCCTGGACTTTCTGGAGTTCATCAAAACTAAGACCGCCCGGGGCAAGCGGCTGATTGAGTATATCTCCGAAGACAACGACGGCAACTATGACTGGGCCGCTTTTGCTTACGGCTATAATGGCAGGGGCTACAAAGAAAACCAGTATGACATCAGGCTCAAAACAGCTTATGTAAAATATGCTGCACTTTATATTGTTAAGCGTCCACCACGGGTGGGCACCGGCTTCATTCCGATCATAGATGCCGGGCACGGCGGGCTAAAAAATGGTAAATACACCACGCCCGCCTCCATCGGCAAACGCTATACTTTTGCCGACGGCACCCAAATTTATGAAGGAGAGATCAACCGGAGGATTGGCAAAATACTTATTGATATGCTGAAAGAGGCGGGTATTGCCCACCATAATCTGACAGTAGATACCGAAGAAGACATCAGCCTGAAAGATAGGGTGGAACAAGCCAATGCTTTGTATGCCAAAAATTCCAACTGTTATTTCCTTTCCATTCATAGTAATTCCTCCACCAAAGATTTGGAAGGGGCTGGAAATCATGCCCGGGGCTTTGAAGTCTGGACCAGCGTAGGCGAAACCAAAAGTGATGTCCTGGCCAGTATTGCCGCCAAGTGGTATAAACACGACTTCCCCGAGTTCAAATTCCGGCAGGATATGAGCGATGGCGACGAGGATAAAGAGATGGAAGACCAGCGCAAAACCTTCTACGTGCTCAGGGAAACCAACTGCCCAGCATTTCTGGTAGAGAACCTGTTCTACGACAATCGCCTGGAAGCGGAGTTTTTGCTCAGCACCGGGGGACAGCGCAGAATTGCCGCTTGCCTGTTCAACATTGTGAAGGAAATCAACACTAAATTCCATGCCTGATGCGGAAAGCGCCCCACCATATTGGTTTTTTCCTGCTGCTACTCTATCTGACGGGTTGCCAGCAAGATCAGCGGGGGCTGGTGGTGGGCAAAATCCAGAATGCCAGCGACCTGGCGACCACAGAATTTACAGTGGACAAAATTGTGCACGGCACCAAAACCCGTAAGCTGTCCTGGTTCATCAAACTGAGCGAAGCGCGCTTTCTAGCTTACTCCCAAGCCAAAATCAAGTCCGGTATTGACCTGAGCAAAATTCACGAAGAGGATATTGAGATCGAAGGTAAGCGAATTAGTATACGACTTCCTCCGGTAAAGGTGATCAACTTTTCGTATCCGCCCTCCAGCTTTGTAGAAGATTCCATCATTTCTGATACCCGTGCTTTCCTGAATACCATTAGCATCGCCGACCAGGAAGAGTTTTTTCGGCAGGCGGAGTTGGATATCCGTAATAATCTGGAATACATGGGAATCGTAGAAACAACACAGGAGCATACCCGTACCTTGCTCATTAGTCTGCTCAAAGCCCTGGGCTATGAAGAAATCTACCTTTCTTTTGAAAGTGACAAACTGATCATTGACCAGGTGAAGCTGCTCACCGCCGAAGAAGACACCACCGCCCATGATTAGCCTATTATTCAAAAACTGGAAATTCCTGCTGGATGCTGTACTCATCATCGCTTTAGTGGTGCTGATTTTCCTGTGGAACCCTTTTGGCATCTTCGGCGGTGGCCTCAAGCTGGGCACCACTGCCAACATGGTGACCGAAGTGCGGGACATCGGTCAGTTGGTCACCGCAGAATATTATGGCGAAGTAATCGCCTCCATTGATGAGACGAGGTTGGCTTTCTTTGACCGGGATTCTCTGGGCCCACAGGCCAACCTGATGTATTCTGATCTTAAACATGCTCTGTACAATCTTTATCAGTACCAGCAGCTTGCCAAGGACGAAAGAATTCGGGATTATCGGGACAATAAAGACTTGTATACCGATGTCAATTTTTTGAACTGGGGCAGGGTTTTTAAGCAAGATGTAGATAGAAAAAATGTGCTGGATAAACTTAATCACCACAACCCGCAAATCAGAAGCAGTCACCTTTATGGGGAAGTGATAGAATACCTTTGGCGGGACAAAATGAATAATCGCGAAAACGCCAGTTGGGACGTGAAGGAGCGCCATGAGGAACAAGTGCTTTTTACGCTATACCATGAGCTAGTGACCGCGCAATCAGGCAACAATGCAGTCGCTTTTCAGGCTTATCTTAGCCAGGGTTTTGACGACCCGCAGCAGTTCAATGCTTTTTATGGCGAAGATTTTACTTCCGAACTGTCCAGAAGCGAGCAAAAGAAAAAACTGGCCATGGTTGGCCGGGGCTGGGTTAAGGCGGGTTTTGACTTTAGCACGCTAGACGAGCACTCCTTTTACTTTCATGAAGAATCTTCGGAGCTGCACTTATTCGGCATGGAGCCTAAGATCCTGAACGCGGATATCAACCCCTGGTTTATCCCTGAAAAAGGTATTCCCGGCTTTGAGGTCATTGATTATAATGGCAAAGTGAACTTCAAGGATGCCAAAAAAGTAAAGGAATATTGTATACAAAAACTCACCTTATACGCCCATCGGGCCGATATCATTGGGAACGCACAAAGACAGGGAGAAGAAACGCTGAAAAGCTTTTTCTCCCTGCTGACCGGAAAGGAAGTCAAGAAGGTGCATTTTCACCATGATAAGCTGGTGCAGGTAGCCAACGAGATCGCTCGGGATGAGTTTGTCAATTATTATGAAGCCGTGCTACTGGACTCCCTGATTGCCGAAGAAATCCGCCTCATAGATTCTTTGAAAGCGACCCGCTACAATCGCACCGATAATCTCCAGAAAATCCAGCTCAAGCAAAATATGCTGAAAACTACGCTCGGCCGGTTAAGGAAATTGCCTTTTGAAGATACTGGGTATTCTTTCGGCTATTACTCCACGATCGCCTTTCGCATAGCCCGCGATGAAACCCTGGATTGGCAAGAGCAAAAAGAAGTAGAGCGGGTGCGCTGGAACCACATGCAGCAGCAGACCGATAAGCTAGATACGCTCAATCTGGATTTGTGGTACGAGGATAGCCTAAGCTTGATGATGGAATACAATGCTGCGCTAGGTTATCTGATAGAAAAATGTCGCTGGATAGACCAAAAGTCTGATACGCTAATCGTGTCTCCAGATAGGGAAAACTGGAAATCCGGCATAGATTCCAACTATTTTGTCCTTGATTCCATTTGGGCAGGTGATTCTTTACAGCTAAGCTTTTCCCAAACTGATAGCCTTACTTCTCCTGCATACTTGGTGGAACTGATGTATCCGTTCCAGTATGACCCTGAAGCCTTTACGCGTTATACCCGATCAAAAACGCTTTTTGGAACTGTGATTTCTCCCGCCCAAGACACTACCCTTGCCGCCAACGATAGTTTGCTTTGGGTATATACTAATACCTCTCAGGAAAGTATGCAAAGTCTTCATATTTCGCCTGGGCAATTCCTCAATAAATATATTTTAGCCTCCGCTCAAGCAGGATTACAGGCAGATTCTTTATTTTTTGTATTTGCCTCAAGTACGGTGAAATTGCCCCAGGATACGAGCAAGCTAGAAAGTCCTCTCAATGAGCAGCAAAGCAGGGAATTGCTCGCCTATTTTCAGTTGATCCGCAGTAAACACGAAGACTTCAGGCACAAAGGAAGTATTGTCAGGGCCAGTGAATGGGTTCAGGCCAAACTCTCCAAGCGAAAGAACCTGGAGTTTAGTTTTGCTGAAGTCAAGCGGTTTATCAATGAGTAAGGTTTATGCAAGCACGTTTCCCAAATCTGCATGTAGGTTTTTATTGTTCAACCACTTTATGCACAATTCGTAAGTAAGTCTACGATATTGTAATTGAACACACGCTAACCCAAAATGCGATGAAAGCCATAGGAATCAAGACATCATTACCCATCAGTGAAGCAGAGAGTTTGATCGCTTTTGACACGCCCCGGCCCGTTCCTGAAGGCCACGACCTGCTGGTGAAGGTCAAAGCCGTTTCTGTGAACCCAGTAGATTATAAAGTGCGCAAGAACAGTGCAGCGGACAAAACCCTTGACCCTCCCAAAATCCTGGGCTGGGATGCGGTAGGGGTGGTAGAAGAAGTAGGAAATCAGGCAAGTTTTTTTGAGCCGGGGGATGAAGTTTTTTATGCGGGAGTAATTACCCGTCCCGGCAGCAATGCCGAGTATCAGGTGGTAGATGAGCGTATTGTCGGCAAGAAACCCACTAAGCTTTCTTATGCCGAGGCCGCCGCCATGCCCTTGACTTCCCTTACCGCCTGGGAAGCTATATTTGACAATTTGTGCATTCAGCGACAAAAGGGAGAAGGGCAAGCTATTCTGGTCATCGGCGGCGCCGGTGGCGTAGGTTCTATCGCTATCCAGATGCTCAAGCAGATGACAAAGCTTCATGTCATGGCTACTGCTTCCCGCGACGAAACCCGAGACTGGTGCCTCCAACTAGGCGCGGACGAAGTAGTTAACCACCATGATTTGGTGGAAAGTGTACGCGCTACGGGTAGGCGTCAAGTAGAATAC
>JBBSOG010000334.1:0-6823 GCA_038259985.1 Cytophagales bacterium
ACATTATCTTGGGATGGTATAGGGGAAATAAAAGCAATTGTGTTTATTCGGATGTTGTGTTTCATGCTGTGAAGTGTCGTAAAACTAATCAAAGCGTAGAAACGTGAGGATTTATCTAGATAATTGCGTAATTCAAGATTTGAAAAGAACTGATAATAAAGAACTTCTCAATTCAATTCTTCTGGATAAAAGGAATAATATTTATTGTTATTCTGAAGCACACCTTCAAGATTTGATGCGCGATAAGAGTGATAATAAATTCTTGGATCTAGAGTTTATGGAGACGATAGTAGATGCCAATTGTTGGCACTACAACAAGAAAATACTTTTTGATCATATTAAGCCCAAAGATTATTATCAACCTTTCCCAGAATATTCCGAAAGACTATTTGAACCTGATAAATTATTTTCCGAAGATATATTCCTATCTGGCTTAAAGGTCATTTTCAAAAGAATACCAATGAATTTTGGTTCACTGATACCATTAGACTCTCTTCCTGATTATATTCCTGTACAACTGAAACATTTACTACAAAAACCAACCAATTTTTATGAGTTTTTTTGTGCGGTTGGAGATTTTAACAATGAGTTGTTATCAGAACAGAAAAACTTTAGAGCGTTGGTCTCCTACTTACACAAGAATAATTTAAGTGCTTCCATTTTCGAACAGATTGGAATTGAGGGATATGATGGGAAAGAAATTACCAACAAAGAAAAATTTAGGGAATCATATGCAAAGTACTTTTTAACTGACAAGAAGGGTAAGTACAGATATGATTTATTTTTAGATCAATACAATGGGCTTGAGTTTTTCAGCCTTGTAAAAGGTAAGCCTAGAAAGCAAAAAATGATGAATTTGATCAATGATGGTCGCCATGCATTTTTTGGGGCATTTTGTGATGTCATCGTTTCTAAAGATGTTGATTTCTTAACCAAAACAAAATTCATATATGAAATGCATGATATTGAGACAAATGTCATGGACGTTCAAGAATTTGAAGCATTACTGAAAAGAAATAAGGATGAGAACCAGTTGGAACTGCCTGATATGATCAAGGAATCTAGCGAGCTAGATGAGGGGAATATGCTTTCGATGGAGAATGATGTATATACTTATAAACTTAATCATACTTACTACTCTTACTTTAATGTTGTAAACTATGTCTTAACAGACACTGGGAACTATAGATATTACACTAAATACCTTCAAAATATGTCAACAGGTACTTTAAAGAATGAGTTTGAGTATCTTACCGATAAACTCATCGGATTACTTGGTGCAGATTTCAATGGGAACTCTTCATTTGATATGCAAGAGATTGAAAACGATAATTGGAAGGGAAGGGTCTGGAGGATTGAAAATACAATTATTGAACTGAATTTTAAGGGCAAAATATATCTGGCTTTATACCCCATTGATTACTTGAAAAACACGAAAACACAACAAGGTATATAGTGCATGGCTTCCTATCGTCAGCCACGACACCATATACAAAACGTTAAGTTTCATGCCATGATGCAGAAAGCAGGCCGCAAATTTTAGCACATTCTTGGGAAAAGGATTTACAGCAGAGTTACTAGATTACGATAAATTCAAACAAGTATATATAGAACCTGGTGGGGGAATTGCCTGGGAAAATGGATATGATTTCTGTCCGAACTATCTAAAAGAACTAGCTGACGAAAGGAAACACGTGGCATAACATTCTGCAAGAGCTATGCTTCGGGCAAGGCCCTAGCTAGCGCCTGCCCCAACCCATCTGGCGAGCGTTTAGCTTTAGCGTAACGCGTGCCCCTTTGGCATTTGAACACAAAGGGTTTACATTGGCGGTAAGCTTATACAAAATGAATATCATTCTGCTATTACCACTATCCTTTTATATCTTGTAAGCGAAGGCTATCATTGGTCACTTACCTCACAAATGATATGGACTGTTTCACTGCTTTTCATGTCATTACCTATTTACAGTAATGTCTGGGTTTTTCACAAGCTTTCATTTATAATTTACGGCTCAAGCTGAAATGGCAAAAACAGTTTTTTTATGTAGATTAACATTTCTAACCTTTAGCATCTTTTTAAGTACAAAACACAACATTATGGCTGAAACAATCAAAGATTTAATAAAAGGAAATAGGGAATGGGTAGAAAGTACCAAAGAAAAGATACCCGATTTTTTTGATAAACTGGCGAAAGGCCAAACCCCCAAGTTTTTGTGGATTGGTTGTGCCGATAGCCGGGTGCCCGCCTCAGAGATCACCAATGCTATGCCGGGATCTATATTCGTACAAAGAAATATTGCCAATATGGTGGTGCACACTGATTCCAATTTGCTTAGTGTCGTGAACTATGCGGTTAAAGTATTAAAAGTAAAACATATCATCGTTTGCGGCCACTACGGATGTGGCGGGGTAATGGCCGCCATGAGCAACCAAAAGTTTGGCTTTCTGGACAACTGGCTGGTACATATCAAAGATGTGTATCGTTTGCATAAAGACGAACTGGATGCTATTGATGATGAAGCCAAAAGGGCGGAGAGGTACGTGGAACTAAATGTCCAGGAGCAGATCAATAATTTATCTATGGTATCTTTTATTCAGGAAGAATGGGAGCAGGGAGAATTTCCTTATATCCACGGCTGGGTCTATAGCTTACAAGATGGCTTGATCAAAGATTTAGACCTTACCAAGAATAATTCCAAGCATCTGGATGATGTTTATCGCTACAGCCCCAAAAAGTAAGCATAGGGCTGAAGCCTTGCCCAGCATTTGAAATGTTAAACGTCTGTCCGGTCTATTGACTAGGTAGACGTTTTTTTTTAGCCGTCTATAGTTTTCCTGGTATCCCCACAGCGCTGCCTACTCAATGAACCAACTAATTTGCTTGAAGAGTGGAAGTAACCACAGGGACAATAGCAATCTCAAAATATAAGATTTGCCAAATATTGAGTTTGCCCCAATTTAGTAAGTATAAATAGACGCATATCTTTATATTGCTGGTGTAAACAAATACACCAATGAATAGAATACTACACCAATCTTTCTTATTAATGGTATGCTTGTCAATGCTTAGCATTACCGCCCAAGCCCAAAAGAAATCCCTCACCCATGAGGTATATGATGATTGGAAAACCATAGACGCCTCACTTATTTCAAACGATGGCAATTATGTGCTGTATGTAGTGAAGCCCGGCCTGGGTGATGGGCAGTTGCATTTACGAGACACTGAAAAAGCAAAAGAACAAACCTACGCCCGTGGCGCCAAGCCTGCTTTTAGTTACGATAGTCGATACGCAGTGTTTCAAGTACGCCCTCAATACGATTCGGTGCATCAGGCGAAACTGGAAAAGAAGAAAGAGGATGCGCTACCCAAAGATTCCCTTTTCGTAGTCAATCTGGGCAAAGAGCAAGTTTACCGTCATGAGCGGGTGCAGTCCTATAAACTTCCGGAGAAAGGCAGCGACTGGTTGGCATTTTTGCTGGAGGCACCGCTTCCTGAAAAAGACTCTGCCAAAGCAAACAGCACCACACCCGAGGATGCACTTCATGCAGTTCTTGCTGATGATCAGGATAAAGATAAGCCTCAGGGCAATGAACTGCTGCTATTAAATTTGGGAAATATGGAAGAGCAGCATTTTGAGGGGGTGAAGGAATACCTCTTTGCAGAGAATGGGAGCAAACTCATCTTCAGTACCATTAAAGATTCTACCCAAAGTGCCGGGGTTTTTGCCTTTGATACCCAAACTGAAAGCATAAATGTGTTAGACAGTGGTAAAATGTCTTATCAGAATCTGGCGCTGAGCGAAGATGGCAAGCGAATCGCTTTTCTGGCCAGTGAAGATAGTCTGAAGGCAGACGAAAGATACTTTAACCTCTTTCTCTACGATGGCTCGCTCAGCCTGGTGGCCGATACCACGAACGCTGACTTCCCCGAAGGTTGGATGGTGAGCCAATACGAAACGCCTTTCTTCTCCGAAGACGCTTCCCGGCTGTTCTTCGGCACTGTCCCCCGTCCTGAAAAGTTTGCCTATGAAGAAGATACGACGATCCTGGATGAGGAAAGGGTAAAAGTAGATATCTGGTCATGGAAGGACCCACTTATCCAGCCGATGCAAAAGCTGCAGGCTGAAGAGGAAATGAAAAGAACATACATCGCTATGTATGACATCGCGGGGCAACAACTTTCTCAGCTTGCCGATGAAGAAATGCCTGAGATCAATTTTGACCAGGAGAAGCGCTTACCTTATGCGATTGGGATCAGCGACCTGCCTTATCAACAGCAAATCTCCTGGGACTATCCCTTTCATCGGGATGTGTATTTGATGGACTTGAAGAGTGGCCAGCGTTTGCCGATGGTCACGAACACAACCGGTTACCCTCAGTTATCCCCGGGAGCTAAGTATGCCTATTGGTACGAAGCTGCTGATAGTAGCTGGCTGGCTTACCAAATCAGCAATGGTAAAACCATCAACCTGACCGGGGATATGGAGACTAATTTTTATGATGAAACGAATGATATCCCTGCACTTCCCGGTAGCTATGGCGCTGCTGGCTGGACTGAAGAAGATGAGCACTTCCTGGTCTATGATTATTATGACATCTGGAAGGTCAATCCTCAGACAATGGAAGCCAGCATGCTCACTGATGGCTATGGAAGGAAAAACAATATCGCCCTTCGTTATCAGCAGCTTGATCCTGAAGCTTACTTTATTCCGTCCAATGATGAAATTTTGCTGGAGGCTTTCAACCGGGAGAATAAACAAAGCGGTTTTTATGAGGAACATACCGGAAAAAGCCGTGATCCACTGCCTCTTCTCATGGACGATCATGCTTATGACTTTGTAGAGAAGGCCAAAGATTCGGATGAACTAATCTTTACCAAGTCCAGCTTCACCGATTTCCCTGATCTTTGGTTTAGTACGTTGGATTTTAAGAACCCAAAGCAGATCAGCGACACGAACCCGCAGCAGCAAGAGTATCTCTGGGGTTCAGTGGAGCTGGTTTCCTGGCGTTCTGCTGATGGCACACCCTTGCAGGGAATGCTGTATAAACCCGAAAACTTTGACCCAACGAAGCAATATCCCATGCTGGTGTACTTTTATGAATTGTATTCTGATAACCTTCATCGTCACTTCGCACCGGAGCCGCACCGCTCTACCATCAACTTCACCTTTTATACCAGCCGTGACTACCTGGTTTTTGTGCCTGACATTGTGTACAAAGAAGGTTATCCCGGTGAAAGTGCGCTTAATGCCGTTGTTTCAGGGACTTTGCATGTGAGCCAGCAGGAGTATGTAGACAAAGCACGCATCGGTTTGCAAGGACACAGTTGGGGAGGTTATCAGGTGGCCTATATTGTGACCCGCTCCAATATGTTCCGTGCAGCCGAAGCCGGTGCCCCGGTGGTCAACATGACCTCGGCCTACGGGGGTATCCGCTGGGGCACGGGTATGAGCCGCATGTTTCAGTATGAACGCACCCAAAGTAGGATAGGAGGCAGCTTATGGGAATATCCTCTGCGATACCTGGAGAACTCACCACTCTTCTTTGCCGATAAAATAGAAACTCCCCTGCTCATTATGCACAATGATGAAGATAGCGCGGTCCCCTGGGAACAGGGCATAGAGTTCTTTATGGCATTACGTCGCTTAGGCAAGCCTGCCTGGATGCTAAATTATAATGGTGAACCCCACTGGCCGCTCAAGTACCAGAACCGCAAAGACTTTGCCCTCCGGATGCAGCAGTTCTTTGACCACTACCTCAAAGACGAACCCATGCCAGAGTGGATGGAACAAGGTTTACCCGCTACACTCAAAGGAAGGACACTGAAGTATGGATTGAGTAGAGAATGATGAGTGGATAGCGCGCTCAAAACCAGGTGTAAATGCTTGACAATGAAAGGATTTAGTGGTAAATTTTATTACCACTAACTTCAACTAACATGGATACCATTATTAAGCTCAACAAATGGGCAAACGCGCATACCAATATTGGTTTTGATTTGCTTCGCGCATTACTGGGCGCCTTCCTTTTTTACAAAGGCATTGATTTCATGGCGGATACGGAGAGGATTCTTTATTTCTTTGATCCGGTAGAAACTTTTGGGTGGACGATGATTATTGTTCATTATATCACGATGGTCCATTTGGTGGGTGGCATGCTGATTATGATAGGCTTACTCACCAGGCCAACCATATTGCTACAACTACCTATCCTGATTGCTGCGGTGTTGCTCAATTTTATTGGCGAAATGATTCTGCCTAATCTTATTCAGGCATCAGGGGCCTTGTTACTGTCAATTTTCTTTTTACTCTATGGCTCAGGCAAGCACTCCGTAGATTATACATTAAAGATGGGGATGTAACAATCTAAACTTAGGCACACGAACTGATCAATGGCAACAAGTGGAATACTTAAGTATCCTTCTCTTCTTTTGCCTTTTGAACCAGAACATAAACCATTGCACCGCCCAGAGCAGCGGCAGCTAAGCTCAGGATTATCCAAATCATTTCCATGGCTTCTTAATATTTTGTGTCAGGCTGTTGTTTGCCCAGATTATTACTTTGAAGATTTAAGATATTTGTCTTTACCATCAGTGAGCCATTCTAAAGTAAAGCGCACCACTACGTTATCTTGGTACTCGTCTTTTTCAAAAAACAAAGCAATATCCCCATCCGGAAGTATACTCATGGATGAATAAGCGGCACTTCCGGCATAAATTGTTTTTCCTGCTGTCCAGCTTTTTCCTTCATCGTAGGTCACCCTGACGGTCAGATTTTGTCTATCTTCCTGGGCATTGGCGTTGGAGAAAAGCAAACGGTTTTTA
>JBBSOG010000335.1:0-6815 GCA_038259985.1 Cytophagales bacterium
AAATGGACAAAGGCAGACTTAATGAAATATTTAACAATGCTTCGGAAGCTGTTATCATTTTTGATCAGCAGGGAGGCATTATTTATTACAATACTACTGCCTATCACTTATTTCAGTACACCTCTACTGAAGCAGAAGGCAAAAGTATATTTGACCTGATAGAACAGGAATTACATCAAGAGTTAAAGGCTTTTTTAGCCCATCATATTCCACAACAACATATACTGGAAAAGAAAGCATTTGTCATTCGACAGGACGAACAACTATTGCCAGTAAGTTTTCTGCTAAGTACTATAACCCACGAAAAAGGTGATATTTATATGATGGTAATCGAAGCGCTGGCTGCCAGTGAAGATGCACTAAGCCTCAACTATAAGTTACTGGCCGATAATGTTCCCGATACGCTTTCCTTATACAATGCCCAGTTCCAATGTTTATACGTCAACCCTGCTGTGCGTCAACTTTATGGTTACCGTCAATCTGAATACATTGGCATAGGGGGATTTCTCGAACTCATCGCCGATGAAGATAAATCACGGGTTCGTCAAGCCCTTGAGCGTGACACACAAAACAAAGAATCATTAAATACATATTGGTACCGTGCTTATCAAAGTAATGGCGATCTGGTGCGGGTACAGAATACAGTGAGAAGAACTTTTGATACGCAAGGCAAACTTAGTCGCTTGATCGCCTATGAGAAAAGCTTAGCAGAAGAAAAAAAGTCTAGGGCATCAACTGCTGATTTATCTAATGCCGCCCTTCTTCTCCTGGATGCCCAATGGAAGATTCATTATGTCAGCCCGGCCGTCACTTCATGGCTTGATATGGATACTTTTCAGGGTAAGTCTTTCATAGAAATGCTTCATCCGGAAGATCAACCTACAATTTATCAGGCAAAAGATAATGCAATATTTAATGGTATAGTAAGCTCACAGTACCGGCTTAGGATAAAGCGGGGTAATTCTTTCCCGCTCATGCGGGTGATTCTGGATAAATTTTATGATGGAAGTGGCGAATGTACCAATGCTGTTGCGCGGCTTTACGCGCTCAGCGAGCATGAGGTTGCTAACATATCAACGACACCTTTATATCTGAAACTCATCGCTGAACATGTAGAAGAGGTAGTGTGCTTTTTTCAGGATGATTTTACACTCAAATATATCAGCCCATCTGCTAAGCAGTTATTGGGCTATGTACAGGATGAACTTCAGGGCAAAAAAATGATTAATTTCATTCATCCTGACGATCGCCCCCAAGCAGAAGCATATTTTCAGGATACGACAAACGAGCCAAAAGAAAACCTGAGATGCCGCTTCGTCACCAAATCAGGCAGTTTTTTGCTGTTGGAAATGGAATTCAGGTTAGTGTCAGAACCCTCAAAAGACCAAGAAACACTGCCATTCCTGGTAATTCTAAAACCTATCGCTCATTCGCAGTCATTATCCGATCCGAAAATTTTGTTTGCAGAAATTTTTGATTATCTGGCTGATGGTATTGCACTTGTAGCGCTGCCTTCTTTAAGCATTCAACATGTAAACACTAAATTTCTGGAAATATTTAAGACCTCGGCTGAGGATGCCAAAAGCAAGCGTATCCAGGAACTATTTGACCCCAATGCAGACCTTCAGGTATTGGAAAGCGCTTTGTCCAATACAAAAGCATTCCAGCAAAATATCCGATGTATAAACATGCTCCAGGAAACTTTCTGGGCAAATGCCGCGCTGTCGTTTTTCCAGATGGATACCCAGGGGTTTGCTTTGCTAAGGATCACGGACATCAATGAACTAAAAAATAATGAGGAAAAACTACAGTTAGCCCGCACTGAAGCTGAACATACCTTAAAAACCAGAGAAGAATTTTTCTCTACCATGAGCCATGAAATCAGGACGCCGCTCAATGCTGTGTTGGGCATGACGCACCTGATGCTGCAAGGGACTCCGCGTGAAGACCAAATTAAGCTTCTACAAACCCTTAAGTTTTCTGGCGACAGTCTTACTGCACTCATCAACGATGTTTTGGATTACTCAAAAATTGAAGCTGGTAAGCTGGAATTTGCTGCGGATGATTTTAACCTGCGTGAGTTTCTGAAAGGCATGAAGCTTACTTATAAGAACCTTGCACATGAAAAAGGTTTGTTATTTCGCTCCTTATTGGAAGAAGAACTTCCCGATATGCTCAATGGAGATGTCACTCGGCTAGGGCAAATCCTTAATAACCTCCTCAGTAATGCCATCAAGTTTACTAAAGACGGGCAGATAATCCTTAGCGTGTATGTTGACGCTGAGCTTGAAAATGAATACGTACTTCTGTTTGAAGTAGCCGATAGCGGTATAGGCATTCCGGAGGATAAGCAAGCCATTATCTTTGACCCTTATAAGCAAGCCAGCCAGCGCACCTCCCGATATTATGGGGGTACAGGCTTAGGGCTATCCATTGTCAAAAAGTTAGTGGATATGTTTGGAGGAGATATTCATTTGCAAAGCGAGGAAGGAAAAGGAACTACGTTCAAAGTCAAGATTCCTTTTCAAAAAGTAGCCAATGGCCAATCTTTTACCTCACAAAGTGATCATGGTTTTATTCATGAGTTTCAATCATTGGATGGCTTGAAGGTGTTGTATGTGGAAGATGTGATACCCAATCAATTTTTGATGGAAGGCCTGTGTGACACCTGGCAAATCCAACTGGATACCGCACTCAACGGCCTGGAAGCGCTGGAGAAAGTGAAACAAAATCATTACGATCTTATCCTGATGGACATTCAGATGCCTGAAATGGATGGATTTGAAGCTGCCCGGGAGATTCGTAATTTGAAAGATCCACATTACAATAACATCCCTATTCTGGCATTGTCCGCCTCGGTCTCCGATAAGACCCGCTTACGGATTAAGGAGAATGGTATGGATGATTACATCAGTAAACCTATTAATCCCAAAGATTTACACCATAAACTCAGTCGCTTCTCTAAAACAGCCAATGTAAAGCTGGTAAGCGATATAAATGCCACATCACAAGAAGAAGAAGCCGCGACCACTGATATCACGCTCGACACGCCGGATTTTTCACAACTGAAGGGATTGTATGCAAACGATCTCTCCGATTATGTGAAAATCTTAAAACAAATCCTTAAACTTACCGAGGAGAGTACTGCTACCATGGTGCAGGCCCTACAAATAGGCCATGAAGAGCTTTTTAGGTTCAATGGACATAAGATCATGTCTTATGTGAAACTGATGAAGCTGCAAGCGATGGAAAAAATACTGAATAGTATCAAGTTGCGGTTTGAAGAACATAGCAAGTCTCCCCATACTTATGTGCAAATACTAAATCAACATTTTAATCAATTTATCACCAGCCTAAAACAAGAAATTGAGGAGCATTCATCATGAAAAGAAGAACATTTGTTAAAAATTCACTTGCCACCTCCGTTGCGGCCACTGGTTTAGGAATATCCGCCACCAGCCTGGCTTCTCCCAATTCGCCTCAGCAAACTGCCAAAGAATTTTATGAGCTTAGGGTATACCAGCTCAAATCGGGAGGCAAAATGGGTGTCTTTAAAGATTATTTGAGCAAAGCTGTGATTCCGGCGCTTAATAAAATAGGCATCAAAAATATCGGGGTTTTCACCGAAATGGGTATGTCTGATCCCCCTAAATTGTATATGCTCATTCCCTACAAATCCCTGGAGGAATTTGCCAGTGCCCCGGAGAAGATGGCACAGCAGCAAGTTTATAAGGATAATGCCGAAGCATACCTGAAGGCGACCCAGGATAACCTCAATTTTATCCGCATGCATAATTACCTGATGGAAGCTTTTGATGTCATTCCCCAGATGAAAGTGCCGGAGAAAGGCAAGCGTATTTTTGAACTGCGCAATTACGAAAGCTTTAGCGAAGAAGCCGGAATGCGCAAAGTAGAAATGTTTAATGTAGATGAAATGGATATTTTCTACAAAACGGGCTTAACGCCTGTTTTCTTTGGCAAAACGCTGATAGGCCAGGACTTGCCCAACCTGATTTACATGCTCGTTTTTGATGATATTGAGGAAAGAGATAGCAACTGGAAGAAATTCATTGACCATCCCGATTGGAAGAAAGCCTCAGGGCTTGAAAAATACGCCAATACTGTATCACAAGTCAATCGGACCTTCCTGCTGCCCACGGATTATTCCCAGATATGATCAGGATGTAGCTTTCATGATGAGCTGAAGCTCGTTGAGTTTTAAAAGCGCTTCCACCGGCGAAACGGTATTGATGTCTGTCTGCTCCAGCATTTCCTTGATCTTAATGAACTTGGGATCAGCCTCAAATAAAGAAAGTTGGAAATTTTGTGGCTTAGGCATGTCTTTCATCTGTTTCGTCGTCTTTCCATTGATCTTATCTTTTTCCAGATGGTGCATGATTTCATTGGCGCGCATCACCACCTGCTGGGGCATGCCGGCCATCTGCGCTACATGGATGCCAAAGCTGTGCTCACTACCGCCTTCTTTTAATTTGCGTAAAAAGAGGATTTTATTCTCTACTTCTTTTACCGATACATTGTAGTTCTTGATCCGCTCAAAATCAGTAGCCAATTGATTGAGTTCGTGGTAATGGGTGGCAAAGAGCGTCTTGGCCTGAAAGCGGGGATGATTATGTAAATATTCTACAATAGACCAGGCGATAGAGATACCATCATAGGTACTGGTGCCCCGGCCAATCTCATCCATAAGCAACAAACTTCTGCTACTAAGATTATTAATGATGCTGGCGGTTTCCGTCATTTCTACCATAAAAGTAGATTCACCTTTAGCCAGGTTATCTGATGCCCCTACCCGGGTAAATACTTTATCCACTATGCCGATCTGTGCATGGGCCGCCGGTATAAAGGAGCCCATCTGTGCCATTAGTACAATCAATGCGGTTTGGCGTAGCAGGGCAGACTTACCGGCCATATTCGGCCCGGTGATGATGATGATCTGTTGCTTTTCATTGTCTAGATAAATATCATTGGGCACATAGCTTTCTCCCGGCACCATCTGCTTTTCTATCACCGGATGTCTGCCTTCTTTAATGTCCAGCACATCATCATCGGTCATTTGCGGTTTGGAATAGCGGTTTTGGAAAGCAATCTGGGCAAAAGAACATAAGCAATCCACTACCGCCAGGGTACGGGCATTTTGTTGGATTTGTGTCACAAACTCAGCCGTCGCCAGGATAAGGTCCTGATATATTCTTTGCTCAATATAAGTCAGTTTCTCTTCGGCGTTCAGTATCTTCTCTTCATAAGTTTTTAGCTCTTCCGTGATATAGCGCTCCGCATTGACCAGCGTTTGTTTCCTGATCCAGTTGGTGGGCACTTTATTTTTATGGGCGTTGCTCACTTCCAGGTAGTAACCAAAAACTTTATTATAAGATATTTTAAGCGAACTGATACCAGTGTTTTGTATCTCCCGCTGGCGCAGCTGCTCCAGATAGTCTTTGCCGGAATATGCTATTTTGTTTAGCTCGTCCAGTTCTGCATGTATTCCGTCTCTGATCAGGCCCCCTTGATTAATGACCAGCGGTGGGTCGTCGCGGAGTTCTTTTTCTATTTTTTCCAGAATAAATTCGCAGTTATGCAATTGGTCGGCCAATTTCTTGAGTTGTGGAATATCTACCGATGTCAGCAATTGCTTTACCGGAATAGTCTGTTTGAGGGCACGCTTAAGCTGGATCATTTCCCGTGGATTGATACGGCCAGCGGCAACTTTGGAGATAAGCCTTTCCAGGTCACCGATTGTCTTGAGATATTGAATGATTTGCTTACGCAATTCCTCCTGATCCAGCAGGGCTTCTACTGTTTGCAGGCGTTCTTCTATCGCGGTTTTGGATTTGAGCGGTAGTACAATCCATTTTTTGAGCAAGCGGGCACCCATAGGCGTGCAGGTCTTGTCTAGTACCTCAATGAGAGGCACCCCGCCTTCATGCTGAGGAAAGATGAGCTCTAGGTTGCGGATGGTAAATTTGTCCAGCCAGACGTACTTTTCCTCTTCTATTCGTGCCAGGGAGGATATGTGCTTGATCTCCCGGTGTTCGGTTTCTTCCAAGTAAAATAAAACCGCTCCGGCAGCAATGATGCCTTCGCTCAGGTTCTCTACTCCAAAGCCTTTGAGCGATTGGGTATTGAAATGCTTGATCAGCCGTTCGTAGGCGTAGTCGTAAGTAAACAGCCAGTCTTCTAGCCGATAAGTGTTGTACTGGTCCCCGAAAAGTGCTTCGTATGCTTTTCTGTCCTGCTTACAGTAGATCACTTCTGCCGGATTGAAGCTTTGGAGTAATTTCTCAATATAAGCGACTGAACCACACGAAGTCATAAATTCCCCGGTAGATAAATCCAACAGGGCAATGCCTATTTTATCCTTGTTAAAGTGCAGGGAAGCCAGATAATTATTGCTTTTGCGGTCCAGCACGTTGTCGTTGAAAGATAAGCCGGGCGTGACCAATTCCGTAACCCCTCGCTTCACTACCCCTTTAGCTAACTTTGGGTCTTCCAGTTGATCACAGATGGCTACTCTATATCCGGCACGCACCAGTTTGGTCAGGTAATTATCCAACGAATGATGGGGGAAACCCGCCAGTTCTACCTCCGAAGCCGATCCGTTGGCCCGTTTGGTCAGCACAATATCCAGTACTTGGCTGGCAGTGACGGCATCTTTACCAAAGGTCTCGTAAAAGTCTCCTACCCTGAATAACAACAATGCCCCCGGATGCCTGCTTTTTACAGCATTATACTGTTTCATCATCGGGGTTACCTTTTTATTATCCTGAGGGGCGTCTCCACGCTGGGCGTCTCCACGC
>JBBSOG010000336.1:0-6814 GCA_038259985.1 Cytophagales bacterium
AAGCTTTATCACCATGTGTCCAGTCTATCTTTAACTTGTAGTAGCCTTTTACTAAATCAGCAGTCGGAATGGATTGCCGGTGATTACTATCCAGGTCAATGTCGGTATTGACATCAAAGCGAGCGTCCGATGGCCTGAAAAGGTTGATCTGACCGTTTAGCGTCTCTTGAAAACTTTTGGGAAACTGCAAGATAAGCTGCTGATTTTCTTGTGAAAAAGTGAGCGCTTGCTCCAGCGCATTTACGTTGTTGATTTTATCAATTTGCTGTTGGTACTGAATTTCTTGTTTATAATAATCTTCCGCTACCAGATCTACATTTTCCTGAAAGCTTTTGAATACCAGAAAAAAGATAAAAAGCACAAAAGCAGAAAAAACGATAGCTATTTTATGTCCCCAGTTCATGGTATGTTAGTTTAAGGGTTTAAGGGTTTAAGGGTTTAAGGGTTTAAGGGTTCAGAGTTCTAATTCTGGCGTGGAACTTTGTTCTGTGCGTTTGAGGTCACGGAACAAAGTTCCGCGCCAGATGAGCAAGATATCATTTTGCGGGGCCGAGGAAATTGGTTTCTATTTTTTCAATCAATTCCTCTCCCGAGTACACGCCGATATGGATTTCTGTTTTCATTTGGGTCAGGTCATTTTTATCTAAAATCACGAAGACCGCACTTTCGGCTACCCCTTGTTTTTCCAGAAAAAGATCATCATTGCCTACCATTTGAATACTTCCTTTTTCATCCAGAAGTTTCAGGTGTACTGGCATATCCTTGTTGGTTTTATTAATAATCTTGATGTTGTAGAGATTGCTGATTTTGTTATCTCCCTGATCCTGGTAGAGCATGCCCGGTGTTCTCAAAATACTGGTCTCCACATCGGTGCGGAGCACTAGCAAACCTCCCAGGACACCAGCCAGCAATACCAATACTACCGAGTAGGCGATGCTGCGGGTGGTGAAGTGAAATTTCTTACCTTCTGCAATGTTTTCCTCAGAAGCAAACGTTATGAGCTTTTTAGGCAGGCCCACTTTTACCATAATGTCGTCGCAGGCATCTATGCAGGCAGTACAGTTGACACATTCCAGTTGTGTACCATTGCGGATGTCTATACCAGTAGGACACACATGCACACACTGATGACAGTCAATACAATCCCCTTTGCCCACGGCATCGCGGTCTTCTCCCTTTCTGAGTTTGCCGCGTGGCTCGCCACGCTGGTAATCATAGGCTACCACAACCGATTTACGGTCCAGCAATACACCTTGCAAACGTCCGTAAGGGCAGACACTGGTACATACTTGCTCTCTGAATATGGCAAAGACATAGTAGAAAACAAAGGAAAAGATGAGTATCGCGGTGAGTCCGGCGACATGCTGAGCTGGCGGATCAGTGACAATCTTCTCTAGCTCCTCAATACCGATGATATACGCCAAAAAGGTATTGCTTATCAGGAAAGCGATGGTAAAGAAAATGATGTGCTTGGAGGTCTTCTTGATCACTTTTTCCTGGTTCCAGGGCTGGCGGTCCAGTTTCTTTTGCGCGGTATAATCCCCCTCTATCCAGTATTCAATTTTGCGAAAAACCATTTCCATAAAAATAGTCTGGGGACACACCCATCCACAAAATAGCCTTCCGTAAACCGCGGTAAATAATATGATGAAAACAACGAGTACTAAAGTGCCAAACACAAAAAGATAGAAATCCTGGGGCCAGAATATCTGTCCGAAGATAACAAACTTACGCTCCAGGATATTGAGCAAGAGTAGCGGTTCCCCATTGATCTTGATGAAAGGTCCCGAAAATAACAACGCCAACAGTACAATACTTACCCAAGTACGGGCATTGTAAAACGGGCCTTTGGGCTTTTTGGGATAAACCCATATCCGCTTCCCGGAAGCATCTACTGTGGATATCCTATCACGGAACGAAACCTCATCCTCTACATTTTGATCCTTCATCGCCATTCTCTCACTTTATAATTTACTTCTCTAAATACTGTCGCGGAACTTAGTTCCGTGACTTCCTGTCAAGCAATCACGAAACTAGGTTTCGCGCTAGTTTTGCTTGCTTCACCACAGGCTCATTTTTTCTATTTCAGGGCAACTTCTCTTTCAAAAGGTTCCCCCTGAGGCTCTTTGCCGTTAGGAGGATCACTACCTTCTAGCGTAATGATGTAGCTGGATATATCCTGCATTTCTACCGGGCTAAGCTGGCTCTGCCAGGGGATCATTCCTTTAGCAGGCACACCGTATTTGATCGTCTTAAAAATGTCACTCACGCTTCCGCCATGTATCCAATACACATCGGTAAGGTTGGGGCCAACGCCGCCTTCACCGGCTTGTCCGTGGCAAGGGGAACACTTTTGTACGAAAAGCGTCTTTCCGTTATCTAGTCGTTCTTCAACGGCAACAAAACTCACGTTGGATTCGTCAATATTATTTTCGGAGGTAGCTAAGTAGGCGTCCACTTCAGCTTTGGCCTCAGCCATTTCCTGTTCGTATTCTTCTCCCTGAAGGCTACCAGCGTCAAAGACGTGAAAATACAGTAAATATACTACGCTAAAAGCAATAGAAATGTAAAACATAGCTTTCCACCAGGGAGGCAGGTCGTTATCTAATTCAATGATGCCATCATACTCATGGTCAGTCATGATTTCCCTTTCGCGCTCCACGGGAACAGCATTGTTCCATTTGGTCAGGATGCGCTCCCACCACGACTTTTGCATGACTACTCCAACGGGTTCCTGTTCATCACTGAGGGCAAGCTGTGGCTTGGGGGATAGCTGATTGGCCATAAGTTTGACCACCACTAGCAGCGTAAAGACGACCAGCAGCATCAACACTTCCAGCGCCATCACACTCCAGACCAGTATTTCCTGTCCGTTGGCTTCCAGGAAACTTTGCTGCGAAGCAGTATCCTGTGCAAAAGCAACTGCCGGAAGCATGCTCAGTACCAGCCAGAGTTTGAATGCAGGTTTTATCGTTTTCAAAAAGCGGTGCATATCGGATTAATTTTGTCGGTTGTTGAGATCATGGTCAATAATATCCTGATCAAGGGGAAGATTCGCTATTTTGGCAATCTCCTCCTTGTCGGCCTTGAACACCCAAATAAGCAGGACAAGGAAGAAAGTAAAGAAAATAATAAAAGAGATGAGCGGGTAAATTTCTATCCCGGCAATGGTCTCCATATGGTATTTGATGAATTTTAGCATGCTTATCTAGTTTAAAGTTCAAAGTTTGAGATTAAAGGTTTCAGGGAGTTTTCTTCAACTTTTAACCTGAAACCTTTAACTAATTTTTACTTCTCTCCTTGAATATCCGTGCCCATACGTTGCAGGTAAGCAATGAGGGCTACGATTTCTTTTTCAGGTACGACTTCAATACCGCTTTCCTTGAGGTTGGCTGCTATTTGTGCAGCTTGCTTATTCAGATCTGCCAGTGCTTGTTCATCACCATAGCCTTCCGCATAAGGGACACCGAAAGTTTGCATTGCCTCAATTTTGCCAGTGAGACTGCTCACGTCCAGGTCCTGCTCAAATAACCAGGGATAAGGGGGCATAATAGAGCCGGGCGACATCGTTTCAGGGTCCAACATGTGATGATAGTGCCAGGAGTCAGGATACTTACCACCGATCCTGAGTAAGTCCGGGCCAGTACGTTTTGAACCCCACAAAAACGGGTGGTCATAGACAAACTCGCCAGCCTTAGCATACTCGCCGTACCGTTCAGTCTCGGAGCGGAATGGACGGATCATCTGGGAGTGACAGTTATTACAGCCTTCCCGGATATAGAGGTCGCGGCCTTCCAGTTCCAGCGGCGTATAGGGCTGTACACTAGCAATGGTAGGTACATTGGACTTTACCAGGAAAGTGGGAATCATCTCTACCAGACCACCAATGAGTATCGCAATTAAGCTCCATACCAGAAGATTAACCGGACGGCGTTCAAACAATCTTCTGTGCCAGTGCTCACCTTTGTGTGGTTCGTAAGCTTTGGACAAAGGTGCAGCATGTGCTTCTTCGTCGCTGAGCAGTGTGCCCTTGCCGATCGTTTTACCCAAATTATAGATCATGATCATTACCCCGGTGATATAGAGGGCACCACCTCCGGCACGCAGCATATACATGGGCTTGATTTGGGTCACCGTCTCTAAGAAATTGGGATAGGCCAAGAGTCCTTCTTCGGTGAATTCTTTCCACATCAGACTTTGGGTAAAACCGGCCCAATACAGCGGTAAGGCATAAAAGATAATGCCCATCGTACCAATCCAGAAATGGGTGTTGGCTAGTTTTTTAGAATAAACGGGGGTTCTGTATAAGCGTGGAATGAGATAATACATCATCCCGAAGATCATAAAACCATTCCATCCCAGTCCGCCAACGTGTACGTGGGCGATGATCCAGTCAGTAAAGTGTGCAATCGCATTGACATTCTTGAGTGAAAGCATAGGGCCTTCAAAAGTAGCCATACCATAGCAGGTGATCGCAACCACAAAGAATTTGAGGATAGGATCTTCCCTCACCTTGTCCCAGGCGCCGCGCAGCGTAAGCAGTCCGTTTAGCATTCCCCCCCAGGAAGGGGCAATCAGCATGATAGAAAATACCACGCCTAGTGACTGTGCCCAGTCAGGGAGTGCATTGTACAGCAAGTGGTGAGGCCCGGCCCAGATATATAAGAAAATCAGTGCCCAGAAGTGAATGATGGATAAGCGGTAAGAATAAACCGGACGATTGGCCGCCTTTGGCACGAAGTAATACATCAGCCCCAACACCGGCGTGGTGAGAAAGAAAGCTACCGCATTGTGCCCGTACCACCATTGCACCAACGCATCCTGCACTCCGGCGTACCAAGAGTAGCTTTTCATGAATGAAACCGGCAGTTCAAAGTTATTCACTAGGTGCAATACCGCTACCGTGACAAAAGTAGCGATGTAAAACCAGATCGCTACGTACAGGTGGCGCTCTCTTCTCTTCAAAATAGTAGCAAACATATTCCAGCCAAATACTACCCAAATGACTGTAATCGCAATGTCAATCGGCCATTCCAGTTCTGCATATTCCTTACTGGAAGTGAAGCCAAATGGTAATGTGAGCACAGCGGAAAGGATAATCATTTGCCATCCCCAGAAATTGATCCGGCTTAGCAGGTCGCTGTACATCCGGGTTTTGAGCAACCTTTGCAGCGAGTAGTACACTCCGGTAAAGGTTCCGTTGCCCACAAAAGCAAAAATCACCGCATTAGTATGCAGCGGGCGAATCCTTCCGAAAGTAATGTATTGTGTGCTCATGTTGAGACTGGGGAATACCAATTCCAGGGCGGCATAAAGCCCAACCAACATACCGATCAGTCCCCAAATGGCGGTGGCTATGGCAAACATTCTGACGATTGCATTATCGTAAAAAAATGTTTCCATCTGCTGGTGATGAAGCTTCACATCGGCTTCTGAATTTGTCTTGATACTTGTTGACATATGCGGTTATTTCGTATTGGATTGATTGTTTTTTGAGGGTTTATCTTCAAATAAGATGCGTACTGAAGGGGTGTAATCGTCATCGTACTGCCCGCTTTTGCTTGCCCAAAGGAAAGCCACTAAAAAGCCAATCGCTACCAGAAGACTAATGCCAATGAGAAGAAATATTGCACTCATGATTTTATTATTTGTCTGTAAAGAAACAGTCTACTACTGCGATTGGAAATGACGGCAGTCAGTGAAAAAACTGATATATGTCAGCTTTTACATGAAGCCGAATATAGGGCAGATTTCTGAAATCTGCCAGATTCAAACAAATAAGTGACCGTTAAAACAAATTAAAATTTCTGGAGCGCACTCCAGCGTTAGCACTTTTTAGATTAGTAATTTATTTTGATCAGCTACTGATAAACTTATTTAAAGCACCTGCTACCCGCCCAGTTAACAGCCAGGGTGATAAATCCTACAATGCTTACCGAACTCAGAGGCATCAGAATAGCGGCGACCAAAGGGGTGAGCATTCCACTGACAGCAAAGCTCAAACCGATGACATTATATATGAATGAAAACAGAAAAGCAGTTTTGACAATCTTCAAGCTCGTATGAGAAAAACCCAGGAATTCGCCCAGGTTTTTGAACTGATTGGCGTCCAGGATAGCGTCGCAGGCAGGGGAGAAGTGATAAATGTTATCGGCTACCGCCACACCCAACTGGCTTTGTTTCAGCGCGCCTGCGTCATTAAGCCCATCTCCAATCATCAAGCACTGCCTTTGATGGACATCAAGTGTCTTCATGTATTGCAGCTTATCTAATGGCGACTGCCTGAAATGCAATTCGTCAAAATAGGGCTGTAATGTGACTTTTTCCCGCTCATTATCTCCCGAAAGTAAGTGGAGCGCATATTTTTCCCGTAGCGTGCCTATCAGTTCATGAAAGCCTTCCCGGTAAATATTGTCAAAGGGGTAATAACCCTTTTTTTCCCCGTTGATGCTCAGGTAAACCCGGGTAGTACGCTGTTCCGAAGAAGTGTTGCCGGTCACAAAAGCTTCCGCGCCAATTACCAATTTATTGCCTTCCACATAGGCCGTGATACCCTGCCCGGGAATCTCATCAAACGCATCGGTTTTTGCCAAAGGAAGGGATGTTTCCAGCGATTGATAAATGATTTTGCTCAGCGGATGCGTAGAGTTTCTGACCGCCGATCGCACCCAGGCTATTTCCTGCGCATTTAGCTCACCTCCTTTTAGCGTTAGCCGTTGTGGTTTGGATTGCGTGATGGTACCAGTCTTGTCAAATACAATATCCGTTGTGCGTGCCATTTGTTCAATGGCTTCGGTATTTTTGAGGTAAAGCC
>JBBSOG010000337.1:0-6814 GCA_038259985.1 Cytophagales bacterium
ACTACTAAAACACCAACCTGACATCAAGTCCGCCACTTCCACCGCTAACGACGGCGAAAGCGATGTGGATTTGACTTGGGATTTAGTGATTGAATAATGTATTCGCAGACAACTGGCTGCAAGTTGACGCATTCTAAGTAGGAAGTAGGAACAAACGTATAATTAAATCATTGCGCCATGGTACTGATGCGTTCGCTATCGGCCACCAGTATTTCATATTCAGGCAGACGCAGTGTACCACCCATAAATACGGTAGGATTTCGGTATTGCATGGCGCTGTTTTCTACCTTCCGCGCGGAGATATGGCACTCTTCTACCCCAAAGGCCTTCATCTGGTCAATATTATATTCATCAATCCCCGCGCCGGGCATGATGATGATGCGTCCGGCAGCTTTTTGGTGCAGTTCAGCGATCAGTTCTTTTCCTTCAATCGCCGATTTTTGCTGACCGGAAGTCAATATCCTGTCACAACCTAACGCGATGATGTCTTCCAGCGCTTCGTAAGGGTCAACAGTCATATCAAAAGCACGGTGGAAAGTGACATTCATCGGCCGCGCGATGGAGATCAGTTCTGCACAGCGGGTTTTGTCTACTTTGCCATCGGCGGTTAAGATACCAATAACAACGCCATCCGCCCCTAAGTCTTTGGCAGTCTGCACATCATGCTTCATGATCTCCATTTCAATATCAGCATACAGGAAATCACCGCCTCGTGGGCGGATAATGACCTGCAGATCAATGCTGATCTCTTTTCTGGCGAGGGCAATCGTTCCGGCGCTAGGGGTAGTGCCCCCTTCAAACAGGTTATCACAAAGTTCTACCCGGACTGCACCACCTTTCTCTGAGTTGATGGCCGACTGTACTGAATCTATACAAACTTCTATTTTCATTTTTTTTGGATTTATTGATTTTAACGATACTGAATTTAGCGGTAATGGCAATTTGCTTTAAAAATAAAAAAGTGGAGCATGAACTCCACTTTATATGTATCAATTAATCAAAATTTGTCAGGCCATCATCTTATTGTGGGCCATTTCCCCATTGTGGCGCGCCAATATCATACCACAACCTTTCGGCATTCAATACCTGTGGATCGTTACTGGCGGGAGTGAATCCCTGGTTAGAAATAGCATCAACCGCATTTTGGTAGTTGATATCATCCTCGGTTGGCACATTGATAGAGAGCCTTCTGGGAACTGTGAGTTCCACCCCTCCTGAAGTAAATACTTCCCTGGGCAATACTGTACTTTCTTTCTTTGGAATACCTGAACGCCTGCTTGTTACAAACAGCTCGTTGGGATTTGACAAAAAGTGGATATACTCCTGAATATAAACTTTTTCCAGATCCAGAGCGGCATTACCAGTTAATGTATAGGCATCCTCTGTTAATAATGCAGTGATTTCACCCTCCTGCAATGCCACCGGGGCACCATAGGTTTGATCGTAAGCAGCATTATAGTACAGAATGTCATTAGAAGCAGCCAACGCATCATGGGACACAACGGATTGCTCTATGGCCCGCTGAAAATAGCTATTGGCATCTTCCGGTAAATTTGCACCGAGCAGTTTAAATTCAGACAGGTAAAGGTTCACTTCTGCTGATGAGAATAGATTAGAACTATATGGCACATCTGCGATATACGTATTCGTAGTTTCAGGCACATCAGGATATGTCAGGTCCATATTTGTCCTGATGTTCTTTTCATTATAAAAAGATAATGGAGAATAATCCTTAGTCTCTATTTTAAATCTGTCAGCGTTAAAGTATTCGTTGTAAGTAGCCGTGTTTGTGACGGCATCCGGTGAAGCAGGAGCGCCAAAATAGCGTACCCAAGGCTCTCCGGGAGCTTTCCATCCTTCAAAAACCTTTTGCCCGTCACCTCCTACTGAAAAGTCCACATATTCCTCAATGTATGATGGTATAGGTTTTCCTTCATCATAGAACCGCTGGATCACCATGCTATTATAACTATTTTTCTCAAATATGGATTTTAGCCGGGGGTCTTGATGGTTTCTTAGGAAATCCATCAGGTTTTTACTGCCTACCCCAAAAAGGATATCATTTCCAAAATGGTAGTATTCGGCACCTGGTTTCCAGTAAAAATCATCTATTGGATCAACAATTAACCCGGCAGGATTTGCAACAGCCTCTTGTACAATCTCAATAGCCTTAGCAGGGTTCTGAGTGTATAGTCTCGCGGCAATTCTAAGTTTGAGGGAGTTGGTCAGTTTGGCCCATTTTGAAAAATCCCCACCGTACACAAAATCCTGGTTGCTATTAGGCGTAATTTGTGAAACTTCTTCCCCATTGAATGTTTGCGGAGTTTGCAGCGTAGTGAGTGTGGTATTGAGTTGCGTCAACCAGGTATCAAATAATACTTCCTGGTTATCATATTCAGGCGTTAACAGAGGAGGATCGGTATAACGGGCCTGCATCGCCTGGTTATAAGGCTGTGAACCGTACATATCCGTGACCTTTAACCCATGCATAATTTGAATAGGATAAGTAATTGCCTTGATATATTGGTAACTCACCTGGTCAATGCCTTCAAAGCGGTTATCCACAAACTCTCTTATTTCTGCAAGCCAGGGCATGATGTTACTATACCATACGCCTCTTCTGTCCCCATGCTCTGCATCGTAAACTACCAGGTCGGAATTACCTCCGGCAGCAACAGTGGTCAAAGTCCAGGGGAAAATGCGGTCTGCATTGTCGTAAAACCATTCGGTATACACATAATCATCAAGCTGATACAAAGATTCTGTCAGCAAGTATGTCATGTTTGGCTCGTTGATATTGGAAGGATTTTTATTGATATCAGCAAATTCATCCTTATCGCAGGAAATCAACACACAAAGCCCTATCAGTATAAATAATATTTTTCTCATGATTATTTCCTTCTGTTAAAAGTTAAACTTCACTGTCATCGCATAGGAAGCTACATAGGGTGAAAAGCTTCGCTCAAAGTAGGAATAACTGCTACTATTTCCACGGGTACTTTCAGGGTTCAGATGGTTGGGCAAGGAGTTATATAAATACACCAGGTTACGGCCCAGTAAAGAAACGTTCAGGTTTTCTATCTTCAGCTTCTCCGTGATGGAATTAGGAAAAGTATAGCCTAAAGTAAGCTGGCGTAGTGAGACATAATTTACTTCAGAAAACCAGTTATCGTTAATGACACCTTGTCCCCAAGAGTTAGTAAAATAAGTAAAATAAGATGCGTGAGTGGGTTCAACAAAACCTTGCTCGTAAGCTTCCTGGTAAGTCAGGCCACTTACGTCCTGCGCATCCCCTGAAGGTAATGTAATCTCCGTTCCTTCTGCAAAAACACCTTCAGGAATCACCCCATCATAGTAAGTGATGTCATCATAACCGCTGGTCCAGGTAATTCCACCATGATCTGCATCCAAACCTTTGGTAGACGTTTCCATATATCCATAGGCGGTACCATAGCGGTTATTGTAGGAGGCCAGATAACCACCGAAGCGCATGTCTACGAGGAAGCTAAGGTTGAAGCCTTTATAGCTAAAAGTGTTAATGACACTTCCTTCAAAGTCAGGATTGATATTCCCTATCCTTTGTACATCTCCACTTCTTTGATAGTAAGCCCCTCTCCTGGTATTGCTCCAGGTTAGGATTTTTTCACCCGCCTCATTTTCTGCCGGTAGTATATCTGAAAGTAATTCCCCATACGCGCCACCTATCCAGGCTACTGTTCCCACGCGGTAGTTACCATAGGTTATGTTACCAGCTAAGCTTTTGTATTCGCCTACATCAGGATGAAGGGAGAGAATTTTGTTTCTGTTTCTCCAGTAATTAAAATCAATATCCCATCTGAAGTTTGCATTAAGGACGGGCGTGGTTTTGAGCGCAATTTCAATCCCCCGGTTCTCTATATTACCCGCATTAATAAGCTGTGACCTTACCCCACTTTCATTAGGGGCGGGAATTTCTACAATTTGGTTTTTGGTATTTTCTTTATACCAGGCTACATCAATACTTACCCGATCATTAAAAAAACCGAGCGCAGCCCCAAATTCTAAAGCATTTTTTCTCTCTGGCTCTAATCCAGGATCAATGATGCTTAGATTATAAGTGTTTCTATAGGCATAACCGTTTTGCTGTAATAAAGAGCTTACACTATAGGCAGAATTAATGGAATAAGGACTTGTATCATTACCTACTTGCGCCACTGATGCCCTCAAGCGTCCAAATGAAAGAAAAGATGGCATCGCAAAGGTCTCAGAAAATAACCAGGAAGTACTTATGGATGGATAGAAATAAGAATAAGTGCCCGTTCCATCAGCATATACCAGGGCGGAAGACCAGTCATTTCGCCCGGTAATATCTAGATACAACTGGTTTTTCCATGAGGTATTCAGGAAGAAATACAAAGAATTGATCTGTTTGGTCTCTGAGTTACCTGCACCGGCGGATAATGTATTTTTACTGTTGCCGATAAAATACTGGCCTGGTACAATAAAACCACCGTTGGTATTCGCATAAGAGTTGTTTGCGGCGGTATTAAATATTTCCCCACCAGTGGTGAAGCTGGCATTAAACTCGCCAAAGTTTTTATTAAAGTTAAGTAACAGCTTCCCGGTTTGTTGCTTTTTTTGGTAATGCTCCATTTTATAGTAGCCTCCTTCATTAGCATATCCCTGGCCAAGTTGTTTTTCTTCGTATTTATATGAAAACATGTTCATATTACCTTCCAGTGTCACATTAAACCAGTCAGTGACATCTGCAGTTAATGATACAATTGGCCGTATGGTTTCTTCTCTGCGGTCATACAAATTATTATTAATGCCAAACCAGGTATCAGTCGCAGGAACGTCGCCTAATGCATCATTGAAATTATTGCTGGGCCTCCCTCCGTGGTCAGCAGTATATAGTTCTTTGTACTTTTCAGTATCATATGCTCTTGAAACGTTTCCTTCGGGAAATAATCCTGCCAGGTTACCGGCCGGATTTTGAGGATTGGATTGGGTATAAGCTACTGAACCGGATAACCTTATTTTATTACTGAGCCAGGTAGACCCCTTCAACAGTAAGTTGTCTCTGGTAAAATCGTTTTTCGGATAATAACCATTTCTGATATTATGGGAAAGCGATAAGTAAAGCTGGGTTTTCTCCGTTCCACCCTGAACAGAGACGTTGGTATTGGAGTTGAAACCCAAATCATAAGCATCCTTCATGTTATTGGGAGCCGCATTGTAATCAGTGAGGGTATGGTCATAATCTTCAATGGTTCGCCCATCAAAACGGGGGCCGAAGGCAGTACCTGCCCAGGGATGGATCAGTGACCCCATTTGCGTGCCATCCACATCTTTCATATACCATTGGCGGGTGTCAAAGGCATAGAATGAACCATTTTCATCTGTTTCCCCATAATCCACATAGCCGGCAATGGCCCCGTCACCAAATTCATTTTGCAGGTCAGGTGTGGCATATACATAGTCAATACCAACCGTTTGTGATATGCTAACCCCCAGCCCTTTTTTTCCAGAACCGCTCTTGGTCGTAATGACAATGGCGCCATTTAGTCCCCGGGAACCATAAAGCGCGGTTGCCGCTGCACCCTTCAGTACCGAAACGGACTCAAAGTTATCTGAATTCAGGTTTTTCAGTTCGTTACCATAGTCTACCGCAGAGGCATTCCATTCACTTTCCCCGGACAGGGCGTTGTCCAGAATCACTCCATCCACTACGTATATCGGCTGGTTATTAGAACCCAGGGTGGATTGGCCCCTGATACTAATTTTGGTACTTCCAAATGTACCGCCATCACCACCACCTATGCTCAAACCGGCAGCTTTACCCTGCAATGCCAGGATAGGATTTACTACATTAGTCTCTGAGACTTCCGAACCACTGATTTCGGTTACGGCATATCCTAAAGATTTTTTCTCGCGCTCTATGCCCAGGGCAGTCACCACGATTTCGCCCAACTGCGTGAGGTCTGGTAATAAGTTAACATCAATGGTAGATTGATTGCCTACTTCCATTGTGATGGTTTCGTAACCCACGGAAGAAAACACTAGGGTAGGGTTATCGCCCTGAACAGAGAGGGCATATTTTCCTTCAATGTCAGTGACTGTGCCTGTTGTAGTACCTTGTAGTAATATGCTTACCCCAGGAAGTCCAGCACTGTTTTCGTCAGTAACTGTACCTGATAAGGTTTTGCTTTGTGCACAAAGCATGCTGGTTGTAACTAGTAAAATAGCTACCACCCCTGCGATACGACTTAATGTCAATAAGGACTTTTGCCAGATCAACATTTTAAGTAGAGTTTTTCTCATAAGGTTTGTGTGTAATTATAAAAATGGACTGAATGTAAAAAAGTGATTTCAAATATAATCAATATGCCAAGAAAGCCTTTTCAAAACCAATAAAAAGCAAACAAAAGTAAAACCTTGTTTACATTTATTACAATAAATCAATGATGTGTTGATTTAATTATAAAAAACAGTGTTAGTTTTTGTTAATCCTTTATTTATTAATGGTCAACCATAATACCAAACGGAAGTGGCAAAAGTCAGATGTCCTAGAAGTATTACTACTATATGATTGCTTTCTACACACACTTATTTTACAATTAAACAATAATGGATTACTGCCTTCCATTAAACATTATTCCGATTTTTTACTGGCTACAACAACTACAGAAAGAAAAATAAACCGTTTGGTCATCCCGTCAGGGATCTTTGCCACTCCGTGGTGGCCCTCAAAAAAGTCAGCTTATCGGCCACTGTGGAGCAGCTGCTTGGCAAAGATTTCTCGCTACGCTACGGAATGACACTGAGGATAGTG
>JBBSOG010000338.1:0-6810 GCA_038259985.1 Cytophagales bacterium
GATCACTACTTCTTTGCCTTCGTAGCTTTGTACGTGGATAGAACCTCTGACCATCTGTACCTCTAACTGACCAGCTTCACCGGGGCGGCTGAGGGGAATGGCAATCTGTTCCTGAGCATTGGCAAAGCCGAAGGCAATCAAATAAACGATCAAAGTGATGAAGACAACTTTAACTAATCTCATATCAGTATTTTTTAACATATACATTACCGTTTAACACATTAAAATCAAGCAGCGGCCCTCCATTATTGATCTGTAAGGTGGTAGATTTATCCAGGCGATACATTTTTTGTGCCGGGCCACTGTGGCTTCCTTTTTCGCTGCTGGCTTGTTCTATACCGGGCTTAGTTTGTACATTTTCGTAGTTAGTGTACAGGTCACCGTTTATACTTTTGAAACGCACATCCGCATCCAGGTCTGCCGGACAGGTGACGGTAATGTCCCCATTGATGGTATTAAATTCCGCGTCTAGCCTTGGTTTTTGGGTATAGCTCACCGCAATTTCACCGTTGACGGTATTGGCTATTGTTAGCCCACTCACCTTTTCTGCTGTAATATCTCCATTGACATTGTGCAGTTGAATGTCCTTTCCTTCCACATGATTGATAGTCACCTTACCATCATTGACAGTAGAAGCATCTACACTGATATTGCGGGGCACCCGCAGTTTTAAGTCGTAGTGAGATTGATAATCAGGATCATCATGGTTGACATTATAGTGTAGCCGCCGGCCTCTTAAGTCTGCTTTTGTATCCGGGTCTACTGGATAAATAAGAATAATATCACCTTCTACTCGGCTAATCAGGCTTACTTCTGCTTTGGCATACTGCAATGCATCAGCATCTCTTCCTTTAAGAATCTGTCGGGCTTGCAGTTCTACCGTATTGCCATCGTAGCCTTCAATTTCTACATTGCCACTAATGTTTTTGAGTATAAGCAGCCTGTCTGCGTCCTGCTCAAAGCTGAGTGACCGTGTGATATTTTCTTCTTCCTGTACTCGCATCTTTTGGGCATAGGTGAGCAGCCCACAGCATAAAAGAAGGGCAATACAAGTTATTTTTCTCATGATGTTTTTAGGTTAAAGCTTTGATACTTTTTTTGATTTCTTCGGCGACCATTTCGTTGATGTCCTGCTGTTCCATCAGTTCTTGCAGGGCTTCAATAGATTTCCTTTCCTGCAACTGCACCATCGCTTCGGCTAGGGCTATCTGTACCATCGGAGCTTCTTGTCCCGAAATGGATTGGACCAAGCCTTCGCGAACCCTTGGGTTCTGCGCATAATTCAGCAAAGCATCTAAAGCTGCCAGGCGTACGTTGACGTGTGGGTCTTCATTGAGTACTTTTAAGAGTGCGGCGCTGACTTTCTCATCGGTTTGTGGTAGTTTATTACTCATGCTTACTGCCTTGAGCCTTTGTGTTGCCGAAGGCTGTTCCAGCAGGTTGATCACCATCGTCTCCTGCATATTTTGTAGCTCAGACCGCATCTCCGTCATTTGCTGCTCGTAGCCTCGGTAGGTATTGAACCATAAGCCCATCATTAGTCCTAATAAAAAGATAAAGGTTGCAGCTAAAGCATGAGAAAATTTAATATCCGCCTGTAACCGGAGAAACCAGCTTCTCCAGCTTTGCTTTCGTTGTTCTTCAGCGATCTCCTGGTCCAATTGCGCAAAGAAGTTATGCCGAAGCTGCGCGCTGAGTTGCGGCACCGGGTAAGTTTCCGATTTAATATAGAATTGCCGTAATTCTTCTATCTCTTCCTGAAGGATCACTTTAGCGTTGAGCAGTGTATTCAGTTGTTGCTTCCCTGCATCGCTGAGCTTTCCTTCCAGATAGTCCATGACTAATAGGATATGTTCATCTTTCATTATGTACTTAATTTTTCCAGTTTCTGAAAAATCTCTTTCAACTCTTTGATGGCCCGGTACACTTTTACCTTAATATTGGCTTCGGTAGTCTGCATCATCTCGGCAATTTCCTGATAGCGTAGCCCTTGATAGCGGCTGAGTACCAGCACTTCCCGTTTGTCATCACTCAGGTACTGCATGGCTTTTTCCAGCAGTCTGATTTGTTCTTCTTTGCTTTCCTGCGCCGCTTCGTCTTCCCACAGTTTCTCCACCTCTTTAAAATCATCGGTAGTCATCTTCTTCTTTTTCCTGAAATGATCGGCTAACAGGTTACGCGCCAGGTGATACATCCAGGTGCTAAACTTGCCCTCTCCGGTAAATGTGTGCCGGTATTTGATCATCCTTAAGAAGAGATTTTGCACCAAATCTTCGCTCAGTTCAGCATCCTGGCACATACGGTAGTAGAAGCCAAAAAGTGGCCGGTGGTGTCGTTCAAAGAGAAGGGACATCTTCTCAAGATCACCGAGTTTAACTTTAAGCATGATGGCGTTGTCGGCGCTGGAATCCAAGTTTGGTCGTTTTGTGCGGGGAAACTTTGACTAAACTGAAAGGTTACAAATAAATTGATATTTTTTGCATATTGTCTTTTATTATGGTGCAATAGTGTTAGGGTTTGGTTCAACGATCATGCTGTGCCCAAGAAGAACAACCCCATCGCACAATCAAATTAAAATACAATCCTGCATGAAAAACCTAAGCTTTCTCTTTGCCTTAATTGTACTGGTTTCTTGTAATGCTGAAAAGCAGCGGCTAGATACTTCTGCCAAACTTGTTCCCCAGATAGAAGGGGAGTGGTGGCAGATTGCGGGAAACCCTAACCTGGGAGAACTCAACAGTGAGGAACAGCAGCCGGTAGATTTCGGTATCTGGCAGGCAGCAGACGGCACCTGGCAATTATGGTCTTGTATTCGTAAGACTAAGGAACCCGGAAATACCCGTCTGTTCCATCGCTGGGAAGGCCAGCAACTTACGGACACCCTATGGCAACCTATGGGCATTGCCATGCAGGCCGATACAACTTTGGGAGAAAAAGCCGGTGGTATGCAAGCCCCTTACGTGATAAAGGATGAATTAGAATATTTGATGTTTTACGGCGACTGGAACCGCATCTGCTTGGCCCGTAGTGAAGATGGTAAGCATTTTGAACGCGATATACGTAACGGATCTCCCGGATTATTCGGTGATCTGGCAGAAACCAATACCCGCGATCCCATGGTCAAACGTATTGACGACACATGGTATTGCTACTACGTTGCGCACCCCAATCAGGACGGTGCGGTATATCTGCGTACTTCTGATAATCTTTACGACTGGAGTGCCTCCAAAAAAGTGGGGTATGGGGGAGAAGCTTCGGGAAAAGGAAAATTGTGGTTGGCAGAATGCCCTCATGTGATCCAACTTCAGGAGGGTGGCGATTATTTTCTCTTCCGTACCCAAAGCTATGGCGGAGTAAAAGATGGCAAGCCCATTACTCCGCAGAAAACAAATGTTTACCGTTCGCCTGACCCTACTTATTTTGGAGTGGAAGATGATCAGTACTTTGTGGGTTCGGTGGAAGTGGCCGCGCCGGAGATTTTCCAGCATGATGGGCAGTGGTATATCGCTTCATTGCGGGCTGATATACAGGGAATCCAAGTAGCGAAGCTCCGCTGGATAGCACAAGAAGATTAAAAAGCATATCTTTCTACTAAATAAAAAAACTAACCTTTGAATATGAAAACGCTCAACTATCTCTCGCTATTCCTTTTGGCTTTTCTTCTTTCTTACTGCACTTCCCAAAGTCCGGAAGAAAATGCTGATGGCATCATAGAGGATGTACACGTCAAAGTAAATTATCATTCCCCCCGGGTGAAAGGACGGGAGGGCAAAGTCTGGGGCGATATGCTTCCCTATGGCGAAGTGTGGCGCGCCGGTGCCAATGAGGCTACCCTGGTTATTTTTGATAAACCGGTGATAGTAGAAGGCAAGCCACTGGATAAAGGGACCTATAGCCTGTTTATGATACCCGAAGAAGATAACTGGACAGTGATCTTCAATTCAAAAGCAGACCTCTGGGGAACCGAATACGAATCAGTTAAAGATCAAAATGTGCTGGAAGTATCGGTACAGCCCCGTAAAAATAATGAGTTGCGTGAAGACCTCAACTATGAGGTTGCTGAGAATGAACTGAGGCTCAATTGGGAATACCTCACTATTCCGATTGGAATAAGCGCTGCTAAATAACGATGAAAAAAGCTTTAGTATTTTTTATTACACTACTCCTTGCTGTATCTTCATCATTTGCCCAGCAGGGGGCTGTCCGACTTATTGTTCGCAGCGATGATATGGGCTTTTCCCACGCCGCTAACCAAGCGATTGTTGAGACTATTGAGAAAGGGATTACTACCTCAGTAGAAGTGATGGTGCCCACGCCCTGGTTTCCCGAAGCAGTAGACATGTTAAAGAAATATCCTGACCTGGACGTAGGCATCCACATCACATTAACCAGCGAGTGGACCAATCTAAAATGGCGGCCACTGACCAAAGCACCCAGTCTTAGTGATGAAAACGGTTATTTCTTTCCCATGATCTGGCCTAATGATAACTATGGCCCTGAGCAGGCACTGAAAGCACAGGACTGGACGCTGAATGAAATAGAGCAGGAAATGCGCGCCCAGATAGAAATGGCAATACGTAATATCCCGCAGGTCACACATCTTAGTGCTCATATGGGCTGTACCAGCATCGCTCCCGACGTAGAAAAAATTTACCGTAAGCTTGCCCAAGAATATAAGCTTGACATTGATCCGCAAGATCTGAACGTACAACGTGCCACTTACCTAGGAGAAAAAGAAACGGCGGAACAGAAGAAAGTGAGCTTCATCAAGATGCTAAAAGAACTTAAGCCCGGCACTTATCTGTTTGTAGATCATCCAGCCTATGATGTACCCGAGACGCGAGCTATTCACCATATCGGTTATGAAAATGTAGCGGTGGATAGGCAAGGCGTTACTGATATATTGACTGATCCTGAAATTATACAATTGATCAAAGATTTGAATATTAAACTGATCAGCTACGCCGACCTCAAAAAATGAGTTTTAAAACAAAAGAGATGACGAATGAGCATGAATATAGAAATTTGGAGTGATGTAATGTGTCCCTTTTGCTACATCGGCAAACGCAGGTTAGAGGGTGCATTGGAAGAATTTACACGCAAAGAAGATGTCCGTATCATCTGGAAAAGCTTTCAGCTAGACCCCACTACGGTGACCAATCCAGCGTTGAATACCATTGAAAATTTAGCGCATAAAAAAGGCTGGTCAAAAGAGCAAACCTACGAAGCTATGGGAAATGTAGTCAATATGGCGGCGCAAGTAGGGCTGGACTTTGATTTTGAAAAAGCGGTAGTCGCCAATTCATTCAACGCGCACCGCATGTCTCATTTAGCCAAAAAGTATGGCAAACAAAATGAATTGGAGGAACTCTTATTTGCTGCTTATTTTACCGAGGGAAAGAATACCGATGATACCCAAACTTTGTTAGCGCTATCCGCTCGCATCGGCTTAGATGAAGCAGAAGTGATGGATGTTTTGAAGGGAACAAAGTACACCGAAGAGGTTCGTCAGGATATTGCCGAGGCGCAGCAAATCGGCGTAAGAGGCGTTCCTTTTTTTGTGTTTGACCGCAAATATGTAATCTCAGGGGCACAAAGTACTGATACTTTTTTGCAGACTCTTCAGCAATCCTATGATGAGCAAGCGAAGTTGAATGTGGTGGAAACCGCTAACACCAGCCAGGGAGGGCAATGCGGGCCCGAGAGTTGTGAAGTCAAAGGTTAATTCATAGATATTGGTGGCTAAAGAGAAACTTTATTCCTTCGGCACAATGTTGTCAAACCAATCAGGGATAGATATTCTTATTACGATGCCTTGAGCAAAATATGTTTTATAGATCATCTTTTATCTTGAAGGATAAAAAACTTCAAGGCGGAAGTAAAGAAATTTTGTAGCTTTACAGCTTCATTTTGTTCTCAACAAAAGCATGATTCTTTTTCTCCTTTCCGGATATATGAAGCATCTGCCAACTTTCACAAAAAAATTATTTTAAAACAGCTAAAAACCATTATGGGTAAATCAAAAATTACAATTAATAAACAAGAAACCGAGAAGAAAAAACAGAAGAAGAAAAAGGAGAAAGAACAGAAAAAACTGGACAGAAAAGCCAACGCTAAAGATGGGAATAGCCTGGATGATATGATTATGTATGTTGATGATGATGGCAATTTCACGTCAACCCCCCCGGACCCCACCAAAAAGAAAGTGATCAATGAAGAAGATATTGTCATTGGTGTGCCTAAGCAGGCAGCTGAAGCACCGATGGATGTGATCAGAAAAGGTAAGGTGACTTTTTTTAACGATTCCAAAGGTTATGGCTTCATCAAAGATATAGAAACCCAGGAAAGTATCTTTGTTCACTTGAACGGCCTGGTAGACAGGATCGGGGAAAATGATAAAGTAACTTTTGAAGTAGAAATGGGCATGAAAGGGCCCAATGCAGTCAATGTAAAGTTAACAGAGTAGAAATATTCTCACTTTTCCCACCGGAATGATTTGCTGTTCACTTACACTATTTTCATAATTCTGCCCCAATAAGGAAAGAGCTTGATCTTAGTAGACTTGGGGTGAATGGCAAACTTTTCTTCAGAATTAAGCAAGTCCACCAGCTCCCGGCCTTTTAGTCCAGAAAGTTTGAGATCAATGCTTACTTCCTGATCAGAAGCATTTACCATGACTACCACATATTCATTATGCGTTTGTCGGGCAAAAGCAAATTGCTGATGTGCTACATGTAAGGGCTGGTAATTTCCTTCCCTGAGGGCAGGAGAGACTTTGCGTATTTGGGCAAGCTGAGCGATAGTGCCTGC
>JBBSOG010000339.1:0-6791 GCA_038259985.1 Cytophagales bacterium
CATGCCGGGCTGTACCCTTACCCACTTTTCCTCGGCATTGATTTCCAGGATGTGGTTCATGTACTTGGAAAAATCCAGCACCATTGCCTCTCCCACTGTCTGTCCTGCCAGGCTGGTACCACCGCCCCGGGGCAGCAACTTGAGTTTATGTATCCTGGCAATTTCTACGGCCTTTTTTACATCCTCATCATCTTTGGGTAAAACGATTAGCAAGGGCTTGATCTGGTAGATACTTGCATCGGTGGCGTACATACCCAATGAATAATCATCGTCCAGAATGTCTCCTTGGATACATGATCGCAACTGCTTTAACACTGCCTCTTTGGCACTCATACGAAAGTAGTTTAGGGGGTTGCTTGTGACAGAAGCCTATTTCAGCTTTTTCAATGCTTTGAATTTACAGTTTTGCGACTATTTGGACAGCTTAAAATCAAGATTTTCAGTAATACGTGCCCCTTCTTTTTCAAAGGCTTCCCCATACATTTGGATTCTTTTTTTAGCGACCGCCAAATCCTGGTTATTGAGGTTGATATTGAGCAAGTCAATGAACCAGGGCAGCTTGATTTCGCTCAGCGTATACACTTCCACAATCTCCCGGGAGATAGGCAGGGTAGTTTTTTTGGAAGCATCAAAGACATCTTTATCACTGGCCTTTAGCAGCTTCTGATATTCCTCATCCAGCAGCTTTTTGAATAGTGATACCGTAAATATGTCACCTGCTTTAGTCGCGGTCTCCTGATCATCTTCAGTAAGCTCAGCCCCTTTATGTATCCATTCCCAGAGGATGCTTACCCTGATTTCGCCGGTCGCCATATCTTCCATGAGATAGAGGACGTCCTCATTGCCAAAAAAATCAGCGGGCTTCAGGGCGGCAGCTTGCATCCCCTGGCCGAAGGCATTGCCATATTGTAAGGCTACGCTGATCAGGTTGCGTGCTCCACGGATGGTCGTCGGGGCGGGCTCCAGAAGGATAAGGCCATCGGCGGCCTGCTGATCGTAGGTAAGCGCAGGAAATTTTCTGCCCAGTTGATTAGCTTCGCCGACTTTTTCCCACACCGGCCGGATGATATGGACCATCTTCCAGTGGGCTACCCATTTGCCACTGGCGCCTTCACTTTGTTCACGTTCGGCCCCGGCTGAGGCTTTTTTCATGCTGGCGCTCACGCCTTCTGCTGATCCAACTGGTATGTTAGGTTCCATACCGCCTTGCCAAAGGGCAAAATTTCCTTTGTTGTCCGGCGTATTAACGGCGCGCCGTACGCGATCTTCATAGTTACGCATGTAGCCATAGGTCATGCCAATCGCCTCAATATCGGGATTGATGAAGCTTTGGTCCCAGGCCATTGCATCAGCTACGCTATTGATATAATCCCAACGGCCGGTATTGTACCCGACAAAATGTTTCCCCAGGGCAGCGCGGATTTCCATCAACTGATAGGTGGCTTCCAACTGTTCTATCAATACATATACTTTGATCGCACCTTTTTCCAGGCCGATATGCTCCTCCAAAGCGTTCATCATTTTGCCCCATAGGACAGCTTCTTCGGCAGTCTGTATCTTGGGGAGGTAAAGCACGATAGATGAACCTGCCTTCTGTAGGGCAGCGTGGTTGTTTACGACATACAATGTTAGGTCAGCGATAGAGGCAGCCAGCGCCTCACCGTTTTCCAGCCTGATGTGGCGATCATCCAAGTGAAGGCCGCGTGCACGGAATATTTTGGTGGTAAAGTGAAGCTGTTCTTTCCAATCGGTGACGATGTCTATACCAAAAAATCCTTGCGACCAACGGTTCATTTCTTCCGCTACCTGCTGGGCTACCTTCAAAAATAAAGGGTCTTGGCCAATGGCAAGTTTCAGGTTTCGTTGGTTGTCCAGGGACATGGTGTTGGTTTGGCCGAGGGCATCTTCTCCGTCAAACATCCAGCCATCGGCCCCGGAAAGTAGGGCGTAGGCTACATTGCGGATGCTGTTTTCTACCGGCGCATTGGGCTTTGCCGCCGGGCCGGTCCCTTGTATCCACTGTCTTTGTAAATCTTGGGGAATGACGGAACCTTCAAATTTCCCCTCCCGGGCATCTCGTACTTTGATTTGGGTACCGGCAATGTGGTCATCAGGGGCCAAAAAACCTATCCTTTTTTGTTCCTGCTGGCGGGCTGTTCTTCTTTGCATGCGGGAAGCCATCACTGCTTTAATGTCTTTATTGAAGCGAGACATGTACGAAAGTGCAGCCAGCACTTCGGAAGTGTACACATCATGGTAGGTTTCCTGGAGATTGTCCCGGATGTTGAGCTTGTGGTCAGTCATGGTTAGGTAATGTAAGAAGCTTTTGAGTTCAAGTCATTGCTGCTCAAGATATACAATAGCGATGACGAAAAAAAGATCACCAACAATTTGTCCTTATTTTGGCTTTTTTGCTTAGTAGAATGAGTGTTGACAAGGATCAATTTTCTGCAACAATCAATACATTCAAAGTTGAACTCTTCGTGGAATACGCGCGATTGCTTCTCCAACTTTCTTCCGGGCCATGTCAAGCGCATACATTTTTTGCAAATCTATCCAGAAGTCTGCGCTCATACCAAAGTATTGGGCCAACCGCAAAGCGGTATCAGCCGTGACAGCCCTTTTACTGGCAATAATCTAAGAAATACGGTTAGCCGGAACTTCTATCATGCGGGCTAACGCTGCTGCTGAGATACCGATTTCCTCTAGTTCATCTGCTAGAATTTCGCCGGGTTGTATGGGTATTCTGTTCACTAGCCTACTTTTTCTAACAATTTATGACCTATTTATCTTTCATAGATAGTTTATCTAACAGCAAAACTAGGATTGGACACAGACAAACAGCAGAAGCGATAGTACAGGACAGTGGTTTTATGCATATTTCGTAGGTTGTGCTAATTAATTTTGAGCAGTTATTCATCAATAAAATCAATTACCTCATAGTGCTAATCACCATTTTTCAGACTGGTTTTGTGTCATTAACTCCAAACCCTTGAACTCCTGAACTTTGAACCCTAAACTCTTATACTCTAAACTCTTCCCATGCATATCGGCCTATTTATTCCTTGTTATGTAGATCAGTTTTATCCCCAGGCAGCCATCGCTACGTTGGAACTCCTGGAAAAGCTTGGCCACCAGGTGAGCGTGCCTCCCGACCAGACCTGCTGCGGGCAGCCTATGGCTAATTCCGGCTACGAAAGATACGCCCGGCAGACGATGGAACTCTTCGTCGAAAACTTTGCTGAATATGACTATGTAGTAGCGCCTTCCGGTAGTTGTGTCTACCATGTTCGCAAGCACTATGATACAATAGAGCAGACCTCCGAGGTGCTGAAGATTAGGGAGAAAACCTTGGATATTTGTGAGTTTCTGGTCAATCATAGCACAACAGATTCTCTCAAAAGTAGTTTTCCTTACAAAGTAGGCCTGCACCAGAGCTGTCACGGCCAGCGGGGCCTGCGCTTTGCCAAATCTTCTGAAGTAGTAGGCGAACCTTTTTCTATTGTCCGCCAGTTGCTAGACAAGGTAGAAGGAATAGAATTGATTGATCTGCAGAGGGCTGACGAATGCTGTGGCTTCGGAGGCACTTTTGCTGTTGCCGAAGAAGCGGTGTCTGTCAAAATGGGCAAGGATCGTATACAAGACCATATTCTCAACGGCGCACAGGTTATCACCGGCACTGATATGTCCTGCCTGATGCACATGGAAGGAATTATCCGAAGGAGAAAATTACCTTTACGGGTGATGCATATCTGTGAAATCTTAAACCATAGCGAACAACATGAGCCATCCATCTGAAGCACAAAAGTTTATAAAAAACGAAAACCGCGTCAACTGGCACGATGAATCCTTATGGCACGTGCGTGAAAAGCGGGATAAAGCGGCTAACCTCTTTCCGGAGTGGGAACAGCTACGCGAAAAAGCTTCACAAATCAAGGCGCATTCTCTTTCTAGATTAGACCATTATCTGGAAGAATTTGAGAAAAACGCTACGGCTAACGGGATCAAAGTCCACTGGGCTAACGATGCTATAGAACATAACGAGATCGTGTATAATATTTTTCGGGAACACGGCGTGAAGCGCATCGTTAAGAGTAAATCTATGCTGACGGAAGAGTGCCACCTCAACCCTTTCTTGGAAAAACATGGTGTGGAAGTAATTGACTCTGATCTGGGAGAGAGAATCGTACAACTGGCCAAAGAGACGCCCTCGCACATCGTGCTTCCGGCCATCCACAAGAAACGCATGGAGATAGATGAGCTGTTTCAAAAGCATCTGCATACCCAGCCTAGCAATGGGGACGCCATTTACCTAACCGCCGCCGCCCGTGAGCACCTGCGACAAAAATTTATGAAAGCCGATGCTGCCCTGACGGGAGTGAACTTTGCCATTGCCGAAACCGGGGAGTTTGTGGTCTGTACCAACGAAGGCAATGCCGATATGGGCGTGCACCTTGCCCCACTTCACATTGCCAGCATGGGTATAGAGAAAATGATCCCGCGCTATGAAGATTTAGGCGTCTTCATTCGGTTACTGGCGCGTAGTGCCACCGGTCAGCAGGTAACCACCTATACTTCGCAGTTCAGAAAACCACGGGAGGGCACAGAACTCCATATCATCCTGGTGGATAACGGAAGAACGGTACAACTGGGCAGGGAAAAGTACCGGAGATCATTGCACTGTATTCGTTGTGGTGCATGCATGAATACCTGTCCGGTATATCGCCGTAGTGGTGGGCATTCCTATCAATCGGTAGTGCCCGGCCCGATCGGCTCTATCCTTTCTCCGGGTATCGACATGAAAAAACATGCCTCCCTGCCCTTTGCTTCTTCGCTTTGCGGCTCCTGCTCGGATGTATGCCCTGTCAAAATTGATATTCACCAGCAGCTATATGCCTGGCGACAGGATATAACCCGGGAGACCAATGAAGAACCTTCTAAGAAATTTTCCATGAAGCTTGCAGGATGGTTGTTTACCCATCCTAATCTTTATCGCAAAGCCGGGAAATTCGGCAGAAAAGCATTAAAAATATTGCCCCGCTGGATGGTGTACAACTCTCTTAATGCCTGGGGTAAGCAGCGCGAACTCCCTGAGCCACCGAAGCAAAGTTTTCAGGAATGGTACCAGCAAAACAGACAAAAAAATGGGTAAAGCAGACATTCTCAAAGCCATCAAAAAAAACAGGCCAGAGGAGCTTCCTATCCCTTCTCTGGACTTTCCGGCTTCCACCGGACAAGACCTGAAAATGCTTTTTCAGGAAAGGTTAAGCGCCGGGGGAGGGGAAGTCATTTTCGCTAAAGACAGTTTAGAGGCAGAAGAATTAGTTAAAAAGCAAGTAGGGGATTATCAGTATGTAGCCGGGGCTTTTGAAAAACTCAATACCCTTGATCTGTCTGCCATTCATGATCCACATGAGTTGGAATTGCTGGATCTGGCAGTTTTTGAAGGCATACTAGGCGTAGCAGAAAACGGGGCAATTTGGGTCAATGAAGATACACTGGTTCACCGGGCAGCGCCATTTATCACCCAGCATCTGGTGCTGCTTATCAGGGAAGATCAGTTGGTAGACAAGATGCATGAAGCTTACAAAAGGCTACGCACGCAGGATTACGGGCATGGAGTATTTATCGCTGGCCCTTCCAAAACTGCCGATATTGAGCAATCGCTTGTCATCGGTGCGCATGGTCCGAAAAGCCTGCTGGTGATTATGCTGCCCCCTTCGCAAGATTGATCTTACCAATACATATAGAGACATACCTAGAGCGGAACTTAGTTCCGTTCTCCAACCTTACCGGAAGCGGACTCGATGTCACGAAACTAAGTTTCGCGACAGGATTACGTTTAATAGCAGTAATAGAAAATTTATCAAAAAGCAATCATTAGGGTTTCTGTTTCGTTTACTTAATAAAGTAAGGGGTAATTGTTGTTACGATATTGCCATTTTTTTAATATTAGGCATAAATGCTTTCCTTTGACTTTTTTTGCTACGCATACTAACGGAGTATTAGGTTGGTCAATTATTCAGACAAGCCTGCACTAGATCATCACTAAAACTAAAGCTATGCAAACTAATTTCACTTTGACCGGAAAAGCTCCTTCAAAAGACGAAGATATTTTGCCGATACAAGGCACTTTTTATATAGAATTCTATGTAGGCAATGCCCGGCAGGCAGCTTACTACTATCATTATGTGTTTGGCTTTGATATTATCGCTTACCGTGGCCCCGAAACTGGTCATAAAGAAGCCGCTAGTTTTCTGTTAGCCCAGAACAAACTTCGCTTTGTACTCACCTCAGCCCTTACCCCCGACAGTCCGATCGCCGACCACGTCCACCGACACGGAGATGGTATCCGGGATATTGCGCTCTGGGTAGAAGATGCCAGGAAGTCTTTTCAGGATACCGTAAGCCGCGGTGCCAAATCGGTCCGGGAACCTTATACTCTCAATGATGACGATGGAGAGGTGGTTATGGCTTCTATTGCTACCTACGGCGATACTATCCATACTTTTGTAGAGAACCGTCAGTACAAGGGTGAGTTTCTCCCAGGCTTCCGCCCGTGGAAAAATGAAAATTTGGTTAATCGTTCAGTAGGCTTAAAGTATGTAGACCACATGGTCGGCAATGTAGCGCTGGGCGATATGAACAAGTACGTTGACTTTTATGGCGATGTGATGGGCTTCAAGCAGTTGGTTTCTTTTGATGATAAAGATATTTCTACCAAATACACTGCCCTGATGTCTAAGGTGATGTCTAATGGCAACGAGCGCATCAAATTTCCCATCAATGAA
>JBBSOG010000340.1:0-6779 GCA_038259985.1 Cytophagales bacterium
GATTCAGATCTTATGCCCCCTTAACGTTACCTGTAAGCGGCCGCCGCTGCGGGAAAGCTGAGGAGTGTGTACTCAAACCTCAGTGTCCTCTGCCGAGTGACACTGACTGGGTCTAGTGAAATTATAATTTTTCATGTATGATTTGAAGTTGTTGATCCACTACCGATTGATTATGACCGTGTCCCGCACCCGGCAATAAAAAGTATTCCTTTGTAGGCGCCTTGATCTTATCAAAGTAAGGTTTTGTCATCTCTTGGGAGGTCAGGATATCTTCTTCACCTTGAACGAGGTACACTGGGATTTTAAATTCCAAACCATCTCTGTTAAAATCAATATCCGATACCATTGATTTTATGCCTAGTTTTTCATGTCCGACAAAATGAATGAAGGAGTAATCATCACCATCATATCTATGTTTAGCATCCAGTTCATTATCATATTCCGGGGCTACTTTCCACCAGTGATCAGGCGCGGGAATTGAATTATCCCTTTCGTACTGCTTGATAACACGCAGCAACTGACCTGAGTTTTTGGCATTATCATAAGGCGGTTCTCCTAATGATTGAAGTTTTTCTACTGACACTTTATCTTCAGCATGCTCTGCCATTTTGTAGACTTTCTGGTAAGCGTATTTAAGGTTTTCTGAAAAGTTTACAATCTGCGCATGGCCTACATAGGCAGAAAACAAATCCGGGCGCTCTATAGCCATTTTAGTGCCTAGAATAGAGCCCCAAGAAGTGCCTAAAAGTATAACTTTCTGTTTTCCCAGGTGCTGAATGAGATATTCCGTAAGTTCTAGCCCATCCTCAGTCATCTGCTCCACCGTCAAAAGATTTTCAATCCAGTAATTTTCATCTATTTCTGAAGGCACATTACGCCCATACGTTTTCCCGGCACCTCTCTGATCCCAGTTTACTAAAACAAAATACTTTTCCCATGCCCCATAAATAGTATCATTATAGGGGCTCATTACACTACCTGGCCCTCCATGAAGGAACAATACAACTGGTTTGTTAACATCTTTTCCTTTTATAGTAACCCATTGTTCAATGCCTCCAATGGAAATAAACTTTTCTTCATGAATAGATTGAGTCTGTGCGATGGCTGAGATGGAAGACAAAAACACAAATAAGGCAATTGGCAATATCGCTTTCATTAGTTTTGGTTTAATAAGAGGATGGGTTATATTAATATTTTTTCCTGTATTGCACCCCGCAGAGTTACTCGGAGAGAACGCTGAGGTCAAGAGCACTTTTCCTAAGCATTCCCGCAGCGAATAGTTTCGGGTAACGCTGAGGGAGTCTTAGTTTTTCCGGCAGGCAGCACAAGAGGGTGCTATTTACTATTCCTGTAATGCAATATCCTCCACAGCGATTTCCCGATCAATGGCTCCGAGTTTTTGTAAAGTTTGCATCACCTTTTGCAGCATCGTTTTATCCACTGGCTGTGCATTTCCCCACTTGGTTTCGCTGAGCCAGGTGGCGGCATCTTTTTCTGACAAATCAAAGCGCTGGCTAATTAGCTTTGTAGTATCAGGTCTTTGTTTGAATTCGGAAGCGTATTGGTTTATTACCTTGAGCATCTTTTGAATAGCTTCCTGTTTACTATCCAATACATCATTGCGTACCGCCACGACAAAACAGGGCCAGGGCGTATCTATCTCCCCTACCCTTCGGAATTCTCCTTGGTCTACGATGGGTTTGGTCATGAACTTTTCCCACATAAAAGCGTCAGCTTCTTTCCGGGCCAGCGCTTTACGGGCGCCGTCCATACCTCCTACTTCTACGAAAGCTATGTCTGCCGTATTCCAGCCTTGTTGCTGCCCCAGCACAAAAGCCATGAGGTGGGAACCGGAGGTCGGGCGACTGATGGCAAAGCGCTTTTGCTGTAAATCGGCTATGGTTTGAAAATCCGTCGCGGCGGCTACGTGAACCCCCCAGGTCAAAGGAGAAGCGACAAATACCTGCACAATCTTGGCAGGGGTGCCTTTCACTGTACTGGCTACTACGCCTTCGGTCAGGGCAACGACTACATCTGCTTCGCCGGAATGCAGTGCCTGCATCATGGCACCCGTACCTCCGGGAGCATCTTGCCAATGTACGTCAATGCCTTCACGGGCAAACGCGCCTTCCTCCCTTGCCAGTTGCCAGGGCAAATTAAAATGTTCGGGCACTCCCGTTACTTTGATGCTTATTGGCTTAGTCATCTACGCTTGCTTGTTTATTAGGACGGCAATACTAATTTTACTGGTATATGATGCAAAGTAAAGAATGCAAGCTATATCTGAAATGTTTTTGCTCACATTTGTTGCTTAGACAAGCAGGCTTAATTTCTATCCAGCAATTAGACCAGCGCTCAAACTATCTTGATAATGCTCTTGGTTGGATACTGTCTGCCCGTCACTTCGTATCTACCTTTGGCGGAGGAAGAAATCTTTACTGCCTTAATGTGAAAACCGGGACTTCAATGGGGCAAAGATGCCTACGGCATGACAGAAGGGAGAAAATGAGGAACGCGCACTTGATGGGATTCGCAATGCTTATGGTTTTCTTTACTGGGCTTTTCCATGCAACGGCTTATGCCCAAGGCAATACTATCAAAGTAGCGGTAGCGGCCAATCTCATCTTACCTATGCAGGAAATCAAAAGGCTGTACGAAGAAAAGTATAAGCATGAACTGATCCTGATTCCTGGGTCTTCAGGAAAACTTACTGCCCAGATCATCCACGGGGCGCCTTATGATATTTTCCTTTCGGCGGATATGAAATATCCCCAGCAGCTGTATAAAGAAGGACATGCCGCGGGCAAACCGGAAGTGCTGTTACGGGGCAGACTGGTATTCTGGAGCAAAAAAAAACCGGCAGAATCACTGGAACAATGGTTGGTCAATGCGGATATTCAATCCTTGGCCATTGCCCAGCCGGAACTGGCACCCTACGGACAAAGGGCAAAAGACTGGCTAAGTGAAAAAGGTATTTATGAAGTAATGCTTCCCGAAATTATCTTCGCGGAAAGTATTGGGCAGGTCAACCAGTATATCCGTTCAGGTGCCGTAGAAGCTGCTTTCACCGCGATCTCCGCCATGTATGCAGAAGAGTTGAAGGGCACAGGTTACTGGCTTCCGCTTACGGTGCATAACGGTAATTCCCATCGGCTGGATCATGGCTTGGTCGTGATGAAGAATGCGGTCGCTGATCAGGATATCCTCCATCAGTTTATGACATTCATCAAATCGCCAGTGGCTGTCCGGTTATTTCGGGACTTTGGTTATGAAATAATTGATTGACATGGCGACCTTACTTCAACCCTTCGTCCTCAGCCTTCAGTTGGCATTTGTCACCACCAGTTTGCTCTTCATTCTGGCGATACCTTTGGTGTATGCTATTTACTTCCATACCGGCCCGGCCAAGCCCTTGCTCAAAGCCATCGTCAGCATGCCTTTGGTGCTCCCGCCTACAGTTCTTGGTTATTACCTGCTCATATTTCTGCGTCCCGATGGCTGGTTAGGCAGCCTTAGCCAGCAATTGTTTGATATCCGCCTAGTATTCAGTTTTCCCGGTTTGGTGATTGGCTCGTTGATTTTTAGTTTGCCCTTTATGGTCAATCCTATTTTATCGGCGATAGAAAATCTTCCACTATCTTACAAAGAAGCCGCTTACACGTTGGGAAAATCCCGCTGGAATACCCTCTGGCATGTGCTACTGCCCAATGTAAAATCTTCGGTAGTGGTAGGTTTGGTGATGACCTTCGCCCACACCATCGGTGAGTTTGGCGTCATCCTAATGATAGGCGGCAACATTCCCGGTGAAACCAGGGTGGCCTCCATCGCTATTTACAATGAAGTAGAGATGCTGAACTTTGACAATGCTAATCTCTATGCCGGGATCTTGTTGGCCTTTTCCTTTGTGGTACTGCTCATTGTGTATATGTACCAAAACCGTAGATCCCAAGGCGTGATATGATCAAAGTATCCCTCCATAAATCCCTGATGGGCAGCGAAGGACACCTTGATTTGGATGTGGCTTTTGAAATGCCGCTACGTGCTATTTGGGCGATCATGGGACCATCGGGATCAGGTAAGACCAGCATCCTCAAAATGCTGGCCGGACTGATGAAACCTGATGACGGACATATTGAAGTGAATAGTCAATGCTGGTTTGACAATGAACAGCGAATTTGGAAAAAGCCACAGCAAAGAAGCATCGGCTTTGTCTTTCAGGATTACGCACTTTTCCCCAACATGACTGTCCGCCAAAACCTGGCCTATGCGCTGCCTTCTTCCACGCAGGAAAGTCTGATTGATGAAGTCATGGCATTGATGCATATGGAAATGCTTCAGTCGCAAAAGCCGCATAAGCTCTCCGGTGGACAGCAGCAGCGCGTGGCTTTAGCCAGGGCGATCGTCCGACAGCCAAAACTTCTATTGCTGGATGAGCCATTTGCCGCCTTGGATCGCAATATGCGGGAGAAATTGCAACAGGACCTCTTAAACTTGCATCAAAGGTTTGATACCACTATTTTGCTGGTCAGTCATGATGCCATGGAAGTAGTCCGTTTGGCGGACAAGGTGCTGGAGCTTGAGCAGGGCAAAATAACCAAAATGGCTAAGCCGATAGCACTATTACCTGAAATACATCAGGGTTTGTTTGAAGGAGAAGTGGTGGAAATAAATATAGCCCAGCAATACTTTGTGCTGCTGGACAAACGGGTTTCAGCCTTGCTACGATTTACCCTTCCGCAACACATTCAGCTCAGGAAAAGGGATAAGGTGCAGGTGGAAGGCGAGCAAATCAGGGTGCAATCCAATGATTAGTAAAGATTTATGATATATTGCTGCTACTAAAACTACACAGATTGATGAAAAGAACAAAAATGCAGGACTATTGGCGCCACAATATCAAATACCTGGCGATACTTTTATCCATTTGGTTTATCTGTTCCTACGGCTTCGGGATTTTATTCGCGGATGCGTTGAACCAGGTCAAGATGGGAGGGTTTAAACTCGGTTTCTGGTTCGCCCAGCAAGGCTCCATTTATATTTTTGTGGTCATCATCTTTATCTATGTATGGCTGATGAACCGCCTGGACAAAAAATATGATGTAGACGAAGTGGAAGAGTAGCATGAAACCATCCAATTCTTCTGTAAAGACTTTCTCCAAAGCTATCACCTTTGACAATGGGCTAAAAAACCTGAGCGCTTTCCAGCTATGGCACTTGCTTAAGCAAAATATACGTGATCCTTACTGTATCACTGATGAAGAAGGCGTATTGGTAGAGGTAAATGATCACTTTTGCCATACACTGGAATACCAGGAGAAAGAATTGCTGGAAAGAAATGTCACTGATTTGCTACCTGCCGAAATACGGCCTTACGCACTAATGCTGCACCATGAATATATTTGGGAGCAGTCGGAAGAGAATGATGCTGAGTGGGTTTACCTCACTAAATCGGGAAACAAAGTGGACTTCCGCTGTCATAGTACCCGGCTGTTGGTTTCCGATGGCAAACGTTACAAGCTAGACACATTCACAGTATCACAGCCCACCGATAAGCCTGCTGATCATGAGGATTTGGTAAAGAAAATGCAGCATCAGTTTAAGAATACCCTACACGAAATCAATGGTTTGCTGCATTTGCAGGCTGTTCAGACACAGGGGGAAGTGCATGAGGCAATAATGCTTTCTCAAACGCGGGTCGCAGCCATTGCCGTTGCCTATGAACTTCTTTACCGGAGTCTTCAAACCGGGCAAATTGAGTTGTCTGCGTATCTGGCTAAGTTAGCAGAAAAATATCGGAAGAACTTTGAGATACACAACGAACATCCTACGCTTTACTGGCCGGTAGACAAAGCCTATGCCCTGGGTATCATGCTCACAGAATTTTTGATTAGCGGGAAGGGCAATACTTCAGGTGAAAGCAAGCTGACTATTGAGGGTGAACAAGTAGGGCAACAATATCATCTTAGGGTATTAAAAGATGAAAACTTTACGGTGACATTATCAGGTTTTAGCAGACAGTTAATCAATGCGCTGGCCAATCAGTTGCGGGCAAAAATACAATTAGAGCAAACTAAACAGGAAGTCTTCAGCATCACTTGCCCCTTATGACCGGCAGATTTGCTCATATTTATGATGGACTTGCTGGATTATCTTTTTAAAGTTATCCCTGACCTCGTTTACCATCTGTTCCTTTTCTTCCCGGGTAACTTTAGCACTTCCCATCTGGGATTTAATTTTTTCTAAAAACTGTCCAAATTCATATACCCTCAGCATATCCAGGTGGGGAACAACATTATGTAATATTTTCCTAAAACTGATCACATCTTCTTTTTCAATGGAGAAAACGATTTTATCTATTGCCTCTTCAAATTCAAAACACATGATCTGCAAAAAACTTTTGTATTCGTCTTTGGAATCAAATACTTCTTCTACGTAAGTATAATCTACGGTGGTATCCAGCTTATCGTCTGTATTCATAATTTCTGTTCTAATCTACTTATGTAAATTTGGGCACATTCGCGCCAGCAAAAAAGACAAAACCAAACAGAAAACAGGCATGTTTGAATATGGACTAAATGTTAAAATATTACTAGCACGAGGCAAATATGACTCGGCCGGAAATTGTGGTGCCTTTACGAATAATTCAAAGAAAATTTACAAACAATGATATTTTGCTACTAAAACATTTAATTAGGGCTTCCTCAAAAAGTAGCGTTTAGATTGGCTGCGAAACGGGAAAGGTTAAGCACGAAGAGGGTGGCTGCAATCCATGTTTGAGA
>JBBSOG010000341.1:0-6759 GCA_038259985.1 Cytophagales bacterium
ACTGAATCTTCAGCATTAAATTCAGTTGCCAAGGTATAATCTGTTATTGCTCCATTATCGTCATCCATACTTCTTCTGATTTCTGCACGTTTGCTATAAAGAAAATATAATTTAGGCTGGAGTCTAATGGCTCTATTCAGATCGTTTAATGCTTCTGAAAATTTACCTTTTTGATGTAAAATATCTCCACGTTGATAAAAAGGTAAGGGGTCTCCCGAGCTTAGGTTTATAGCTTTCGTAAAATCAACTAAAGCGCTATCAAGCTTTCCTTTATTTTGCAGCAAAACTCCTCTATTAAAATAAGCATTAGGATCATTCGGATTAATTTTAAGAGCTTTATTGTAATCTACTATCGCAGCTGTAGTATCACCTTTTATTTCTCTCATATTCCCTCGGTTGACATAAGCTTTAGGCTCATTAGGATTAAGTCGAATGGCAAAAGAAAAATCTTTGATTGCTCTGTCAAAATCTCCTTGCTTACTTTTAATATTCCCGCGATTTACATAAGCCATAGCAAAGTCAGGATTTAAAATAATCGCTGTATCATAATCAACTAATGCTTCTTCATATTTAGCAAGTTGTCCTTTGGTAACTGCCCGGTTATAGTAAGGATTTGCAAATTTAGTACTTAGTTCAATTGATTTATCGTAATCAGCCAATCCTCCCACAGTATCATTTAGGAATATTTTGACAGTTGCCCGGTTATCATATGCTAATGAATCGTCAGGGTAATGTGTGATGAGTTCATTAAAGTAATCAAGTGATAATTCTAATGCATCATTGTAAAAATAGCACATGGCTAATTCAAGATAGCTTGCTCTGGATTTTTGAGGAAAAGCTTCAAATATATTTGAGAAATAAGCTTGAGACTGGTCACAGTCGTTATGACTAGATGCTTCTAATCCTAACGTCCAATAAATTACATAATCTGTATCTTGTTGTAACTGACCCTCTCCCACATCGGCCAGACTGTAAAGATATTCTGTCCCAGATTTACCGCTTTTCTCAATCCCATAAATTGTAGTATCTATCACTACATAACTCAAAGAGGCTTCGCTATGAGAATAACACCTCTCGAATAAATCTCCCCATATAACCAAATCAGCGCCCTTTTCTTCCCCAATTTTTCTGCCTTCGGCATAAGTCTGAGGCCAGGGTTGCAAGGTGTCAAGCATTACCTGTAAGCTTAATTTCTTCTTCTCACTTACTTCTAATAGACGTTTTTTTATCGTTCCTTCAATATTAGTTTGCTGAGTTTCGCAGTTTTCATGTGGTTGAAAGCGAAGTAACAGAACTTTATATCCTGGATCTTGAGTAAAGGATATCTCTTTGGGAAAATGTTTACTGTGCCATTTTGGTATGTCAAAAATACTTTTGATATCAAGAAAAGCAAGGATTGATATTATTGAAGCAAAGGCGCCTAAACTAATTTTTGGATGTTTTCTTATCCAAGACAATACTTTTTTTAACCAAGATTTCTTTGGTTCAGATGAATTTATGGGATTACCGAATGCGTCAAATAAATTTCCCAAATTATTATTTTTTAAGGTATCATTATTACTAAATAATTATCTAAAATAAAGCTAATCAAGGAAAAAAATAATAAAATCCTATAGAATGTGTCTACCTCATATTTTATCGAGCGATAGTTTCGTCCCTATGAATTGGAGGTTGACCGGATGTCTTTGGACCTGCTACATTTGATTGGACAGTAAGATAAGCTTAACGGATATCTATCACACAAAAATAGCAATAAGTGCATTGACTGATAAATTGGTGGTCAGCCATTTTTCTTTGGTAAAACAATTACCTGGTTTTGATGCTTTAGTTGTTGTTAACGCACAAAAACAATGATGAGTCAGAGATTCATTGCTTCAGCAGCACACCTAGCTCAAAAGTTCAAAAACATCTTTAAAGAAAAGCAACCTTTTAAAATGAAGAAAACACTAATTATTGCAAGCCTGATGATTATAAGCTTATTAGCTTTTGTCCAGAAAGATAAATTTCACGATGCTTTTTTTGAAGATTTTAGTACGGCTACTTCTCAGTATTTTACATATGGTTCTACCGGCCACCGGGCTGATTTCAAATGGAAAATGGGTATAGATTCCCCTACCAATCCCGATACCGACATCCTTTCATTAAAAATAGATCCAGAAGATTCTGCCGGGGCAGGGCGTGGACCTGAAATTATTTCTAATGATTTTACTCATTTTGGCACCTATGCCACTCGCCTCAAAGTGCCTGACGTCAAAGCTATTCAACCTGATGCGGGGGCAGTAGTGGGTTACTTTACTTATCATGTTGATAGTATTCCTGGCCTGAGTGAAATAGATTTTGAGTGGCTGATAGCCGATCCGGAAATCATTTATATTGGCACCTGGATGGGCCATAGCGGAAAACTTCAAAGAATAGGCCGGACGATCAATATGGCAAGCGGCCAGATATATAATACAATCTATAAAGAGGGTCATGATGGTATTGGCATTCCTTTGGCAGGTGAACAGAACCAACCCGAAGCCATTCCTGCGATTGAAGGCTACGATGCTTCTTCGCAATTTTACACTTACGGTTTTGACTGGCACCCTGACCGTCTGCGCTGGTGGATGATCCATCCGGTAAGCGCTGATACCGTCGTCTTGTGGGACTATCAAGGTCAGCGAGGAATTCCTCAGCATCGTTCCCGCTACCGGATGAACTTTTGGCATACCGATGCATGGGCGGTAGAAACTAACCCTGCCTCGCTGGAAAAGCCCCTTCGTCCCTATGAATTGGAAGTTGACTGGATGTCATATAAACCAGCAAAAGACTGACTTAATCTTCTACAAAGTTGAAAATCACCATAAATTGTTATGCTTTCTTTCTGTGATCGTTGAGCATGTGTGATGACATTTCCTGTCACTGCCACTTTACTTACAAGTGTCACAGAGTAAACTGTCGGTTGGTTTCCGCAAAACTACCGCACCCATAGGTCACAAGCATCTTTGGTATCTTCCGGGAGGTGTTACTTCCCATGATAATGTTTAATGGATGTTTTGGCAAAGTAATACTTCCCTCCGGACTCAGACTACTGGTTTTTCATATTGCTTCCCTCAACATGCTCAAGTAAGTGTTTTTTGAGGACCGTCTCTTCTTTTTTATGTTTTGACTTTCCGGCTATATTCATCATTTCACCCGGGTCATTGGTAAGATCAATCAGCATTTCGTCACCATTGTCATACAGCGCATACTTAAACCTGGCATCCCGTGCCATAAACCCAATCTCATTTTCCATGAAGAGATAAGTTCTGCCTTTATAAGCGCTTGCATTGTTCTGAAGCAGAGGCGCGAAGGAAATGCCGGGCAGGTTCTCCGGTGCTTGGATTCCCGCCAGTTCGCAGAGTGTAGGGTACAGGTCTAATCCGTTGGAGATCAAATGTTGATCATCCACTTTCCCTCCGTTTTTCATTCCTTCATACCAAACGATCAGCGGAACATTGGAGGACTCTTCATAAAACACTGTCTTGTGCTCCAAACGGTGTGAAGCACTCATTTCCCCATGATCGGAAGTAAAAACGACGATCGTATTTTCCCTAAAAACAGATTTTTGCAAAGCATCAAGCACCTGTCCTATTTGCTGATCTACCCTTTCAGTCAAACGATGGTATGCCCAGCGGTGCAGGCGCCAGTCTTTCTCTGTCCAATGTTCACGTGCATCTATGGTGAAGGAATGTAGCGCTTTCAACTCATGGATGGCTTCCGGCTCATTGTGTGTGGGTTCAAAATTATCGGGTAAAGGCGGACAATAGCTCGCAAAAAACGCCTCTTCGGTCAGAGAGTCAGGTATCGCAATCGCATCTAGCAAGGGCTGAGGAACTTCAGCAGGGGCACGGTTTTTCGGTGGAAAGTCGCGAATGGCCTCATAGCAGATGTCGTGGGGATTGATAAAGCTGACCACTGCCAAAAACGGTTTGTCAGACGTTCGGTTCAGCAAAAGCGCCTCACTTTTGTCTGCCAGATCATCCCGTTCATCCATAGTAATTAAATTGTCAAAACCATAAGGCTTTGCTTCTTTACCCCCTGAAGGCAAATGTACTTTTCCTCCATAATAGGTTTCGTAACCGGCCTTTTTGAAGGTAAATCCCATTGAAGTTGGAATAATTTCCTTTAAGCTTTCCTGATGGAGTTCACTGGCATTGTGCCTCATACCAATGGCGCTGGGATACCTACCGGTAAAAATGCTAAACCTGGAAGGGGAGCAGACGGGATTGGTCACATAAGCTTTCTCAAATCGCATTCCCTTTTCAGCTAATTGATCCATATTCGGGGTTTCAAGCCATTGATTGCCCGAAACACTCATCATATCTTCATTTTGCTGATCGGTGATAATCAATAGAATGTTTGGTTTTTCTTGCTGTGCAAGCACCCAGTTTGGTACACAAAGTACCAGCACTACAGTTATTATAATTTTATGCATACTTAGCTTTATCGTAAAATTTAAATGTCTTTAAGGATAAGCTATCGTATTAGTTTGTCAAACTCAATCAGTTTGTCTTCCCAATACCAGCCGTCCGCTTGTTTTTCCAGCACCCGGTGTTTGCTGCCTGGGGCGAGGGGGGCATCTTCTTTTGGCAACCATGCCGCCAGTTCTTCCTTAATCTCGGCGTAATCAGGCTGGTTTGCAAGGTTAGCCCATTCATCCTTATCCCGCAGATGGTCGTATAGTTCCTCCGATCCATCGGCGTAGTGGATATAGCGCCAGCGCTCCGTGCGTACTGTATGGTTACCGGGATTATGGGTAGTGATCGCTGGCCGTTCCCGTGGGGTATCTGCCTCTTTTAACTGTGGCATCAGGGATAAACCTTCAATTTCTCCTTTCTCGGGCAAGCCTGCCAGTTCTACCAAGGTCGGGTACATGTCCAGCAACTCAGCCGGTTGCGATGATTGTGCCCCTACGGTTACGCCTGGCCCGGCGAAGATGAGTGGCACATGCGTAGAGCGTTCCCACAAAGTGTTTTTGCCAGTTATCCCTTTTTCTCCCAAATGGTATCCATGATCCGACCAAAAGACGACGATGGTATTATCAGCTAACCCTTGGGCATCCAGCGCATCCAGTACCCTGCCGACCTGCGCATCCATAAAACTGATGGTGGCCAGATATGCCCTCACTTTTGCCTGCCACTGATGGTTTTCTATCACCCAGGAGAGCCGGGGTTCCGGTAGGTACCAATGCAGGTACCAAGCAAAATCCGGTACATCATCACGATCACCTTCAGGAGCAGGAGGCAGTATGACATCTTTTTCCGGATAGAGATCAAACCACTGCTGCGTGGCGTATAGTGGCACATGAGGTTTGTTGAAGCCCACGGCTATAAAAAACGGTTCATCATCAGCATTATTATTACCTTCCTCCCCTAGTTCGCTCAGCTTCTCTACTGCCCAGGAGGCTACTTGATAATCGTCCATCAATGAGTCTTCGTGTTCAGGAAATACGCCCCAGTCTAGCAGGGGATGGTCAACCATATCCAGTGGGGCTTTCACTATTTTCTGCTCAGGAAATGGTTTATGCCCACCGTCTGGTCCCCACTCCTGAAACTCCACTTCACGCTCTTCGGGACTAATCCCTGCATGAAAAACCTTACCTGCCGACATGGTGCGATAGCCATTTGCAGCAAAGTACTGCGGCAGCGTAGTTACATCTTTAGTCCGTTCTACCTGGCGATGCCTCGGGGCAAGACCATAGATACCGGTGGTAGAAGGACGCAAGCCCGTCATGATACTCACCCGTGAGGGGTTACAGAGTGGTGCCTGCGTGTGGGCGTTGGTAAAGAGGGTGCCCCGTTTGGCCAACCGGTCAATGTTTGGAGTCATTGCCTGAGGATGTCCATGCAATACGCCTACCCAATCATTAAGATCATCGCTGGCGATGAAAAGTATATTGGGACGATCAGCCTTCTGCTGTGCCTGCAAAGGAAAAGCGAGCAGGCTGCCCAGGAGTAATAAGAGCATCGTACGATTAATATTCAGTTTATTTTCCACTGTCAAAATTACTTATATTCAGGATTCTGTTGAAGGCTTGGGTCTGTTTGGATAGCACTTGCCGGTATAGGATATAAAATCTTGATATCCCTGAACGCAGCATCACCTACCTGAACTTCTGGTCTGTTTTGCCTCTCATTTTCTCCATGTGCCTCCATGACTTCAAAGACCTTGTTCGTTCTTACTAATACATCCCAACGATCTGCTTCACCATAGAATTCTACTCGTCTTTGATGAATAATATCATCAAGTATCACACCGGAAGTCGCTGGTAAACCTGCCCTGCTACGCACTTGGTTTACCAGCATAACTGGATCGCCACCACCTGCACTCAAGTAACACTCCGCTAACATCAGGAGCACATGCGGATACCTAAACAAAGGAAAATTAGATCCTGTTTGATATTGTATCGCATGATCTTGATCCCAGAATTTTTTGTTGATTGGAACAATATTGCCCTGATAGAATCCATTTGCATCATCTGTGTAGTTTAAATCAATCATTGATTTTCTTTCGTCCCCTGCCTCGAAAGATTCTATCAGATCGGTCGTTGGTATATTCATTCCGGTTCTGGCTATTTGCTGGGCATGGCCGAGTAGTTCTGGTCCGGCATTCCAGGGCGCAAACAAATACATGTACATACTGCTCAATCCGTAAGTGCCTTCTATAAACTGCACTGAAAAAATCAGTTCCTGATTATTTTCATTTTCTGCGTCAAAAACTGAAGCATAATCGTCTAAC
>JBBSOG010000342.1:0-6753 GCA_038259985.1 Cytophagales bacterium
CATCATCTCTCTGATCATATTACTTACTTTATACTGGGCTTTTGCATAAACATTAGCCTTGCTAATCCTTTCATACCCCTCAGTGTTACCTGCAAGCGGCCGCCACTGGGACTGAAGTGAGCCTACTAGAAGCACTCTACTGTTGCGGAACTTAGTTCCGTGACTTCATGAACTTTGTGCAAGCACGGAACTAAGTTCCGCGCTAGGTAAAGAGTAATCGGTAGCAACCCCACTAGGACTTAAAAACATTTTTAAGCCCGCTCACTTAATGTTAGCTGCGAGCGCCTGCGTGAATACTGAGAAATCAGCGCATCATACCACCACATCTTCTCCGGCATGCTTTCCTGCCGGGTATTTCTTGATGTCAAAGACCACCATCGCATTATTAAACCCCTGGGGCAAGGTGATTTTCTTGGTAGTCTCCTGTCCTTTCTTATTGATAGAGGTTTGCTTCAGTTCAATTTCCTGTGGCACGCTAAGTTGCACTACAAAATCACCTTCCGGCGTATCTTTATGCAGGTACATATAGCCTTTACCAATCTTTCGCAGACGGTCTTTGGGTGCTGCCTGATCAAATACCGAAGCCAGGGTAGTGCGTGCTGCCGAGGTAATCAAAGAAACGATGCCGCCACCGGGAATCAAACTCAGTGCACCGCTCACCGCCTGTCCGAAGACCTGGTGCAGGATACCGGCGATCCTTTCCTGCTTTTCTATGGCGCTGATCTCCACATCTATGCCCGACTCCCCAACGATCAGCCCCTTGAAGATGAGTTGGTCTTTGAGCGGTATCCCCTGAAGTTCCAGCGTTTTGTTGTCTTGCAGGCTGAGCTCCATCACTGTGGTAGGCGCCGGCATGTGCGGATTAGGGTAAACGATGGCTACCGAGAGCAGGTTGGTCCCCCCGCCCTCCATCACTTGTCCGTTCTCTATGATCGTGATGCTCTTGAGCTTGATCTGAAAAATGTAGTGCATAGCGCTTGTTGTTCAAAGTTAAAGGTTCAGGCTAGAGACCTGTTAAATCAAGTTAAGCGTTAAAACGACAAATGCCTAAAAATGATGACCAACTTTGATATAGAAAAGTTTTAGAAAATTTTCTCTGCTAACGCTTCTTTGGAGATTTGAAAATGAATAGATATTTCTTTCAGAATATTAGAGAGTGTACCAATCTTTAAAGGGTTATGATCGGGGATAGTAATATGATGTGTACCATATTGTTGGGTAGTAAGCCTTATATGACTGCCGGACTATCGTGTGACTTCATAACCCAATACTTGTAAAGATTTGATTAATTGCTTGCCAGATACATTGCGGGGAAATTTCATGCAGCAAATACCTCTTCTTTAACCATGTGTAGACGAACAATCTTGGGACGCTCTGCTACATCTTCAAAATGGCAATGCAAAGCCTCTTTGATATTTTGTTTAAGGTCGTCTAGGTCTTCACCTTCGGTAAAAATGGCATGACTCAGGGCTTTCGCCTGATAGCCACCTTCCGGTGCTTCTTCTACTACAAAAATAATTTCTGTCATAACAGTTATTTGGTGTTAAATTAAGTATTTTTCTTAGGATTGATGGCATTGTTATGACAATTTCTTATCGCAGTTGATGCGCGTCACAGACGCTAATCTCGTCAGTCCTCGTCACAGACGAGGACTATAGTACCATAGTCCGCGTTTTCAAACGCCCATCCCATCATCGTCCCCGTCTGTGACGGGGATGTACGAGGCTGGCGATTGTATCGCCGATTCTGCGATCATACAAGTACATAAAAAAACCCGATACGTACTTTTCCACTAAAAAACGCCATACATACCGTATTAATTGACCCAAACAGCTGAATGATCAGCTTGATACGCTGACTTATCACCAGAATATTATACTGCAAAAAATTGATTTTGCTTAATATTAATGCCTCCCAAGGGCTAAAAAATTTGTTTTCGTCCTTGGGAGCTGCTCCCTGGCTTCAGACCTTTTAATTTTGCCTTGCGGAGCAGCTCCCCGGAGCTGGAAAAAAGTTTTACAGCGCAGGGATCATCTCCCTGGCATTAGATTCATGTGTTTTGTCCTGCGGAGCAGATGATATGCCCCTAAAAGGGCTAAACTCACTCATTGTTGGCATCATTATAAAAATTAAAATTTGTATTCATTAGAATTTTATGACATACATAAGGTTTACGTTTACTTGGCGTGGTTTCAAAGATAAATAGGCGTTTATTTTGCTCCCTTATTATCAAAAATTTACAACAATATGAACCAGGTAACATTACTTCATCAGTTATTAGTAGCGCTCTATGGTGCGTTGCAGGACATTGACATTTTGCGGCAGTTGTCCAAATTAGGATATGATGCTAAAATGCTCAAAGATGGGCAGAAATTAGGAAATCAATTCGGTGAACTGGTACGGCAGCAGGAAGATGCCCAGCGGCAGGCAAAAACAGCCACCCGTAACTTAAAAACGGTCAGGGAACGTTTGCAAGAAACGTATATGCGGCATATAAGCCAGGCCCGTATTATTTTTAAAGACAAGCCGGAATACCTGGATGAATTGGGGTTGAAAGGCACAAGAGAAAGAACGCTGGAAAAATGGTTGAAGCAATGCCAGGATTTTTACTACTATGTGTCTAATCACACGGAACTGATGGAAAAGTATAACATTCCGGCTACTGAAATCGCCGAGATGCAAACCGTCTTGGCTGAAGTGACCAGCCTGTATGCCCTGCAAAAGCAAGCCCATGGCCGTGCACAGGTACTGACCCAGCAAAAGAAGGAGATGGCAGCAGTGGTAAAGCAGTGGTACAGCAAGTTTATCAAAGTGGCCCGTCTTGCCCTGGATGAACAGCCCCAGCAACTGGAAGTACTGGGCGTAGTCGTCAAAGCCTAACGTATTTCATCACCTAGCAGTCCTATTTTACTCAATTTTCAGAAAGCCTGACGTAAGCCTATGCTTATGTCAGGCTTTTTCAATTGACGAAAAGCCATAGTGCCAAAAGTTTTTCTATTTGCCGTGGAAATTGTAAAAAGGAAATTTAAATGGTAGCTTAATTCTTCAATCAATGATTAGGCTACTTTGGATAAGCTGGAAATAGAATACTTAATAAGGTCAATGGCTGATGATGATAGCGCGGCTTTTAAGCGTTTTTTTGATCTATACTATTCCCGTCTCTATCGCTTAGCATTTTATTATGTCAAATCCGACGTGCTGAGCGAAGAATTAGTGTCCGATGTCTTTATGAAGATATGGAACTGTCGCAAAAGACTGCCGGAAATAGCCCAGCCGGACTTTTATTTTTTCCAGTCGGTAAAAAATCAAGCGATCACCTATCTGACAAGGGAAAATAAGCTGAACCATACTGATTACCAGCCTTACAAGAGTAGCTATATTGAATACAGCCAACCGGAAAACCTACTTATCGCCCGGGAACTGGCTGCCAAAATAGAAGAAGCGATCAGTCAATTGCCCACCAAATGTGAAATGATCTTTAGGATGGTGCGTGAAGAAGGTATGCGCTATCAGGAAGTAGCCCAACTGCTGGACATTGCCCCTAAAACAGTGGAGAACCAGATGCGGATTGCGCTGCACAAACTCAAAGTGGTGCTGGAAGAATACCAACAAGCCGAGGCTGTACCTACCTACGTCTCTCTATGGTATATACTGGTGGTATTGGAGCTGATGAATTAATTTTTTTCATCAATTTTTTATTTTTAGCCGCTTATCAGGGCTGTTATTGACTATTCTTCTGTATTTCATACATTTTTTAAATATTTTCTTCCTGCCTTTGGGGGTAAGACGGTTTTCCGTGGTTTCTTATACTAAAAGGATAAAACCGTGGCACCCTACTTACACTTAATTGCAAAAAAACTTTCCAGGGAAATTGACCAGGAGGAAGAATTATCCTTACAGGAATGGCGGGAAGCTGCTCCCGAGCATGAACTATTGTTTCACCGCATGAGAGAGGTCTGGCACAAAGCTAGGTACGAACCTAGTATACGGGGTCAGGAGCAAGTATTTGAAAAGATCGCCACCCAACTGGGCATAACACAGGAGAAGCCTGTCCCGATAACCAGTAACCAGACCTCAGGCTTTGGGAACTACTGGGCACGTGTAGCTGCCGTACTCCTTTTGGCAGTAAGTGCCACACTCGTATGGGTATGGTATAGCCGACAGCAGTTGCCGAAACAAGCTGCTGAGGAGCCTCAGGTGATCATGTTATCCAAAAGCAATCCCCGTGGACAGAAATCTTTGATTACCCTACCCGACGGAAGCCAGGTGAAACTCAATGCCGAGAGTTATCTGGAATATCCGCAGGTCTTTGACCGAACAAGGCAGGTAAAGCTGGTAGGAGAGGCTTTTTTTGAAGTAGTACGGGATACATTGCACCCTTTTGTGGTCTCGGCAGGGGATGTACAGGTCCGTGTATTAGGCACCTCCTTCAATGTGCAGGCTTTTCCCTTTGAAGAAAACATGAGCGTAGCGGTGGCCACCGGGGCAGTCATGGTAAAGAAAAAAAGCAATACCCGTACTTGCCAGGTGAGTGAACTTCATCCCCGGGAAATGCTGAAAGTTAATCATAAAACCGGAGCTTTTGAAGAAAGTTCATTTGATCCTGATGAACTGCTGGCCTGGAAAGAGGGTGTTCTGGTATTTCATCAAGCTTCTTTTGAGCAAATCATACATAAACTGGAACGTTGGTACGGGGTTGATTTCATTATTCGCCGTAATCAGCCGGTAAGAGATGGTTTTACGGCACGATACGACAATCCCAGCCTTAAAGTTGTATTGGAGGGCATGAGTTACTCCTCCGATTTTAGCTATACCATTGAAGGAGATACAGTCATTATTGAATAAAATAAACCTAATACCATGATTTATAACACCAGTTAACCACAGCATACCAGTAACCGGGAAGATTTGAGGGAAGGTAAGGCTGATACTTTACTAATTCCTTGTCTGATATTATTTCACTAATACAACTAAAACTATGAAACCAACTTTCTACACCCATCTGGGCACATTGTCCAGACACGTCTTATGTGGGCTGGTCCTGCAATTGATGTTTTCAGGTATGCTCTTCGCCAGCGATCTATACGCACAGTTTCAAAACAAGAGTATTGAGGAGATTTATCTCTCTATGAATGCCGATAACCAGCGCATCACCGAAGTATTCCTAACCATCAGCCAGGAAACAGGCTTTTCTTTTGCTTACAATGAAAAACTGGTAAACCTCAGACAGCGCATCAGCTTGCAGGCCGATAATACCTCGCTGGCTGATATTTTGAGGGAGATATCCCGGACATCTTCCCTGAAATTTAAGAGGGTCAATGAGTATATCCATGTGGGGAAGCTGCAAAAAGACCAGGAAAATACGGTTGAGGAAAAAATCGTAAGTATGGTTATCAGTATTTCCGGCAAAGTGACCTCCGAAGAAGATCCAAAAGGCGTGCCGGGGGTGAATGTCCTGGTAAAAGGCACGACCACTGGTACTGTCACTGATGTGGATGGTAATTACAAAATAGAAGTACCCGATACCGAGAGCGTGCTGGTATTTAGCTCTATAGGTTATACCGCCGAAGAGGTCACCGTAGGCAATCAGACCCAGATCAATGTAGTACTGCTGCCTGACATACAGTCTTTAGAGGAGATTGTGGTGGTAGGTTATGGTACGCAGAAAAGGGCGACGGTGACAGGCTCCATCAGCACAATGCAAGGGGAGCAAATAGCCGAGGTACCGGTACCCAATATTTCCCATTCCCTGGCAGGTCGTCTAGCCGGGGTAAGCATGCGGCCCAACGGCGGTCAGCCCGGTTACGATGACCCGGATATCCACATTCGTGGCATTGTCACTACTGGTAATAACCAGCCCCTGGTAGTCGTAGATGGAGTGAGAAGGGATAATATCCGGCAGGTAGACCCTAACAATATAGAATCTGTCACCGTGCTCAAAGATGCCGCGGCAGTTGCCCCTTATGGAATCGGAGGAGCCAATGGCGTAATTCTTATCACCACTAAGAAGGGTAATTTTGGTAAGCCTGTAGTACGGCTTAGTTCTTCGTACGGCTTTCAAAATCCCACTTACCTGCCAGAAATGTTAAATGGCCGGGACTATATGATCCTGCAAAATGAAGGATACTTTAACCTCACGCCCAACGGGACTACGCCTCCCAATGACCCTGACCTGATCGCTAACTATGACCAACTCAACCGGGATGATCCCTGGAAGTACCCTAGTTCTGACTTTACCGACATTTTTAATTCCAATGTGCCGGTACAGAATCATAATGTAGAGCTAAGCGGAGGTACAGAATCGCTTACCTATCATGCAGGTTTTGGCTATTACGACCAGGAAGGTATTTTTGATCCGGTAGGATACAAGCGGTACAACTATAATATGAGCTTGCAGCTACAAGCTACTTCTACTACTACAGTAAGCATGTCACTATACGGCTCCATTGAGAATACGGATGAAGTTGATCCTGACGAAGAAACATCAGGCCATCTGTTCAGGAGTTTCTACAAATTTGTACCTACCCAGAGCTTGATTTATCCTGAAGGGGATAAATGGGGCGAGTCATCGGCAAACACACCCGTGGGCGTTTTACGCGGTAGCGGATATAACAAAAGGTATGACAACACCTTATTAAGCTCTATCTCTATAGAACAGCAGTTACCCTTTGTGGAAGGCTTAAGTTTGAAAGGGGTATTTAGCTATGACCCTAGACAAAGAAACATCAAGAAATGGCATACACCATTTATTTA
>JBBSOG010000343.1:0-6752 GCA_038259985.1 Cytophagales bacterium
AAAGACGGTAATATCTATTACGGTAAAATCATTTCCCAATCCCAGGAAGTGATGCGTTTGGAAACTGAAAATTTGGGCATCATCAGCATAGCTGTTAATAACATTCGCAACATTAGAGAAGTAGAGTTTGAAGAAATTCAGGATGGTGAGGTCTGGTCTAATAATCCACAAGCTACCCGTTATTTCTTTGCCCCTAACGGCTATGGGCTCCGAAAAGGGGAAGCCTATTATCAAAATGTATGGATATTTTTTAATCAGTTTAGTTATGGAGTAACGGACAATTTTTCATTGGGCATTGGCACAGTGCCGCTCTTTTTGTTTGGTGGAGTACCATCACCTGTCTGGATTACCCCTAAATTTTCTGTACCCATAAAAAAAGACAAACTCAACCTGGGCGGTGGTGCCCTGGTAGGTACGGTATTAGGAGAGGATGTTGGGGGATTTGGCCTCGCCTATGGAGTGGTCACGTTTGGGGATCGTAACAAAAATCTCAACCTTGGCCTTGGCTATGGTTTTGCCGATGGTGAGTGGGGAGACACTCCACTATTTCATGTTGGGGGCATGCTCAGACTGGGCCAGCGAGGTTATCTGCTCAGCGAAAATTACTTTATCGTCGTAGACGGTTCTGCTTTTGGTGTTATTTCTTTCGGAGGGCGTACCGTCTGGAAACACTTTGCGTTGGACTACGGGGGATTTATTCCATTGGGAGAAATGGATGAATTATTTGCCATCCCCTGGCTGGGCTTCACTGTCCCTATTGGTAAGTAAGAATTCTTTTAAATCTACCGCCTGTTTTCCTGGTTTACAGTGGAATAAGGTTATTTCAATAAAAAGTTAGGTAAAATTTTTCTTCTTTTAAGCAAAAAGCCTACATTTCAGTATCAATAACCTAATGATGCGTAAGTCTGCTGCTATCATTCTTCTTTTTGTTTTTTTCCTGTATAACATAGGGTACTATGGTTTTTATATGGCATTTAATTATCAGCTAGACCAGAAATGGAATACTAAGGTTTTGGAAGATAACCTTATTGAAGAAGAATTACTCCACACTTCCATTCCTCTTTCAATCCCTTATCAACCAGACCAGAATGAGTACAGAACGATTAACGGCAAATTAGAAATTGATGGCAATTACTACCGTATTGTAAGTCAAAAATACGCCAGGGATACCTTGCACGTTATTTATGTCAATGACACTTTGCAGGAGGGGTTGGAGCAATCTATGAACGAATGGCTTTCTTCCCTCTACCAAAAACCCCTTTCTAATGACCAGGATATACAGTTTTGGAAAGTGCTTGCCAAAGATTTTATGATTGACGAATTCTGGCAACTTGCCGATCCTGACAGGCAACTTGCCATTCAGCCTTACCCTATCCATTCTTTAAAGCAATACTATTTTAAGTCCTCTATTCCGTCTCCCCCACCCCAGGCATAATTCCTTGAGTAACTGGCAATCTAACAGCATGTAATAAGTAGTGTCATCCATAATGATGATTCTATAGGCTTCATTGTATCTAATGAGCTTACAGAAAGGTCATTCTATGATGTATAGGGCGTGATTCAACTCATATATTCCGATACTCATTTATATGCTCCTTCTTCTACCTATCATTCCAAGCAGGGAAAGCTTACCCAAAGATATAGGCTATTCACCTACTTTAGAACTGATAGATTTATCAATAATAAACTTAAAAAAAATGAAAAAATATTTATCAATTTTACTTATCTCTTTGTCCTCAATCATATTTTTAGTTGAAAGTCTACACGCTCAAGGCTGTGTTGCCATTCGTCACTTTTCTACCTGCAATGCCGTAAATGACGGTTCAAACGTTGCTTTTGAGGATGGACAATGGCAGTTTGGGGCATCTTATCAACACTTCAAATCAGATCGCCACTTTAAAGGCACCCACGAAGAAGTAGATCGGAAAGTGAATAATACAGAAGTGATCAATTATGCCAATACAGCGGACTTTACCTTGACCTATGCGCCTACTACCCGACTGAGCTTTAACCTTATATTACCTTACGTACATTTTGGCCGCTCATCCCTTTACGAGCATGGGCTGGTCTATGGAGAATACGTAAAGCAAGAAAGGCGTACCACTCATGCCTCTGGACTCGGGGATATCAGGCTTTCGGCTAACTACTGGCTGCTGGATTTTGATAAACACCCCAGCAACAATATTTCTGTTGGGCTAGGTATTAAACTTCCTACCGGAAATTATAATGTTAAAGATTACTGGTACAATGTAGGGCCTGAAGGGTCGCCGGAATTGAGACCAGTTGATCAGTCCATACAGCCCGGTGATGGAGGTTTTGGGGTCACCCTTGAGTTCAATGCTTATCAGGAGGTATTTAACCATACCTACTTATATGCAGGTGGTTTTTATCTGATCAACTCTCGCGAGACTAATGGCACACGTACGTTCAGGGAAACGCTGGTGAAGGATATCCTTGACAATGAGGCGATTATGTCCGTACCCGATCAGTATATGCTTAGGGCAGGGGTCAGCCGTAGCATTATGAAATTGCCTGGTTTATCCTTATCAGTAGGTGGACGTATTGAAGGGATACCGGTAAGAGACTTGGTAGGAGGAGATGATGGATTCAGAAGGCCCGGCTATGTAATTTCTGTAGAACCAGCCATTAATTATATGAGAGGTAAAAATAATTTCAACCTTAGCGTGCCAATCGCTTTACAAAGAAACCGTTTGCAAAGCGTTACTGATAAGGAAACAGAGGAGACGTTAGGTATTCCCCGACATGGTGATGCTGCCTTTGCAGATTACTTGATTTCCTTCTCTTATGCACGAAGGTTCTAGCAAAATTTAATAGGAGAAAAAAAGTAAAGCCTCAGTATCATTAGACACTGAGGCTTTATCATTTCATCGCATCAGCAAAGCGGATGTATGTTCCTCGTGGATAGCAGATTTTACTTGGGCCGCTATTTGGGGAGTAATTTCTCCCATTCCATGCATTTTTTGGGCATGGTCGGTGGCCATTTGTATGGCTTCTACCTCAGTTTGAGCCCGGATGATGCCATCGCAGTCAAAGCCCAGATCACGGCAATGGATGACTTTTTTCATAGCTTATTAGATTTAGGTCGTCTATAAAGTTAAGCTTTTTTTCCAAAAAAGCATTCACAACCTCATCCAAGTTTTTAGATAAAATCCCCTACCTCCGGCCAAGAATCTACCATTAATGGGAATCCCTTTTCACTTCCGAGCCTGATTTGCCTCTCAGGAAATCAAAGTCTGCCCCCAGGTGGGACTGCTGCACATGGTTGATATAGAGTTGGGTATAGCCTCTGTCATAGTTAAGCTTAACCGCTTGCCAATCAGCTTTTCGCTGTGCCAGTTCTTCATCAGACACTTCCAGATGGAGCTTTCTGGCTTCCACATCTATCTCAATAATATCCCCGTTTTGTACCAAGGCCAGTGTGCCCCCGATCGCTGACTCCGGTGAAACGTGCAGCACCACCGTACCAAAAGCGGTTCCGCTCATGCGTCCATCGGAAATACGGATCATGTCGTCCACTCCTTTTCCAGTATCTTTTTAGGTAAGCCCATATTGCCTACTTCGGGCATACCCGGATAGCCCCGGGGGCCAACTTCTTTCAATACCATGATGCTGTTCTCGTCTATATCCAGTTTGGGGTCATCTATCCGCTCATGATAATCCTCAATATCCTCAAAAACTACCGCTTTGCCCCGGTGTTTCATCAGCTTCGGCGTAGCTGCCGAAGGTTTGATGACCGCGCCATCTACTGCCAGATTGCCCTTGAGTACAGCGATGCCCGAACGCTCTTTGAAAGGCTTTTCCAGGGTAGTAATCACTTCTTCATCATAGCAGGGGGCTTCCGCCGTGTTCTCGCCCATCGTTTTACCATTAACGGTCAGCGCATCCTGGTGAACAAGGTCGCCCAGGGCTTTAATGACAGCTGGAAGGCCACCGGCATAATAAAAATCTTCCATCAAAAACTTACCGGAGGGCATCAAATTGAGTAAGAGCGGGATATCATGGCCTAGTTTGTCAAAGTCATCAATATTGAGGTCTACCCCTACCCGTCCGGCAATGGCCAGCAGGTGGATGATGGCGTTGGTAGAACCACCGATGGCAGCATTGACTACAATAGCATTTTCAAAAGCCTTCCGCGTTAAAATTTGTGAAATTTTCACATCATCTTTTACCATTTGTACAATCCGGCTGCCCGCCATATGGGCTAATACTTTTCGCCGGGCGTCCACTGCCGGAATCGCGGCGTTATGGGGCATACCCATGCCTAAAGCTTCTACCATACAGGCCATGGTGGAGGCCGTACCCATCGTCATACAGTGTCCCTGGCTGCGGGACATGCAGCTTTCGGCATAATAATATTCTTCCTGGGTAATTTTTCCGGACCGCACATCATCGGTAAAACGCCAAACAGAAGTGCCGGAGCCAATATCCTGGCCTTTATATTTGCCATTCAGCATGGGACCGCCGGAAACTACGATGGCGGGCAGGTCTACGCTGGCAGCACCCATCAGGATGGAAGGGGTGGTCTTGTCGCAGCCAGCCAATAAAATAACGCCATCCATTGGATTACCGCGAATGGATTCTTCAGCATCCATGCTTGCCAGGTTGCGAAAGAGCATGGCGGTGGGCTTCAGCAGTGTTTCTCCCAGCGACATGACGGGAAACTCAAAAGGGTATCCCCCTGCTTCAAAAACACCCCGCTTGACATGCTCGGCAATGACCCTGAAGTGGGCATTACAGGGCGTATATTCTGACCAGGTATTACAGATTCCGATGATGGGCCTACCATCAAAAGCGTGATCGGGCAAGCCCTGGTTACGCATCCAACTGCGGTAGATAAAGCCCATTTTGTCGGTCTTGCCAAACCATTCCTGACTTCTTAATTTTTTCTTATCTTCAGCCATGCTAAAAATTAGTTCTAGGTTATTATATTAATTATTGAGCGCCAAACTAAACTTTTCGTCACAATTATGATAATTTGGGCGAAGGTATTTATCTAAAACAACTTATTTACGCTAAGCCTGCTAACCTTATGAAAATTTACAATACCCATTCCGGTATTCTTATTGAAGACCAGGGAAAGTTTTTCCTTAACAAAACTCAGCCTTGGGATCAGTTGATCAATCAGGACAATTTGTATCACCAACTTACTGAGCAACTTAGTCAGTATGAAAAAGTTGAGAACCCTGAGGCTTATCTGGAGGGAACACTACTGCCTCCGCTGGGCACGCAAGAGTTGTGGGGCGCGGGCGTGACCTACTATCGTAGCCGCGACGCGAGAATGGAAGAATCCAAAGACGCCGGAGGCGGTGATTTTTACGACCGGGTATATGATGCTGACCGTCCTGAACTTTTTTTTAAAGCACCCCATTACCGAATTGTTGGAAACCGTGACCAGGTGCGTATCCGTAAGGACTCAAGCTGGGATGTCCCGGAGCCGGAGATGACTTTGTTCATCACTTCCAGCGGTAAAATCCAGGGCTATACCCTTGGTAACGATATGAGTTCTCGGAGCATTGAAGGAGAGAATCCCCTGTATTTACCGCAGGCTAAAAGTTATACCGGAAGCTCAGCGATAGGCCCCTGTTTGTATGTATCAGACCAGCCACTGGCTCAGGATACAGGAATTAGCATAGAAATTCTTAGGGATGGGAAAGTTGTTTTTGAAGACAGTACATCCATTGACCAGATTAAAAGGGAACTTACCGAACTAGTGGCCTACCTTTTTCGTGAATGTGATTTTCCGCAGGGCGTTTACCTGATGACAGGTACCGGCATTATCCCTTCTAATGATTTTACTTTACAATCGGGGGATGAGATCAGGATAAGTTCGGAGCCCATTGGCACATTGATCAATTTTGTAGCGTAATTTTTTTTATACTAAATCATATATACACTATGCAACTCAACGGTAAACATATTATTGCCGGAAATTTTTCTAAAAATGGAGACGATATTTTTCAGGCAGTGAATCCTGGAAATGGTGAACATTTAGCAGTAGATTTTTGTGAAGCTACCCACGACGAAATAGAACAGGCTATACAACAGGCAGAAGTGGCATTTCAACATTATCGAAAAGCCTCGGGTAAGCAAAAAGCGGAATTTTTGGAAAAAATTGGAGAAGAAATCATGGCGCTAGGCGACGATCTGCTTATTCGCTGCGAGCAGGAAACCGGGTTGCCCCAGGGACGCTTACAAGGGGAAAGAGGCCGTACGGTCAATCAACTTAAGATGTTTGCTGATCTGCTGCGTGAAGGCTCCTGGGTAGATGCCCGCATTGACACTGCTATGCCTGACCGTCAGCCTCTGCCTAAGGCAGATATCCGCATGATACAGATTGCCCTCGGGCCGGTGGGCGTATTCGGGGCCAGCAATTTTCCTTTGGCTTTCTCAGTAGCAGGAGGAGATACCGCTTCAGCTTTAGCGGCTGGTTGTACCGTTGTGGTTAAAGCCCATCCCGCCCATCCCGGCACATCCGAAATGGTGGGCCGCGCCATTATGCAGGCAGCCAGGGCTTGCAATCTGCCCAAAGGCGTATTTTCCTTGGTTCAGGGCAAATCCCCTTATGTCAGTATGGCGATTGTCAATCACCCTTTGATCAAAGCCATTGGTTTTACCGGATCTTTCAAAGTAGGCAAGGCTCTCATTGATGCCTCCGACAAACGGGAAGAACCTATTACGGTATATGCTGAAATGGGGAGTGTCAAAGCGGTGTTTGTCTTGCCGGGTGCATG
>JBBSOG010000344.1:0-6749 GCA_038259985.1 Cytophagales bacterium
CAAGACGGTCTTCATAAAAGTTGCCGTGTATCATTTCATTGTTGAGATCGTACTCGGCAAACCGTCCCTTATAACGATTTGTGATGGTTTCAGCTCTGTGCATCAAAGTTTGCTTGAGTTCCTCATCATCCAACTCTTTTACCCAAGGTTGTACAAATTTGTCAATGCCCCAGAATAGATTGTGTGCCCTTAGTGGTATATGATGCTCCTCAGTCCACTCTAAAATGCCGTCTACCACTTGATAATTGACCTTACCCTTTTGAGGTTCCATGCTTAGCCACTTCACTGCATTTTCAGTTACAGCAGCATTAAAGTTCTCCAAAAACTTCTCTTTGTATTGCCTGATATCATTTTCCGGCATAGATCCACCCACTAACCCATTGCTGATAGCTCCGCCAAACCAAAATTCGTGACTCAGTTGTTCAACAGTTACCTCTTCACCCTCTTTTGCTTTAATGACAAGTCTACCTTTACGATGCTGTTCTATGGCATCATTGTGATCAGCAGGCTGGGCAGACAATTCTGTTATGAATGAAAAAACAAGGATGCTGATGAAACTCCAGGAAAAAGTTATTTTTGTGGTCACCATGATATTGCTAAAAATCAGCAGTAGTTTGTTGTGAAAAGTGGAAAAGTAGCGAATTTCCACCTAACTGGCAACAGAAGTTCCTTCACAAATATCCTATGTCAAGTAGCTAACTGACTACAGTCAAGTTATACGTTTGCTTATTCTTGTTCTTGACAGACGGAAATAGTTTAATTGAGAGTTATACTTAACATGATAATAATTTTATATAACCTCATAGATCGTCCTAGAATTACTTTTGATGGTCTGTTTAAATTATTGAGATGGCATCCTAGTTAGTCGGCCTATACCAAACTGATCACCGGCTTTGACAGCTTTATTGCCAGAAAAATGAATCTCCACCATTTTCTCGCTGGCCACATTGTTGTAAAGCTCATCCTGTAGGGTTAGTAGAATTTTTCGTGTTTTTACATCAATGACCTCACCGCTGGAAGGATAGGCACATTTTCCATCCAGGCTGAAGGTAACCCATCCAGGCATATCCTGTAGGGGAATGGTGGTGAGTTGCTGGTAGGGCTTCAAAGCACTAAAGACATGTATGCGCATGTTATGTCCATCGCTCACCCACACTTCCCTTTCATCGGTGGTGAGTCCGATGCCGTGGCTTGGATTGCCGTGGCGCCTTACTGGTCCCATATTCCATCCTTCTACAGTCACACGCTCCAGTAACTTGCCCGTCTTCAGATCTGCTACTTCAAACCCCAGCAGGCTATCTACATTCACAAAAGCCAGGGTCTCTGTACCATTAATGGTAAAAGGACGGATACCATTGCCAAAGGGGCCTACCTTTTTAATGATGCTATGTGTTTTTGTAGCTGCTACATGTAGCCATGGGGATGCTATGTCACCCATATAAACATAGTTTCCAGACGGACCGTAGATGGTATTATGTGCCCTTTTGTGGACCTCTATTTTTTTGATGATATCCCCTGTCTGGCAATCCACCACATTCCAGAAATCTTTTTCCAGCGAAGGAAGATACATAGTTCTACCATCCGGAGAGATGGCCATCCGGTCACACCCACCTTCAAAAGGTATCTCCCATACCACTTCTTCAGTGCTCAGATCAATGCGTTGCAGGGATTCAAGCGTACTAATATAAATGCTGTTGAGGGACACACTGACAGCCACACCTTTCACATTAGAGGGTGTTTTATCAGGATGAAATCCTTGCGTTTTGATGCGCTTGACAAAACGATGATTATCATCTATGTCAAAGACCAGAATACCATGACCACCATATCCAAGGTAATCTCTGATGCCTGGCACGGCTACATATAAATATCTTCCTGAAGCAGGAGGTTGCTGAGGTTGCTGTAGTTTGGATGTCCATGCCACAGTGAAGATGATCAGTAGGCTAGCTAGTAGTAATGTCAATGCGTTAGTTTTTGTCAAGTGCTTCATTGATTGACTTTCAAGTTAAGTGTTCAAGCACATATGTATGCCGGCTTCAGTTTAGTTTTAAGTTACAGAAAATTCTGAATAATCCAGGGCATTATCAGATTGCACCATCGACATTTACTTTTTGCTTGGATTGGTTAAAATCACTAATCCAATAAGGGATATTCGTAGCACACGGGCAAATGACCGGGCGTCGGTCGCTTACTCTAAGCGCAGCAATTTTCTACGTGCATATGCTGATTTGTTGTTTTCAAAACTCATTATTGGCGAGTTTACTAAACTTTGAATATTTACATGGCATAATAAATAGCAATATGCGGGTATCATGCCGTCTATTAGGCGTATGTAGTAAAACCAACGTTTAATTTCTGTGATTTTCGTCTTCTTAGAGTAAATGAATTACTCCTGCACTACGAATACCCCAATAAAGTCTCTAATTTTAGAACTTCCTTTCGGCAGTGGTGAGTGAACTATATCAATTCTTAGTCCTTTCACTGTTTCTCTATGACATGAAACAGACATAGTAAATAACCGACCCGACTTTGTTTGCACTTATTTTTCATATATAAATTTCAGTGCTTGGAGAAGCAATCTTATGTATGGCTTCAAAACAGGGCTTGGCTACTGTATGACTTGTCCTCCTAAAAAGGTCCCTTTCTAATACCTCTCTCCTACTCTGCTTCTTTGGCAGATAGTCTGGCATTTATTTTTGCCAAACAAGGGCCAAAACCCAGTACAGGATTTATAGTGCTAAAAGGTCTTCGTGAACTTAGTTTTTTGGCTGCTCATTTATCAAACAGGCTCTTTTTGAGTAATATTGATCTTTAACTACCTATCAGCAGGATAGAAAACTCTCATTTGATATTGCACGTTAAATCATTATGTGTATATTTATACATTGTCATGTAAACTTTTACCTATGGACATCCTTACTCATATTGAAGCAGGCGTATCCTCGCAGCAAGTGCGAGACTTTCAGCAAAAATTTGACCTTACAGCTCAGGACATGGCCTTTTTGATGGCTTTAAGTCGGAAAGGATATTACAATCTTTTAGAACAAAATAAGCTTGGTAGGCAACAGACTGAAAGATTTTTAAATGTAGAGCAAGTTTACGAACAGGCATTGGAGACCCTTGAATTTGTAGATAATGTGCATAAATGGATGCACACCTTTCATGGATACCTCAATAGAGTGCCTTTTGAAATATTAGACACTTTTGCAGGATGTGCTGAAGTAAAAGCAGAGTTGATCCGTCTTGAACATGGCGTACTTTAGGTTGTGACCAGTTATTTACTATAGCCAATGAATTAATATTTTGAATCTTTTTCGTATTACCAAAACAAAATATGCGCAGGATCTTTCAGGCACCGGGGCTAAACTGGCTGGAGGAAGATGGAATCCAGCGGGAAAACCAGTCGTATATACTGCTGGATCTAGTGCATTAGGGCTCTTAGAACATCTCACTCACCTAAGTCGAACAGATCTCCAGTTGAGTTTTCAGCTCATCCTCCTAGAGACTTACAATACGCCGATTTCTTTTTTGGAAGATCACTTTGAAAATCTTCCAGCAAAATGGAAACTTGATAAGATGCTCACCAGAGAATATGGAAAACAATGGTTAGAAAAGCAGTTCTCTCCTATTCTACGGGTACCTTCAGTACATTCTCCTTGGGAATACAACTACCTTCTAAATCCAGAACATCCGGATTTAGATATAGAGATTATTGATTCTTCTTATTACGTTTATGATACCCGGTTTCTTGAGAAGAAGTAATTTAAAAAATTTCAGTTTGACCTTTGAACAACAAGAAAATCATATCTATCAGTACTTCATCTGTTTGATATAATAAAACTAGCATGAGCAAAAATGATTTCCATCGTGACAACCATTATATACCCTGTGTTTATCTGAAGAATTTTGCTGATATAGATTCAAAAATCCAGACCTATCGCACTCTTGTCTCTAACCCTAAAATTCCTGAATGGAGAAAGTACGCTACGAAAGGTATTGCTTATAATGCTCATCTCTATACCTATATAACAGCACAAGGTGACCCTGACCCTGAGGGAGTTTAAAGATGGTTTGAGCATGAATTTGAAACTCCAGCAGAAAAGGTGGTTCAGAAGATAAAAATGAATGCACAGCTTACTCCTACTGACTGGAATCATTTGATACGATTTGCAGCAGCTTCAGATGTCCGTACCCCAGCTCGTTTTCTTGAAAGCATGGAGCGGTGGAAAAAAAATTTACCAAGCCTGATTCAAGAGGTTCTAAGTAGTGGAGTGAGAAAAGCTAAAGCACTTACTAATGAGGGAAAGGTAAAAATACGCACAAATAAGGATGATCTATTTCCATTTCGCATAAAGACCGAAATCAAGGAAAATGAATCATCTGCAAGGTTAAGTGGCGAAATCATAGCAGGTAGGAGCCTTTGGCTATGGTCAATAAAGCACACCCTCACAAAAACTATTAAAGCCTTAAATAAACACAAATGGACAATTCTTCACCCACCTAAAGGATTAACTTGGTTTACAAGTGACAACCCATTAATTAGACTGAATTATTATGGTAATAATCAATATGATTTTAAGGGAGGATGGGGTAATAATGGCACTGAATTAATACTACCTCTAACCCCTTATCATTTACTTTATACTAAGGTTGGTCAACGTCCTCCGTTGAAAGGATCAGTAGTCCCTCTTGACCAAGCACGATTTATTCGGCGTATTATTGCTGAACATGCATACAGGTTCGTATTTGCCCATCAACAAGATCCTGAAATGCTAAATCTCAGACCAAGAAAGATAGATCAGGATCTGTTTGTTAGTGAAAAAGAGCTTTGGGAAAATTGGCATGATGATAATCTAAAAGCTGAACAAGATTTGTTCGGCCAAAAAGTTTAAAGTACTGTTTTGGAAAAACTTATTATCAACCTGTTGCCAAAGTTATTAAGTGATTGAAAGACGAAAGAAGATACAATCCTATAGCTCTTTCTTCACCTTTAATTTTTGGATGGATACTTTCAAAGCCTGTAAAGCTAAAATTGCTTGTTATAGGTCATTGTGCCTATTTTCACAAGTATTAAGTCTTATCAGCAGTATTGTAAGCTTTCTTCTTAGCTCGACTTTAGCCTTTTAGAAGAAACAATAAGAACTCTCAGGGTTAGATAAATTTGTATCCGCTAAAATTTAAATTTATGATGACTATCCCTAAAGAGTTCTCTAAACAAATATCAGCATTTGCCCCGATGTTTTCCAGAAAAGTTTTTAAACATGTTCAAACTTTGCTTATGGGTACACTATTAGTTGTGGGTCGCCGCACCGTTTGCAGTGCATTAAGAGTCATAGGGTTAGAACATAAGAAGCAATTTCATAAGTACCACAGAGTATTGAGTAAAGCTAAATGGTTCGCCCATCAAGGTTCTCATATTCTGCTTGATTTGTTAGTAAACGCATTGATACCAAGTTCGGAGTCCCTAGTCTTTGAGCTTGACGAAACTCTTGAACGTCGCTGGGGACAAAAGATAAAAGCTAGAGGAATCTATAGAGATGCAGTACGATCTAGCCATAGCTACTTTGTCAAATGCAGCGGGGGCCGCCCCCACTGTCATTAAGTTAAGCATATCAAAGGACAGGCTTGCGGTTTTTGGTCACCTTTGGTTTCTTTTTCTTCTTGTACTTCTTAGGGTTTCTGTCAGGTCTTCGCTCTGCCCTGACTGGCTCTACGTGTTGAATGAAGAGCCTTTTCAGAGACGCTATGAGTTCTTCGGGCTGCTGGCTATAGAACAAATCAATGACCCGTTCTTTTAGAAATCCTAGGGATAACGCCTGATTTACTTGATAATCATGCTGACGATGCTGCGTACTTTCTTTCACCTGTTCCCTTACTTCGTCACTGGCCAAAGCTTGCAGATTGAGCAAGAATAAGGCAGCGTAGAGATCCTGTTCTACCGACAAGACTGAGTAGCCTGAGAAGTTCTCCAGTCCCAGATTACTTTTGAGCACGTCAAAGCGCACTTCCTGCTGCCAACGACGGGCATACAGATGAGCAAAATCTTCCGTGGGATAGGCTTCCTCATCCAATAAAGAAGTAGCCAATAGTTCGGTTTGCCCATCAGGTAGGGTTACGCGAATCAAGCGTACGGCTAACGGGGTATCTTTCCGATAAGGCAAGCCTTGAAAGTTCTGTCGCCGGGGATAAAAGTTTACTGTCGCACTTAGCCTTCCTGAGGCCAGAAAAGCATCCGTGACTTTGTTAAAAACGATAGGCACTCGCATCACAAAAGCCAGGCCCTGTTGCTTATGCTGATACATAAAGTCGTAGGATGGATAGCCACGATCATACAGGAGCAGATCATCGGGCTGGCAATGAGGCCAATGCTGCATGGCTAATGAACGCTCGTCAGTCGTGGTAGGAGACAACTGCGCATCCAGGAACATAGCACTACCTACTTGATAAAGAGCTGATAACCTCCCTTGGGTTCGGAAATGACCGACTCCCACCTCATGCTCATATATGGCCCTGAGTTCTTCGCTAGAAGGTAGTTCTATAACGCTGGTATCACAGGCTAGTAATCTGAACCCTTTCCAGCGGGGTGGAGCTACTTCGGTATGAAGTTGATATTGCTGGTTGAAGAAATAAAGTGGGTTTCCCCCGTTAAAGTAGACAATCAGTTAAGCAGCTTTAGCGGTTGATTTTCTCCATTGCTCTTCATAAGCTACTGGGCTTTTGTAGCCAATAGATGAATGCTTTCTTTGTCG
>JBBSOG010000345.1:0-6747 GCA_038259985.1 Cytophagales bacterium
AATAACCTCATGGCTTTGTACTTCAAAAGCTTCTTTTGGTTGGAAAGCAATAAAATCAATGGCTTTGGCAGGGTTGATAACTGGAATGGTAGGAGGACAATCCTCACAGCTTCTGGTAAAATGTCCGTCTAAAATGCGGATGACTTCCGAAGATGGCGGCGCGTTGAAGTCACCGGCGATAATTATGGGCAGTGTTTCCCTTGAGGCAATTTCTCCAATTGCCTTGATTTGTAATAAGCGGTTAATATCTTCTTTTTGCGCATCCAGATGGGTGCTCCCAAAACGTAAATAGCTACCATCGGGAAGTTTTACTTTAACAGTAGCCAACACTCTTGGCTCGCCGCCTGTCCCTTTTTGGGTAGGCAAAGCATAAGTTTGTTCTTCCGAAATAGTCAAGCGTGACAAAATCGCTACGCCATATTCCCCTCCATCATGATCAATGGCTTTGCCGAAGTAGTAATTCATTTTTAAAGCCTCAGCGATCATTTTTGCCTGATCTATATTTCCCGACCTAGTCGTTGATACATCAATTTCCTGTAAGGCTACCAGATCAGGGGATTGCTTCCTGATTGTTTCTACAATGGCATCCACATCAATTTTTTCTGGTAACGAAGGCGGATTACAATGATGTACATTATAAGCCATGACTTTGAGCGTTATAGTTTCTTCCGGTGCTTGATTGTGCTCAGAAGCCACTGGCGCACAGGAAAAAGAAACTGCCCCAAGAGCGGCTCCTAGTATTAATGTCAACAAATAAACTTTAAGCATAACATTCAAATATGATTTGAGATATGCCAACCCTAAAATTCGTTTAGGGTTAGCATATCTCCTATTCTAAATCATTTACCATCCCGGGTTCTGCTCCAGATTGGTGTTCAATAATAACTCTGTCCGGGGCAAAGGATAAAGATAATCCTTATTCTCGTCAAATACCCTTTCCCCAATACTCGGGTGTGGGTTGAGCAAGCCGTTTTCATCCAGCACAATGTCTTCTCCCAGTTTAAGATACAGCACGCCATTTTGCTTCTCTCCTGCGTCCCCAGTAAAAATAATCAGATCTACACCACCGTTGCCCTGCAAATCATATTCACCCACACCGGGAAAGTACATGCCGCGAAAATCCTGCACCAACTTCTGCCCTTCTTTCCAGCGAATCAGGTCATCCCAGCGAAAACCTTCCATGAACAGTTCAATACGGCGCTCCCGGCGAATTTCCAACATCACCCCCTGCATCCCTCCAGCGGTCAAGTTAACATATTGGGCTTGCAAAAAGGGATCGGGGTTGGCATTGGCAGCCTCCAAATTCATCGCGGGCATGGCTACCCTTTCCCGTAAAAGGTTTACCGAACGGTCTAGGTCGCCCTGGGTGAGTGCGCCTAACTCCGCTTTAGCCTCTGCATAGTTGAGCAGTATCTCCCCAAAACGGAAAATCGGCATATCGGTAATAGATTCGTCAAAAGTATCATAACGTGGTTCAGTCACAAATTTAGTCAGCTGGTAGCCGGTAATCGTTGCCCCCAGATCGGGAGGAAGTACTTCTGACTGTCCTATCCGGGTGTAACCTGGTGTCCGTATGGTCTGGGACAATCGGGGATCCCGATTTTGTACTTCTTCCACAAACTGAACTTGTTGATAATCAGGTTGATCTGTAAAACGGCTACCATCCTGCATCAGATAGCTATTCACCAGGTCTTTGGGCATACCGGGCATTCCGTAAGAAGAAGTGATGGTGAAGTAGTTAACATTATGGTCAATAGTTTGCTCGGTCAAAAACTGACGTGCCATGATCACCTCATCACCGATGGCATCGTGAGCAGAGAAAAAGTTATGGTAATCTTCGCCTGGCTTACCGCTGGAATATACCTTGTACGTGCCGGATTCCATCAATTCCTGGGCTGCTTGCCAGGAAGCATCCAAAAACTTTTCGCTACCCTCTGTTCCCCGATATTTTCTAAAGGTTCCTTCGTATAGCCCGACCCGTGATTTCAGGGCCAGGGCAGTCCATTTGGTAGCACGAAACAGCTCCGTACCGCTGTTCATATTGGCAATGGCATAGTCCAGGTCAGCCAGCACCGAATCCATCACCAGTTGACGGGAATCACGGGCTTTGTTCAGCGCAGCTTCATCGGTAGGGTCCACGGTTTTGGAATACCAGGGCACATCGCCGAAACGCTTTACTTTGTCAAAATAAAAGTAGGCGCGGAAAAAGTGGGCTACACCGCTATAATGTTTTTTAGCAGCTTCATCCTGGCACTTCAAATAGTGTTCCAGAAAGTAGATGATCTTCAGAATGTTATCCCATGTCCATCCGGCATCCTGGGCATCGGTAGGTACTATTCTGGCGCCTCGCACCCGCTCCGAGGCAGTATTTAGGATCACATTATCGGTGTCATCATCCTCACGGTAGATCCTTTCGGGAATCATCAGATAGAAAGAATTGGTGTACAATTGTAAGTCGCTGGCTTTCTGAAAAAAATTCTCAGAAGTCACTTCTGATAAGGGAGCAAGGTCTAGATCGTCCTCACTACATCCTACGAATAGGATCACAAAAAATCCTATGATAGTTAAATATATATTTCGTTGCATGGTTTCAATCATTTTTATTTTTAAAAAAAACGGAGCTTAGAAATTGATGCTTACGCCTGCCGAGAAAATTTTACCGAAGGGATAACTCTGGGCAGTACTCTGATCATCGGCCTGACCAGTATCTGAAAAATTCACGCCGCCTGAAGCAGCCTCAGGGTCAACATAATCGGTGAGTTTGCTAAAAGTGAAGAGATTTTCCCCACTGAAATAGAACCTCACATTTTGTAGTTGGATATTTTCTACCCACTGTCGGGGAAGGGTGTATCCGATGGTCAGGTTTTTCAGACGGAGGTAAGCCACACTTTGCAGGTAGCGGTTGTTGACTGTTCCCAGTTCACCATCCGTACTTAGGGCAGAGTAACCTCTCAGGCGAGGAAAGTACGTATCGGGATTTTCTTCCGACCAGATTTCATCCACCAAATCTTTTCGGATAAAAGAATTGTAAGGACGGTTGTACATGGCCCAGAACAGGCGGGAATCCCGGTTAGGGTACCAGTCCTGCTTGCCGATGCCCTGAAAGAAAGCGGAGAAATCAAAATTGTTCCAGTCGGCCCGCACACCAAAGCTATAAGGAAACTGGGGAGTAGCGTTGCCAATGATTTGTCTGTCGCCGGGGCTTTCCATTGTATTGTCGCCTTCGCTGATGATGCCGTCGCCATCCAGATCAGCATACTTGACATCACCGGCGCGAGGCCTGCCAAATTCCCCGGGAGAAGAACTAATCCTACCGTTTACCCTGGTTTGGTCGGCATGGTTATCGGCTTCTTCATCCGTCTGGAATAAACCATCCACCTGATATCCCCAAATCTCGCCCACGGTCTGGCCTTTGTAATAATCGCCCAGAAAATTATTAGGATTGTCAAATCTGGTAATCTTAGTAATCTGGTTGGAGACCGTTCCGTTCAAGACCAGGTTAAGCGGCTTGCCCCCAACATCAACGCTTTCCTGAAAAGATAGTGAAACTTCAAATCCCCTGGTTTGCAAATCAGCCGCGTTTTCTTCAGGGGAAGGCGTGCCCAGTACTGCTGGTAAAGTTCTGCCCTGGGTCAGCATACCAATGGTGTTTCTTTGAAAGAAATCCGCATTGGCCCTCAGACGGTTCTGGAGTACGGATACGTCCAGGCCGATATTGATGGTATTGACTTCTTCCCAGGTAATGTCCAAGGGATTTAAGCCGGGAGGATCAATGTATTCCAGTTTGCCCCCATCTATGGCATAGGAGCCGGAAGTAGACTTATTCAACGATGGCACATAAGCGTAATAATTTACCAGTTGGTTACCCAATGAGCCATAAGAAGCCCTTAGTTTCAGGTCATTGACATAATCATTCAGGCCGGCAAAGAAGCCTTCGTTGGCAATGGACCATCCGGCGGAAACCGAAGGAAAGAAGCCCCAGCGGTATCCGTCAGGAAAACGGGAAGAACCATCGTAACGCCCATTTACTTCCAGCAGGTAGCGATTGTCGTAGTCATAGTTAAGACGAAAGAAATAGCCTTGCAATGCCCATTCCCATGCATTTCCGTAGGCCTCCGGGTCGCTGGTGCCTAAGTCCAAAGCATTCAAATCGTCGGAAATATTGTTTTTCTTGCGGGTATCTACTCTTTCATAGTTGGTGTATTCCCGGTTAAAACCAATCATTTCCTTAAAATGATGAAGACCGATATTGTGCTCATAGTTTCCGTACAGGTTTAGCGCCGTATAATCTGTTCGCATATCTATTTCCCTTAACTGGTCATTTCCCAAATACCCAATCTGTCCGGGATAGATAGACCAGGGGCTTCTCACGTTTCTCTCTACTTCATCGTGGAAATCCCAGCGGTTGGTATAGTTAAACTTCACACTCAGCCCTTCCACGGGAAGCGGGGTCAAAGTCGCCCCAAAAGTGTTGACCAGTTGGCGCTGGTTGATAGTCTCTTTGGATTTTCCGTACAGCAATGAGGCAAAAATGCCATCACCGATGGTGTAGTTGTTTAGTTCGGTTCTCCAGGTAGCAGTTCCGTCAGGGTTTTGTAGCACATAAGAAGGTAAGGCATGTACCCAGATCAAGCTCCCCCAGGGTTCGCCCCAGCCATATTGACTTCCTCCATGGGTCAACTGGTCACTGGTATTTACCTGGATATTTTCAGATAAGGTTAGCCAGTCATTTACTTTCAGGTCCAGTTTAACCCGGCCGTTGTAAGATTCATAAGTATCGTCCTGGATTTTCAGGATACCGGTTTGCTTGTAAAATCTACCAGAAAGCAAAACACTCAGTTTATCAGTTCCTCCGGTGATGGTTACATTATGGTTCTGCTGGGGCTGCCACTTGCGAAACATCGTCTTCCACCAGTTGGTATTACCGTAATAGATGTATTGGTCCTGACCTTTACGATTGTCGACCACTACATCGGGCAGTGAAGGGTCAGCTGATCTTTTTTTCAGTTCTTCATAATCTTCCGCCGAGTATCCGGTATAGGTCCTGCCTACAGAAATCTGAAAAGCATCGTCTACGAGTTTTACGGCTTGGTAAGGATCGGTGACAAAATCGGTATTGGTAGTCGTCGTGCCCCAGGCGAAGTTATTGGTATAATTAATTCGTGTACGACCAGCCTCGGCGCTTTTGGTGGTGACTAGGATTACACCAAATGCGCCTCTTGCCCCGTAGATAGCAGAAGCCGCTGCGTCTTTCAATACCGTGACCGATTCCACGTCAGCGGGGTTGATCTTGTTGATATCCCCTTCCACGCCGTCTACCAGCACCAGTGGGCCTCCGCCGTTGAGAGAAGTAAAACCGCGCACATTGAGCAGCGGACTTGAACCCGGGTTTCCATTACTTCGGTTGATGTTCAGGCCGGGTAGCGTACCTTGCAGGCTTTGGGTGAGGTTAACATTGGGACGCTTGGCCAGTTCTTTGGCATCAATCTGCGACACTGCCCCAGTAAGGTTAGCTTTCTTCTGGGTGCCGTAACCGACGACGACAACCTCATTTAGGCTCTGTACATCCTCAAAGAGACTGACATTAAGGGTGCTTTTTCCGTTTACGCTCACTTCCTGCGTCTGGTAGCCGACAAACGAAAATAAGAGCACGGGATTTTCCAAATCGTCAGCGACATTCAGGTTAAAGTTTCCGTCAACATCGGTAATTGTACCCACCGAAGTGTTTTTGATCAACACTGATACTCCGGGAATAGGCTGGCCTTCTTCATCGGTTACTTTGCCATTTACCCTTTCCTGAGGCTGTTTCTTAGGTTCAGTAGCGTGATTTACGGTCACCGAAACTGTCTGCTCGTTAATCCGGTAAAGGATAGGAAGTTGCTTCGCAAGCTTTTGCAGTACCTCTTCAATACTTTCCTCCCGGCTCACAAGGTTAAAAGTTTGCTTTAAATCCCTTACTTCATCCGTGTAGGAGAAGTGATAATCGTAGCGAGATTCAATCTCTTCAAATACCTTCACCAGGCCCACGTTGGTCAGTGAAAGGTCAATGTAGCTGGGGTCCAGCCCTCCATTTCCGGCACTCAAATCCAGCGGGGCCAGATGGAGCATGGCCAGCAAAAGCAGCGCATAGCTACTGATGGTGGCTTTTTTTGCAATAGGTAATCTTGGTTTCATAGCTGATAGTTTTGTTTGTTAGGGTAATGTGATAGATATATGTTGGTTAGCATTGATTTCATAGGTAGCGCCCAGCAGAAAGCAAAGGTCATCCAGTACATCTTTGACTTGTCTTTGCTGATACCGGGCAGTAATGGTCCGCTTGAGGAGCGCGGGGGCACATGAAATTTTAACTCCGTAGGCACGTTCCAATTGGGAAACGATGGTTTTCAAGGCTACGTTTTGAAAAGAGAGCACGCCTTCGCGCCACAAAAAAGTTTCTTGGGAAACCTGATCAATGAAGATGAGTTGCTCGTTCAAACAATTCAGCGATGCCCCTTGATTGGGCTTAAGGCTGATTTGATTTTTATGTCCTTCAAAATCCGAACTCACTTCTACTTCCCCACTGGCTACGGCAACCGTTTTTACATCGTCATGCGCATTGATATTGAAAGAAGTGCCCAGCACACGCGTAGTAAGCTGGCCGGATGCTACGACAAAAGGGCGTAGTGTATCTTTGGTCACTTCAAAAAAAGCTTCCCCTTGCAGGTAAACCCTTCTTTCTTTTTGACCGAAATGGGATTGTTCAAACCT
>JBBSOG010000346.1:0-6735 GCA_038259985.1 Cytophagales bacterium
CCTTTTCCCGGACACCACCCAAACGGATGGTATGTACATGGTAACGCTTCAAGCCATCTACAATGATCCGGGCTTTCATGCCATCATTGGACACTTTTACCCCTTTGACTTTCGCAGGCTGGTTTTCAACGGGAGGGCTGCCGTATACCGGATGGTATTTGTAGATGTAGCTATAGACGTCATAAGACGCCAGGTTTTCCGCTGACTTACGGTCTACCGGCAGGGTAAATTCAATCTCAAAACCGTCAGGCATGGCTTTGATGGTTTTCATCTCAAAGGGTACTTTATTATTCCAGACCAGTCTTTGCAAACCTTCGTCAGCGGTACCGGCAGAACCCCAGCCACGGTTGGTTTCGCCGACAAAAAGGGATTTGTCTTTTGCCCAGGCCATGCGCAGCACACCGGACTGAAAACCGCTCCTGAAATCAAGGGCTGCACCTTGGTATTCACCATTCACTTTTTCCAGCATCACGCGCATGATTTTGCTTTGTCCCTGGTCACCTACCAATATTTGCCCTTCAAAAGGACCAAAATGCTTATCGGGAATCTGGATCACTTCCGAATTAGAAATCCCTAGAATACCGTGGGGCAACCATACCGCCGGAAGTTTCAGTTCAGGAATTTTATCTTTCAATTCATAAAGCGCTATATAATCCTCATCTACTACATTTTCTGGTTTGATGTATCTGTCATTTTCGTCTTTGGTCTTGCGAGGGTCAACCTGAGCATAGAGTTCTTCTGTTTTTAATTTCACTGGGGAATTAGGCTCAGAAGTCCAGCGAAGCCCGGCGGGGTGACCCATAAAATCTCCTTTTTCTACATGCCAAACGCCTCCTGAACCCATCCAATCGCCTTGATTGTCAGCATAAAACAGCTCCCCGTCAATTATGCCCAAACCAGCGGGAGAGCGCATACCGGTAGCCCAAGGCTCCATATTGCCTTCTTTGTCAATTTTCATCATCCAGCCTCTCCAGGGCACTCTGCTTTCCCCTCTCCACCATTCTTCGTTACCAAAAGCCACGTTGCCAGACACAAAGAAAGAACCGTCAGGGGCGATCTTAGGGCCGAAGCTGTATTCGTGGTAGTGACCAGAAATAGGCCAGGCATAGATGGTTTCGTACACATCGGCTTTGCCATCCATATCAGTATCTTCCAGGCGGGTAAGTTCACCACGCTGCGCGCAGTAGAAAGAACCATCTTGATACGCTAAACCTAATATTTCGTGCAAACCGGAAGCAAAATGACGGTAGTAAGGCTTACTGCCGGTAGGATTTTCAATGATATAAATATCCCCTCGACGGGTAGATACGCCCAAATCCCCATCAGGCAATGTGACCAACCCACCTACTTCCAACAGTACACCTTCAGGAACAGGCATCCGCATAATGTTGAAGTAATCTTCTTCTTTGGCAGATTCCTGGGCAAATGAAGTGGAGACTACGCTCAATATGCCTAGGATTACTATCGCCAGGCCTGCCTTTAGTTGTGCTATATTTTTATATAATTTATTCATGGTATGTTTCTCTTTAAGAATTAATAAAGAATAGAATACGTCAGCTTATAGTGCAAAGGCATGATTAATTGCTGCTTACCATCCATATCCCTTACCATAGGTTTGGCACTTCCTGCACCTTCTATTTTCAGATAATAAGCTTTATCATCCACCGCATACATCCCGTTTTCCATGTCTTTGATAGTATTACCTTCTGCCAGACGTACATATAAATTATCAGCAGGCTTCTCTACACTCAGTTCCCGGCGCAGGCTTTTACCTTCATCGGCTACCCTGATTTCATCGTTGACCATCACACCGTTCATCAAATAGCGGAAAGTAGGCTGGCCGTCTTGCGCCATTTTGTAGCCTTTGGGGCGAAGCTGGGTAGTATCATTGTTCCAACTGGCTTTGTCAGAACTCAATGAGGCCACGGTCAGGCTTGGCTTGCTTAGATATTGTACTGCACCCTGGGGACGACTGGTGCCATTGCCACGGCTGTTCCACATGGGAGTAGCGTCCAGAAAATCCCCTCTCCATATTTGTACGATGGTACCATGATCCAGGTCATAAGTGTAATGCAGCTGCTCAGGGCTGCCTACTGAGATGGCATGGGTAACAATCTCGTCGTCCGGCAAACGCATGAAGCTCCTTAGTGTGGTATTTGTTGTGGCTTCTTTCAGAATAGGATTGGTAGTATTAGCATTCTGAAAATCTTCAATGTCGCTGATGATTGTCTCACGTAGAGATGGCCCGGAAACGGTCAAGCCCAATGCCGGGTCTACCCAACTCACGTTTTTATAATACACCAATTCAAAAGGAATACTACCTTGCTTTAGGCTGACAGTACCGCTGCCCTGGTTTCTGGCCTCATCAATTATTTTTTGTCCTTCTACCGTTACAGAACCTACACCTCCCGGAACCCTTAGGTTGAAAGTATATTCACCGGCCTGGCTTACGTCAATATTGCCGGAATAGCGGAGCAACATGGGATTAGTTTTGATAGACATATTGGAAGTTAATTTATCTGACGGGCCTTCCATCAGTGGCTTCAAAGCCATATAATCAGGTTCTTCCTCAAATTCACCTTCGTATACACCGTATTTTAAACCAGACAGGCTGGGATGATTGTCATCAAAAAGGGTATATTGGATATTTTTGAAAGCCACCGCTCCATGGTCCCCCTGGATGCGGATTGGGCCCCGGGCTACTTCTTTTTCGGCCATTGCCCCGCGGGTTGGGCCTAATAGCTCTACATCTTCGTGAATCGCTACGCCATTGAGTTCTACCAGCAACATCCTGGCGTTTTCAACTTTATTTCCCTGCGCATCAAAGCGGGATGCCTGGAATGAAATCTTCAAATGCTGCCACAGTCCGGGTGCCTTGCTCACATTCTGCCGAGGGGAAAATCCGTTGTACCCTTTTTCACCGTCGGGTTTGCTTTCATCCCAGCGTTCGTAGATACCGCCGTTATCTCCTGAAGAGGGATATTTCTTTCCCCAGCTATCCAGCAGTTGGATCTCATACATGCCCTGAAGGTAAATACCTGAATTAGAGCCTTTGGCAATCATATAATCTAGCTCAATATCTATATCGCCATGCTCAAATTTAGTATACAGGTCTTTTCCGTGCTTACTTTCGGTAGGCTGGTTGACCAGTATGCCCTTACCTTTGGCAGTCTCCAGGGTATTATTTTCCTCTAAATCCGCAGAGACAGAGTTTACAATTGACCAGGTTTTTCCCGGGTCTTTGAAGGCAGATAAATCGTTCAGTTCAATCTTTTTTGCCTGACCAAAAGCGGTATGCGTAATCAGCATCACAGTCATTGCGCCTGAAGCGATGCGCATCAGCTTTCGTCCGAAATCATTCAAGTGTTGTGTTTGCATTTGCAATTCAAAAATAAGGTTAGAGTATGAAAATCATTGGATACGCTTAATACACATGCCATGTTTATAAGCGGTTAATAAAAATTCAAGCGACAAAAATAGGCTGACAAACTTCAAATATCAGTATTATTCTGGAAATATATCCAGTCTAAGTTCATCAACTGTGTACCTTCACTACCTCGGAAAACAATATATATTTTGTGAATGCCGGAAGTAGGTTTCAATGAGGCGGTGTACGTTTTGAATTCACGCCTATCTGCTTCTCCCTGAACATCTACTTCCGCTATTTTAGCCCCATCCGCTTGATCCAGGTGCACTTCAATCGTTCCTCCTTCTGCTACCGCTACATTAAAATCTATTGCAGCAATATCAGTGAGGTCAATGTTGCTGAAACCAATATAGGAGCCGTTGCGAATATTGCTCACATAAGCAAAATCCCCACCGCTGGGCCGTTGTCTTTCTACTTTGGCAAAGTCCTCATAAGCTTCCGCCTGCACCCGAGGGTGGCGCAGCGTAATCATTTTCCGTACGGATAGCGGAGGCATGTCGTTGGCGCCCCTATCTGTATAATTCACAGTAAGGAAGTAGCTTCCTTCTTCTCCTTTTTCTTGATGGCGGTTGAGCTTTAAATTTCCCTGCATGGGCATGCTACCGCTAATTGCCTGATCTTCATCGGCCAGGGAAAGAATATATTTTACCATTTCAGCAGTTTCTTCCTGGGTATGCTGCGGATGGGCGGCCATCAGGCTATGCCCCCAGTTGCCGTTACCTCCGGTAATAATTTTAGTAGCCAGCATATCAATCGCTCCCGCTTCCTCATGATAGCGCCCCGCTACATCATGATAGCTAGGACCTATGGAAGTTTGGTCCAATGCATGACAGGATTTACAATCGCTACCATCAATGAGGTTTTTACCTTTTAAGAAAGGGGAAACGATTGCGTTGGCTCCTAGCAGCGCGAGGTCTTTGCTATCTCTCAAATAATCAAAGTGTACGCGTACATTTTCGGGAGCTATGCCGCCATCAGCGGTATTACCATCTTCGGTATCCTTTACCTTGATTTGATAATCCAGTGCTTCATCATCGTAGAAGAAGGACTGGTTTCCATTCATGGCTACTTCAATCTGCGGAGGGGCATTGCCTACCCTGATTTCTAGCTGGGCGCTGGAGGATTTTCCTGCCTTGTCGGTAGCTTTTAAAGTCGGATAATATACGCCGGGTTTTTCAAAAGTGAATTCAGTTTCTGCTTCCCCAGCCTGTACTTCATCATCCGTAAAAGACCAGGCATAACTTAGCGCATCATCGGTGTCGTAGTCAAAAGATTGGGCAGCGGAAAACTGAACTGTCAAAGGGGCGGCTCCGGCTTTGCGGTCAGCAGCTATACTGGCGACCGGTTTTCGGTTGCCTTCCGCATATTCAATCCTGACCAATCTTGCCTCATCGTTATCGGCAAAATAGTTAGCGCCATATTCCAGGAGATACATCGCGCCATCAGGGCCAAACTCCATATCTATAGGCTTGGAAATCGGCATGTCTTCCATGAAAGGTTCAATCTTCACTGGTTCAAGGTTTTCATCAAAAGTCACTACCTTAATCCAGCTACGTGCCCATTCATAAATGAATAGCTTTCCATCAAAATAGTCAGGAAACTTCACATTAGAATGCTGGTAACGATCGGCATAATAGACCGGCCCTGCCATCGCACTGCGGGAACCGGTACCCAGGTTAGGCCACTGCTCCGATTCACCGTAAGGGTACCAGATCATCGCCGGACAGGTGGGTGGCAGCACACGGCTTCCGTAATTGTGGGGTGATTCGTTGATGGGCCTCTCAGGATTGTAATATTCGCCGGGTGTATCTGTGAAAAAATCCCAGTCCGGATAGGCTTTGTTGTCTGCTACGAAGTAAGGCCAGCCGTAGTTTCCGGCTACTTTTCCCTGGTTCCACTCGTCATAACTTTGCGGTCCCTGTATACCGTCTTTACCCACGTCCGGGCCTACATCGCCCCAGTAGACCCAGTTATTTTTCCAGTCAATAGAAATACGGAAAGGGTTTCGGGCACCCATTACATAGATTTCCGGCCTGCCTTGCGAACCATCTTTGGCGAAGAGGTTACCACTGGGTATACTGTATGGGGCAGCCCCCGATGAACCATCTTCATTGACTTTGATCCTGAGGATTTTCCCTCTCAAATCATGCGTGTTCCCGGATGATTTCTGCGAATCCCAGGGACCACGGCCAGGGCGTTCATCCAAGGGGGAATAACCGTTGGATTCTTTGGAACTGGTATTATCTCCGGTAGAAAGCCAAAGTAAGCCATCCGGCCCAAATTGTACGGAGCCGCCGGAGTGGCAGCAGGTTTCCCGTTGGACAGGCACATCCAGAATCACTTTTTCACTGGCCCTAATCAGGCTGTCTTCTGACATATAAAAACGGGACAGTCGCTGCACGGAATCTTCTCCTGCAGGTGAATAGTAAATGTAAATATGGCGATTATGATGAAATTTTGGGTCAACGGCAATGCCAAGCATACCATCCTCATAATTACCTTCGGTACTTACATCAAAAGTAGAAAGCAGTTTTACTTCCCTCGTTTCGGGGTCATACTGCTTCACGTTACCGCGACGCTCAATATAAATCACTTTGCCATCCGGCATGATATCCAGCTCCATCGGCTCATTGAGTTGGTCGTCCAGCACAATGCGGGTGAAGCGGCTTTCGTCGGGTACTCTTTTGGTGCTTGCTTTTTGGTAGTTTAGGCTATTCTGATCAATAGCATAAGTCAAAACTTCCGCTAAATCTTCATCCGAAGTTTCAGCTAATGAGGGAATGTAGGCAAAGCGTCCGCCGTCAAAATTTAGCTTAGTGGCTTTTGATGGGCTTTTCTCTTCTTTATTGCTGATGGTCGTGACCATCATTTCTTCACCTTGTGCTTCCTCAGACCAGGCGCTAACCAGCGCCTCATGCCAGAGCCACTGGTATTCCGGTGACATATCAGTACCGATGCCGATGATGCCGCCCCCCGCCTGCATATAACGCTCAAGGTCAGTTTGCTGCCGGTAATCAAGTGCTTCACCGGGTACTTGCAAAAATGCCAGGGCACTGTAGTGTTTTAGCGTGTCTTCCGTAATGAGGCTTATTTGAGAGGTAGTATCCAACACGTAATTTTGCTGCTGGCTTATGCTTTGTAATTTCTGAATATCTGCCGAGGCGGTGAGATTGGGTTGGGTAATTACCAATATTCTTTTTTCGGGCAAATGTTGCGTGCACGCCCCCAAAAGAAACAGGAGGCATAGCAAATAGGAAGGTTGCTTTGTCATGCGAAGTAATAGGTTCAGGCTACTAACAATCTTCCAA